>NZ_PGFJ01000001.1:0-336959 GCF_002797815.1 Mucilaginibacter auburnensis
GGCATTACCAAAAAACTGGTTGGCTTTGAAATGCTGGAAAGAGGCATCCCAAGGCATGATTATGAGATAACAGATGCCGATGGCAACACAATAGGCAGGGTTACCTCCGGCACACAATCTCCATCATTACAAAAAGCTATTGGTATGGGTTATGTACCTACGGCTTTTGCTAAAGAAGGTACCGAGATCTTTATCAAAATAAGAGATAACAAAATTAAAGCAAAAGTGGTTAAACCACCGTTTGCCCCCTAAGGGGGAACTTCCCATCATTTAAATTAAAAAATTGAATAAAGATACTAATAACACTCCCCCTTCAGGGGGCCGGGGGGCTGGGGCTAAACTACAGGTTTGCCTTACTCCTGCTCTTATACCCCTGTATAAGGTTGAGGATTATATCGTGGTCATCATTGATATTTTCAGGGCTACTACCTCTATTTGCTACGGCATTGAAAACGGTGCTGAAGCAATCATTCCCGTATCAAAGGTAGAAGAGTGCAGCGCCTACATTGAAAAAGGGTTTGATTACCTGTTAGCCGCCGAGCGCGATGGCGAAGTTGTGGCAGGTTTTGACTTTGGCAACTCGCCGTTCTCCTACACAAAAGAAAAGGTGAATGGTAAAACCATTGTTTTAACCACTACCAATGGTACACACGCTTTGCACCTCTCGCGTATGGCTAAAAAGGTAGTGATAGGATCTTTTTTAAATATCAGCTCGCTTTGTAACTGGCTTAAACAGCAGCAGGACAATATTTTGTTGGTTTGTTCCGGCTGGAAAAACAACTTCAACCTTGAAGATACCTTATTCGCAGGTGCTGTTGTTGAGCAATTAAAAAACGAGGGTTTCAAAATAGATGACCCCGCCATTGCCGCAAATGACATGTTCGGCTTAGCTAAAAACGACCTTAACGCCTATCTCAGCAAAACATCACACAGTGAGCGTTTGAAAAAATTAGGTATCGAAAAAGATATAGCTTTTTGTCTGAATGTTGATGTAACCACCGCCATCCCGGTTTTAGAAGGAGAGCGCCTGGTGAAACTGAAACTATAATATAGAGTAGCGACCCAAAGTTTGCGTCGCTATTCTTATTCCTTTCTTTTGCTTTTACGCCACTTCCTGAACGCGTAAACAACCATAACCAACACCAACCAAATTGGCCACCAGGCTACAAAACCGAAGAACATGCCGCCTAAGGTATACCAACCGCTGGTTAAAGCGTTTTTAATTTTATAGCCGAATGTTTGCCCGTTGTCCTGAACGGTTTGTTTAGAATAGAAGGTAATATTCAGAGAGCTATAAGCCACCTGCTTAGACAAATAATTGAGCTGCCCCTGGGTTGATTCAATACTGCTTCGTATTTCTGTAAGTTTATCTTCAATCTCTAACAGGTCAGACACCTTACTGCCCTTGTTCAGCAACTCTAAATAGCGCGCTTCCAGTTTCTTTTTATTGGCCAGTTGCGTGGTAACATCAATAAACTCTGTAGTTACGTCTTTTATGCGGATATTTTTAGAGTCGATGCTCTCTGCATTAGTAGATACCGCAGTCAAAAACGCATCGAAATTTTTAGCGGGAATGCGGGTATTGAGTGTTATCTCTTTCTGGCCGTCGTAATTATTTTCACTCTCCTCAGAAACATAGCCACCAAGTTTTACCAACGATGCAACCAAAGCTTTTCTGGCAGCAGTTATGTCAGCAGTTTTAAACCGGAGTTCGCCTTCTTTAATGATCTTTTTCTCCATCTCCTGCGGCTTGGATCCAAGATCAGGCTTTAACACTGGCGGCGGAAATTTTACCTGATTAACAACCGGTGGCGCCATTGCCACTGCCATTGTTTCGGCATTCCCCACCGGCTCATCTATTCTTATTTCAGCGTTCGGATCAGCCGTTATCTTATCATTTTTATTATCCGGCCCTTTACAACCCTGAAATACCAAGGCAAAAACAGTTGCAATTAAAATCTTTCTCATAACAAGTAAATTAGGTTTAGGCTAAACTAAAGTTTTAATTCAACAAATGCAACAAAATTGCATTTAAATTTTACTCAAAAAAAGACGCGATATTACCGCGTCTCAACATTTTTCATTTCAGCTTCTCGTTATTCTTATGCCGTTCCGCATCGCGGATGCTTTTCTTCTCGAGGTTTTTTTGGAGGGCTTCGGTAAGGTCTATGCCGGTTTGGTTGGCCAGGCACACCAGCACAAATAAAACGTCAGCCATTTCATCAGCGAGGTTTACTTCTGTATCCGACTTTTTAAAAGATTGCTCGCCATATTGCCGCGCCATTATGCGGGCCACCTCACCCACTTCCTCCATTAATATAGCGGTATTGGTCAGTTCGTTAAAATAACGGATGCCGGTTGTTTTTATCCAATTGTCAACGGCCTTTTGTACTTCCGACAATTCCATATGCTAATAGTTATCCTTGTCTTTTGTGTTCATAATTATGGTAACCGGCCCGTCGTTAGTGAGGCTTATCTTCATATCCGCCCCAAAAATCCCGGCAGCCACCTTTTTGCCGCTTAACTCTTCCAGTTTGATTATCATTTTCTCATAAAGGGGAATGGCTTTATCCGGTCGCGCAGCGCGAATAAACGACGGGCGATTGCCCTTTTTGGTTTGAGCGAATAAAGTAAACTGTGAAATAAGAAGGATGCCGCCATCCACATCGGCAAGCGCTTTGTTCATAAGGCCGTTCTCATCGGCAAAAATTCGCAATCCGCATATCTTTTGCGCCAGCCATTGCAGGTCCTCATCAGTATCGGCATCTTCAATACCTAATAATATAAGCAGACCGGTTTCAATCTGACCGGTTACATTGCCGTCTACCTTACATACTGCTTCTGATACTCTTTGTATAACTGCTCTCACGGAGGAAAGATTTTATTATAGATGCTATGTTACCATCAGCAACCTAATTTATAATAGCTGCTATGGCCGGCGTTCGTTCGCTCTCATTTTTGAGCCGGTCTATCGCCGTTATAACATACAAATAAGTTTTGCCGGGTTGCACTGTGGTATCATTAAATACAGTACCTATGTTATAATTAATGCGCAGAATATTTTCAGGGTTTTCCAGGTTGATCTTTTCTGTATTTTCAAAGCGATAAATAACATACCCGTAAACAGGCTCTTTATCTGCAGCAAGTAATGGCACTTCCCATTTTAGCTGTACGGTTCGTGGCGCTATTTTGGTTACTGATAAATTACGTGGCACATTCGGCGCAACCGAATCCAGCCAAAGCATAGGCGGAGGCAAAGCCGGGTAACGGTAAAAATTCTGCTTCAGGGTATCTGTAAACCCATATAGGTTTTTGGTTAACGAATTGGAGCTAAAAAATACACTTCCCTGTACCCGCGGATTTTCGCGCAGATACCTGATCTGATTAGGTAGTTCATTAGTATTATGAAAAGCTACAGACGCTTTTTCTGCCATACGATATGGGGCTTGCCCTATATATAAATGGTGATTGTTGGTGTAATTGCTCCACCAGTCAACCAAAGTATTAAAAGCAGCAAGCCTGTACCCAATTTGCCAATACAATTGCGGATTGATATAATCCAGCCAACCTTCTCTTATCCATTTGCGCGAATCAGCAAATTGGCCATAGTAGGAATCACCACCACGTGTATCAGAGCCTTCCGCGTTTTGCGATTTGTTGGCCCATATGCCAAACGGACTAATACCAAACTTAATGCGCGGGTTATGTTTGTGCACGCTGTCGGCAATCATTTTTATTAACTGGTCAACATTGTTGCGGCGCCAGTCGCGTATGTCTTTAAACTCGCCGCCATACTTGGCATAACTTGCCGAGTCATTTATTTTTTGTCCGGATATGGCATATGGGTAAAAATAATCATCCATATGCACGCCATCTATATCGTAATTATCTACCACATTTAATATCACCTTTACAATGTACTCGCGCACCTCAGGCAATCCGGGGTCAAAGTGTTTTTTGCCGCCATATATAAAAAACCACTCTGGCTTTAAATTGGTAATATGATCAGGGCTTATCAGGTTAAATCTGGCGTCATTAGTAGCACGGTAAGGGTTAAACCAGGCATGCAGTTCCATCCCCCGTTTGTGGGCCTCGGTTATAGCCAGTTGCAACGGGTCATAAAACGGAACCGGTGGTTGCCCTTGCTTTCCGTTAAGCCAGCGGGCCCAGGGCTCACTGCCTTTGGCATAAAAGGCATCGGCGGCTGGCCTAACCTGGAACATAACCGCATTGATGCCCGTTTGCTGGTGGGCGTTCAAAATATCTATCAGCTGTTTTTGCTGGTCGGCCGAAGGCATATTAGCACGTGTAGGCCAGTCAATATTCTCTACAGTAGCTATCCAAACACCTCTAAACTCGCGCTTGGGCTCAAACGGCACCTTTGCAACGGTATCAATAACGGGGCCTTGCGCGGCGGCCATAAAAGGCACAATTAATAGTAAAATTATATATCGATATAAATACATTAAGCGGTTTTTTGTGAGGAAAGTGCAAAGATATAAACTCAATTGCTTGCCTGTTTATTATTAATTTTTTAATTAGTTATTACCAACAACATGGCGTTTTGTTACCCGTTTTTAGCATAAAAATTTTATCACCTGTTACAAACATTATTACATTTTTCGCATTTTTACGTATAACATTTAATTAAATAACCATTAATGTCCATAAAATATCCTTTATTTTGGAGCGTTAATTATTAATAATACCGTGCAAAAAGTTTGCAGCCTGCTCATGGCAGGGCTGTTAATACTTAATTTAATCATCAATTTTTATGGAAAACCAACAAGAACAAACGCCTAAAAAAAACTCCAATGTTATTTACTTTTTAATATTGGTGATAATTGCGTTGTTAGGAACCGATGTTTATTTGTACCTGAAAAAAAATAAGGCCGACGACAGGATTGTTTATGTAAACGATCAAAAAACCCGCCTCGAAACTGAATTAGACAGCCTTGAAGCGCAAATAGCCCAGGTAAATGCAGGCCGCGTACGCATGACGAGTGAAATGCAGGCAAAGAACGATTCTTTGCAGGCTAAAATAAAAGTATTGCGCAGCGAACTGGCGAAAGGAAAATTAACAGCCGCCGAACTTTCAAAAGCACAGGAGGACGTTAAGCAGCTACGCTATTTTGTTACCAAATACACTGCCGACATTGAAGAACTGAAAAAACAAAATCAGGATCTGACCATTGAACGCGACACACTACGCACCAATCTTACTACTGTTGCTGCCAAAGCTTCTGATCTGGAAAAACAAAATCAAGACCTGAACACCAAGGTACAGGTTGCTTCAGCCTTAAAAGTTGGCGCTATTAACATTGTTGGTTATAAGGTTAAAAGCAATGGTAAAGAAAGCGATGAAACCAAAGCCAAAAACGTTAACAAGCTAAAAATAGCGTTTACCGTAGCGGGAAACCAGGTAGCAGCTAAAGGAACGCATGATATTTTCTTCAGGATAATTGACCCAACAGGCAATTTGATCACTGCTACAGATGGCGGAACTTTCAGCGCAGACGATACGGAGCTGCAAGCTACTTACCGCACATCAATTGATTTTAATGATGACGGCAAAACCTACGTGGTTGACTGGATGAGCCAACAGCCCTTCCAAAAAGGCACCTACACCATTTTAATGTATGCCGATGGTTATACAATGGGCAAAGGCACACTTTTTCTGAAATAGAGAATTACATCTATCATAAAAAAATCCCGGTACTTAAGCGTAACCGGGATTTTTTTTGTGCTTACATAGCACAATTATTTTGAAGCTGTTATAGCAGCAGTAGGCTTTATTAAACCATCTTTCACCATTTGCTCCTGTATGGTTTTCAAATAACCTTTTAAAAAGCTGTTAATGCTTGTAGGATCATAAGTCTTTGATTGTGCCGTCCATATCAATTGTTCAGTCTTAGCATTATAAAGGTTGGTTTCCAGATAATAAACCTTGGTTTCGTCGTAGTAGCCCGGGTCATATAACGATGGGTACCAGTTATTATAATAGTTCCAAAAAGAATTATAATAACCATAACGTAAACCTGGATTCCACATACCCATACCTGGGCGGTAATGCGTTTCGGTATCTTCCTTCAGCAAGGCTATAGTTAAAATACCATCAGACCCGGTACCTTGTATGCGGCTAAGTACCAGATCTTTTCTCTGCGCGTTATTGTTATTAAAATCCGGCGGAAAAGCATCAAGGCTTTTATCAACCTTAATTCCCTGTTCCTGTAATTTTTCCTGAATCCCGTTTTCTACAGCTTGCTTGGCTGCAATGTTAGTTGTTAAAGCCGCTACAAATATGTGGTCAAAATTGTCGGCGGTGGCGTTTGGCTTACGCCATGAGCTGGTTATTTCGGTAGTGGTGCTACACCCTGCCAATAGCGCAGCCAGCGCTATAAATATGGTTACTTTATTTTTCATAGGTGTTTAACTTTTTTAGTATAACACCCGCTAATAAGCAATGGTTTCTTTTAAAGAAATTAATTTTCAGAACATTAAGCCTTCACTTTTTTCCAAATCGCTACTTTTTTCCTTTGCAGAATGGCGTAGTGATATGGAAACTGTAAACACAACAATACAGCAAAGTAAAATTATGCAGGCGTATGTGTTTTTTGTGGTGTTATTATCCATAAACGTTAAGGCGGCTAAAACAAGTACTACAATAATAAGGGTTGTTAAGGTGGTGCTTAAAGCAACGTTGTTTTTCATGATAATAAGTTTTACGCTTTAACAATTACAAATCATACGCCAATGTTATTTACAGCCTTATTTAGCTCCAAATTACATGTTATCAGCTGCAACTAAGCATTTTTATAAGTTAGCGGGAAATTCAATGCCCAATTGGCGGCCCATTTTAGCGGCTAAAAAACCCCAGTAAAATACGTAATGGTGTATGCCTTAGCATTTGTACAATTGCAAGGGTGAGGAAAAATACGGTTACAAAAAACAGCGTTTGCAGCTCGGTGAACTGAACTATGCTAAACTGATTGATGTGAGCTTTAATAAAGGTGTTTACAACAGGCACCAATTGCATAATTACCAACGAGTGGATCAAATAAATGCCGAATGTATTTTGGCGGGGTTTGAACCTGTCAATAAAGCTCACATTGTCAGACTTTAATAAAACAATAAACAATAGTACAGAAAGCTCTGCATTTGAAAGGCGTAGTGAAGCATAAGCGTCTGTACAGCCTAAGTGAGTTAAGTTAATTCCCTCCATACAGGCCAGCCAGAAAACAACAAGCAGTATACAACAAAGTATAGTTATAGAAAAGTTATCCAGGATGTTTTTTATTTCATCAATATTCCGTTTAATGAACATACCCAACCATAGGTAAAATACATACCCTAAAAATGCAATAGTATGGCTTACGGGTATCCAACCCAAGTAAAGGTTAATACCATGAAATATGCTCAAAACGGCCAGCAGTACGGCAAACCATACTTTGTTTATATACTTTTTTAAAGCAACCAGTATTAAAGCTGAAAAAACAGCCACCGGTACAAACCAGTAAGCAGCATGAAAAACCGACCCTTTTATAAGCGAAAACAAAACTATTGATGTGTGCATCAAGTTCCCTTTGATCAATCCCCTAATAGATATTACATCAATCAGCTGTATTATAACAACTAAAAAAAGGAAAGCCATCCACGGAAAAATTACTTGCTTTAAACGGTGGCTTAAATAAGTTGCCGGGGTATAAATTTGTATTTTATCGTACAACAAAAAACCTGATACCAGGAAGAACATAATAGTTCCTACCCGCCCTGTCTGAACCATAACTGCATGCAGCATTTGGTAATGGATGTTATTCAACAGGCGTTCTTCATAACTTAACAAACTATGGCCCCATACTACAGAGCATATGGCTATAAACCTGATAACATTCATACGTGCGTTGTATGCTACCGCTGCATCATTTTTAATTCCGGTTATTGCCTCTGATGGACAAATAGCATCGTTCAGCAAAATTGTGTTGGTTGGTTTCATTTGGTTTATATATTCTTATAAGCTATATTCATAAAATATACCAAAACATAAACAACTGATAATCAGTGTAATTATTTAAATTATTATTCCATTTTTTGGAAAATTTTCTATATTTAATAAACCTTGCTTTCTTTACCCGTTAAAACAACCATTTCTTATTATTTAACACATGAGCGCTTACCATATTTTTATTGTTGAAGACGATGTTTGGTACAGCGAATTATTAAATTATCAGCTTTCTCTTAACCCTGATTACCAGGTTACCCGTTTTACCACTGCTACTGACTGCATAAAAAATCTGCACAAAAAGCCTGATCTGATCACCATTGATTACTCGTTGCCAGACATGACCGGTGCCGAGCTATTTAAGAAAATCAGGTTGGCCGATGCATCTGTACCCGTAATTGTAATAAGCGGTCAAAGTGACGTAAACACAGCGGTTGATCTGCTTAAAACCGGCGTTAGCGATTACCTCGTCAAGAACGACAACATTAAGGAGCTGCTGTGGAATGCCGTTATACGCGTACGCGAAAATCAATCGCTTAAAAAAGAAGTTGAGCACCTGCGGGAGGAACTGGGGCATAAATATGAGATAGGGAACATAATGGTGGGCGCGTCGCCTGCTATTAAAAAGATATTTGGCTTAATAGAAAAAGCGGCAAAGGCCAACATCAATGTATCTGTAACCGGTGAGACAGGTACCGGTAAAGAATTGGTAGCGAAGGCCATACATTACAACTCCGACAGGGCTAAAAAACCTTTTGTTGCCCTTAACATGTCGGCAATACCGTCAGAACTTTTAGAAAGCGAGTTGTTCGGTTATGAAAAAGGCGCATTTACAGGAGCCAACTCCCGCAAAACGGGAAAATTTGAAGAAGCTAACAAGGGCACATTATTTTTAGACGAGATAGGCGAAATGGAGCCGGCCATGCAAAGCAAGCTGCTACGTGTTTTGCAAGAACGTGAACTAACCCGCCTTGGCGGCCACGATAAGGTTAAGCTTGATGTACGATTAATTGTGGCCACTCATAAAAACCTGGCCGAATTAGTAAAAAAAGGCACTTTCCGCGAGGACTTTTATTACCGCATAATGGGCTTACCTATTGAATTGCCTCCCCTGCGCGACCGGGGTACTGATATTTTACTGCTGGCAAAGGCTTTTCTGGATGAATTTGTTAAAGAGAACCGGATGCCGGCTAAGCAATTAAGCAACGAGGCTAAAAACAAACTGATCAGCTATTCCTTTCCCGGCAATGTACGGGAACTAAGATCAGCTATTGAACTGGCGGCTGTGATGTGCGATGGGAAAGAGATCACTGCTGACGACCTGAGCTTTCACACTTCCGGCAGAGACAACATTGTAGCAACCGGCGATAAAACATTAGAAGAATATACGTGCGATATTATCAGAGCCTACCTGCATAAGTATGAAAACAATGTGGTTAAGGTTGCCCAAAAGTTGGATATAGGCAAATCAACCATTTACAAAATGTTGCAGGAGCGAAAACTCTAAAACCGTTTAAACAAAAAAACCGTCCCGAAAAATCGGGACGGTTTTCCGAACACTCAAACCTTAGTTACTTAGTATACAGGTTTGAGTTAACGCGATAGCCTGAACCGGTATTAGTATACCAATCCGGGAATAATGATCCGCCTGAGCTGGCCCAATCAGCAAAGTGCGGATACGCGTCGGTTATTTTAACTTGTTCTAAGGGGTATGTAAAATTATCTGCAAAGCTTATAGCCCATGGCCAGTTGTCTTTGGTTAAATAGTATCTTGATGAAGATGGGATTGAGTTATCATCACCCTGGCCCAACAACTTAGCATCGGCTTTATCAGTTGGAGCGTAACCCGGCAAGTGCACTTCATGCGTGCGGCGTGAGTTACTGATGAGGAATGAGTTGATACTTGCACCTGTTATGGTTGACTGTGCAACCGGAGTTGAAAGTGTCATTACCACTGTTGCTGTAGCGCCGTTAGTAACTTTATCTCTTGAGTTTAATACGTTAACAAAGTAGCCGTTATCCGGGTTGTTCAACATCAGGTCGGTGTTATCAAAAGGTATAATAACCGCTTTGCTTTGACCAGCTTCAACACCATTACCTGCCAATGAAATATAGTTGTCTTTAAATTTCTGACCGGTAACGCTTGCTACGTTAGATGCAGCGAATGGGAACTGAACACCGAAACCATTTTTAAATGATGCACCTACTGCGGTAACGTTGTAATCGCCTTTTATAGTAACTACTTTATTTTGTGCATTGCTTTCAAAAGTGTAACGGTATTTAACTACTACGTCATTCAGGTCGTAATCGCCTTTGGTTGGCCAGTTATCTTCAAAAGCAATGTTAGCATAGCCACTTGCTGATGGATAGTAGCTTACATAAGCTTTACTTGCATCATTAGGGAAAGCGTCTAACTCGTCCGCTACACCATCGCCATCAGCATCGCCACCTTTATCAACAACCGGAACACCCACATTAGAGATACCTGTAATAGGGTTTGATGAAGCATAGAATACTAAGTCGTTGAAATCGTTATCTGAACCGGTTTGTCTGTTTAGATCTTCAAATCCAACTAAAGTAACTTTGTTTACATCATCATATAATACTACGGTATGTTTCTTTAATGCCGAATTAGTTTCAGGGTTAAGTTTATCGTCTGAATAGAATTTGGTATTGCCTGTTGCTACTCCTTTACCAGTCCAGCCGTTGCCAATTAATACAAAACCAATTGAAGTTCCCGGGTCAAAAGTTCCTAATTTAACTTTGTTACCAGATTTTAAGCCGCCGCCTGATCCTGCGCCCGATGCATTTGGAAGAATAATAGTTACTTTATCTATATCAGATTCGCTTGTAGGAGCACTACCTGTTTTGTAAGTATAAAACCCTAAAGTGTTAAGGTTACCTGCGCCTTCGGCAACAAAAGTTATCCAGACATCTGATTTTTCAACAACGTTAAGTGTTGAGGTTACTTTGCTTGATAAATATTCCGGGTGCGTATCAGGAACCGGTTTGTATTCAGGCAAAGACGCGTTTACATAGCTCAATAACGAAGCGCTGATCACATCATCATTAGGCAACAGAAACTTGGGAACGCCCAGGTTGAATGGTGTTTGTGAAGTGTTTACAATAGCATCACTTGAAGAAGTATAAGGTGATGGATAAACAAATGTTATGCCCGAAGCCAGTGTGGTTAACGTTGAGGATGATGAGCCGCTTTGTTCAACTATTGCTTGTGGAACTATGTCGCCACCAAAAACAGACGGACCACCTATAGTTGCACTAACCGAAGAACCATTTATGTTAGCTACAGCATTACGCATTAAACCAACATAAGCCGGGTCAATAACCAACTGTTTAACTGTTGCCGGGATAGTTACAGCTGCAACCAGGTTTCCGCTGGCATCAGTCACTCCCTTATATATAGCCGCGTTTCCATTAGTATTTGCCGGATTATATAGGCTAACTACTACCCCTTTCAAAGCATCGCCGTTTGGCGCTTTAAGCGAAAGTGATACGGTTACGTTTTTTGTGGTAGCAAAATTAAAACCATCAGGTGCAAGTTTTGTTATGTTATTACCACCGTTGGTATTTTGATCTGGGGTAATGCTGCTTTTTTTGCATGCTGCTAATAAAGTAAGTGCAGCTAACATCAGGGGAGTAAATTTTTTCATTCTATTATTGGGCTTTTATCGTTGATCCGGTTTATACAAAATACGTTCCACCGTGCCAAACCTGCATTTCAAGCCTAAAAACGATGTTTTGCCCCATGCCACAATTCCATTTTTTGGAATAAAATCCATATTATGGAATATTGGAGATTGATTTTAAATTTGGATTGAAACAAGAGTTCAGCTAAAATTTGAGCTCCTATCGTCTTTAACTATAGGGCATGAAAGCGATTAACCACACAAAACGCCCATCACTATTTCGATTATTGCCCATACATCCATTACATTTTAGAAATATTTAAATTTTATTGATAAATAATTATAAATATTTCAAAATAAATTGCATTTTTATAAAAAACAACTCATATATTTCATTATTGATGAAAAAATTGAGTAACCAATAATTTAAACGAGCGATTTTACATGCAGGAATCAGCCTATTTTAATGAATATAGCCCTATAAGTGGCGTTTGGGATGAAATGTATGGTGATGATTCCAATGTACGCGATCATTATCGCAAAGTAATTGAATACATTTCGGGCGAATCTGCCGACGATCTCAATAAAAAAGAGGAGTTAGCTAAACGTCTCTTCATGAGCCAGGGTATAACCTTTACTGTATATAATAGTGGTGAAGGAATTGAAAAAATATTTCCTTTTGATATTATTCCACGTATCATAACAGCTGCTGAGTGGGCTTTTGTTGAAAAAGGCATTAAACAGCGCCTAACCGCGCTCAACCACTTCCTTAAAGATATTTACCATAACCAGTTTATAATTAAAGACGGCATAGTACCTATTGACGTTATTTACTCCTGCCCGCATTTTTTGCGCGAAATGTACCAGTTGAATGTACCTTATGACATCTACATTCACATTTCCGGTATAGATCTTATACGTGACAGCGATGGAACATTCTACGTGCTGGAAGATAACCTGCGTACGCCATCAGGTGTTAGCTATATGCTGGAGAATAGGGAAATAACCAAACGTTTGTTTCCCGACCTGTTGCCACAATGCGGTGTACGCAGCGTTACCGAGTATCCCGCTATATTATACCGCAATCTTTTGGCGCTATCACCACGGCAAATTGCCAACCCAACCATTGTGCTGCTAAGTCCGGGTATATATAATTCAGCCTATTTTGAGCACACCACACTGGCGCGCTTAATGGGTGTTGAATTGGTTGAAGGGCGCGACCTGGTTGTTAAAGACCACAAGGTTTACATGAAAACTACCGTTGGCCTGCAACAGGTTGATGTAATATACCGCCGGGTTGATGATGATTATCTTGATCCGTTGGTATTCAATCCGCAAAGCATGTTGGGTGTTGCAGGTATAATGGGCGCTTACCGCAAAGGCAATGTGGCCATAGTAAATGCTATTGGTAATGGCGTGGCCGATGACAAAGCCGTTTACACCTATGTGCCGCAAATGATCAAATATTACCTGAATGAAGAGCCTATATTGAAAAACGTACCAACGCACCAGTTAGGCAATCCGGATGAAATGGATTATGTGTTTAAAAACATGAACCGAATGGTAATAAAACGCACCAACGGCAGCGGCGGCTACGGTATGCTGATGGGGCATGCAGCATCTGACCAGGAAATAGAAGATTATAAAAAAGAGATACTGAAAGAGCCACGCAACTTTATAGCACAGCCAACCATCAGCCTTTCGGCAGCGCCATGCTACATGCAGGGAGAGCTTAAACCGAGGCGTATTGACCTGAGGCCCTATGCGTTGTTCGGTCCGGATGGTATTGAGATAGTGCCTGGCGGATTAACCCGTGTAGCGCTCAAAGAAGGCTCACTGGTAGTAAACAGTTCACAAGGCGGGGGCAGTAAGGATACGTGGGTGCTGGCATAGGCCCCCTAACCCCCTAAAGGGGGAACAAATAAAACTTTGTTCATGAAGACATTTTTAAATAAAATATTAATTATTACTCCCCCTTTAGGGGGCTGGGGGGCTGGCATATGTTAAGCAGGGTAGCAGCAAGTTTTTTTTGGATGAGCCGATATATTGAGCGCAGCGACGGTTTATTGCGTATGCTGAAGATCAATTACGCCTCATCACAGGATACCATTGAAGAGTTTACCTGGGAACCGGTAATTGTAATGTACTCCAGCTTAAGCGACGAGGAAGCGGCAGCTTTTGAGAACGATAGCCGAGCGGTACTAAAGTACATGGTTACCGGCAAGGGCAACTCTAATTCTATTGTGAACATCATTACGCTGGCTCGTGAAAATGCCCGCGGCGTGCAGGAACACATTACCAAAGACCTTTGGCAGTGCCTTAACGAGTACTATCATGCGGTAAAGGATAGCAAACTGGAACGCGCTTTACAACGCGAAGATCCTATTGGTTTGCTGGATGTGCTCATTAAGCAGGTAATGTTGTATTACGGCACGGTTGAAATTACCATGGAACGTGGCGAAGGACGCAGCTTTATGAATATGGGTAAATACCTGGAACGCGCCATACAATCTGTTGATATTTTGGATACAAAGTTTGGGTCTATTTCAGAAAACCCCGACCTGTTAACAGATACCACGTATTGGAAACACCTGTTGCTGTCATTAGGCGGTTACGAGTTGTATCTTAAAACCTACCGTGAGGGCTTTGAGGCGGAGAATGTTTTGGAGCAGGTAGTATTGAACAATGACTTTCCACGCTCGGTTATCTACTCCATTAACAACATACAAAAGTATTTTGAACGCCTGAAAAAAGATAGCAATCTGGATAATTTCAGGGAGTTATCTTTCCAGATAGGCCGGCTTCAAAGTCGCATTAAATACAGTTCGGTACGCAGCATAAAGCAAGAAGGGCTACACCACTTTTTGGCACAGATCCGCAGTGAGTTGTACGGAATAAGCGATGCTATGAATCAGTATTATTTCGGCAATTCGTAATTAATTAAGGTTAAAAAAACACACAATGCCTGAGTTTCAAATTCAACATATTACTACCTACCTGTACGACAGACCCGTTAGAGACAGCGCTAATCAGATCATTCTCTTTCCAATAAAGGATGATTATCAAGATGTTATCAAGCATGATGTTATAGTAAGTGGCAGCCCATTGGTTGATACCTTTATTGACTACTATGGTAACGAGGTAGGTACTTTCACCTATAGCGAGCCGCATTCCATGCTGGTCATCACATCAAAAGTACTGGTAGTTACCAAGCATCGCCCTCTGCCTATTAATGATATTTTCCCCGCGCAGCAATGGGAAGATCTTAAACCATTAAAGCATATGGCCCCTTATATTGATTTTTTAAGGCAGGAACAGTTTGAGGGGTTGGCCGATCTGCAAAAAGTTGTTGACGAAGAATGGTCAATAGACGACACCCCCTACCAGGTGGCTTTGCGGTTTTGCCAGTATGTGTATGATAATTTTGAATACATAAAGGGTGTAACTACAGTTGAAACTACCTTAGATGAAATCTGGAAAATAAAAGCGGGTGTATGCCAGGACTTTGCACATATATTAACCGAAATGCTGCGATTGGTTAAAATACCCGCGCGCTATGTTAGCGGCTATATTTGCACCTACAAAAACGGCATGCGCGGCGAAGGCGCTACCCATGCCTGGGCCGAAGCTTATATACCCGACTATGGTTGGCTGGGCATTGACCCTACCAATAACTGCATAGCCAACGAAACGCATGTTAGATTAGCCGTTGGCCGAAACTTTAGCGATTGCTCGCCGGTTAAAGGCGTTTACAAAGGCGCTTCGGGGCACCGCCTGGAAGTGTCGGTAACTGTCGATGACGAAATTGGCAACGCGCCTGTAGAAAGTTCAACGGTTGAGATCATATCTGCACCTACGCCGGCTGATGCCAACGTTGTAACTAAAAACAGCTATCAACGTTACATGGAAATGATACAACAGCAACAACAGCAGCAGCAATAATTGCTGCTATTTTAATTATAATATCGCTTTCTTAACAGCGGCTACCAGATCATCAATCTTAGGTTCTTTTGAAAAAGCTTTGGTTAGCTTGCCTTGTTTATTGTAAATAGCTATGTACGGCGTGGTTTGCACCTGATAGTAACGCTGTACAGGGTAAAAGCCATACTTTAAATAATCAGGATACTCGGTACCCATAACTATGTTTTTGTACTTGTATAGCTGATAATCGCGTTCAAAGTTTTTGATCATGCCCATCCACGGATACTCAGTTTTAGAGAAGGTAACCATTACTATCTGAATATTTTTAAGCACATTCATCCTGTCTTTCATTTCCATGGTTAGTTGCTGGCAGTGCGGGCAATCCGTACCAAAATAAATGATCATGGCGGGCTGTCCCTTTTTAAGGTCCGTCCATTGGGTAAAAGTACTGTCGGGTTTTAATATACGATAATGTGCAATAGTACCATTATTGGTTTGCGCATTGCTGCAGCCGGCTGCTATAACCAGACCTAAAAAAAATAATAAGCGTTTCATCATCTTTAAAATCATTGAAGCATTTCCATTTGCCATACCAAATGTTCTTCTGTTATGGGGTATAACGCATTTTGGCGTATGGAATGATATACCGCGTAAAATAAATTATTATAGTCGCCCTTAGGGGCCGTTATCATTTCAATATTTTTTTTCCCGTCAATGCCCACTGTAACCAGCCTGCCATCACAACCTTCCGGCTCTACGCCGTAAGCAGGATCATCGGGCGAAACCGGAATATTTAATTGTGCTTCCTGAACATCGCAACGGTGTTTACTAAAACTCCCTAACGAGCCATGCACCACATAAGCAGGAAGTGCATCTGCAATTAACAAGCCCGATACCAGCGATACCACTAAGCCGCCAGGGTAAACAAGCCTTAGGTTAATATAATCAAATATCTCGGTACCTTCGCGCTGTTTGGTTTCGATCTTATCAAATGACAGTGGTTTTCCAAATAAATGTATAGCCTGGTCAACTATATGCGGCCCCAGTTCGTAACCGGTACCGGTAACCGGCGTATCTCCGGTTTCTTTAAAAGGCTTTACAGAAAGCTCAGGTTTATATCTGTCAAACCTGATGTGCATCTCAGTGAGTTTACCTAACCTGCCGCTTTCAATAACTTCCTTTACAGAGAGAAAATCACTGTCCCAACGGCGGTTTTGGTAACCAAACACCTGCTTTCCCGTTTTTCTGGCCTCATCAAACAAAGCCTTTGCCTCGGCAGCATCAGCACAGGCTGGTTTTTCAATTAAAACATGTTTGCCAGCTTGTAACACCCGTTTGGCTAATTCAAAATGGGTAAAGTTAGGCGTATTAACTATGATGAGTTCTATCTCAGCATCATTTAACAGCTCTTCAACCGAACTGTAGCTTAAAACATCCGGATAGTCGGCAACCATTTTCTTTTGGTTGCGCTCTACAACCGCCTTCAGTTTAAATTGTGGATTAGTGCTTAAGAATGGAGCGTGAAATACCTTTCCCGACATACCATAAGCCATTAAACCGGTAACAATTGGAGACGACATATTGTAGTTTTATGTGTTAAATTGATTAACGCAGCCAAATTATTGCTTTAAAAGGGCTATTGCAAAATTTAAAGGTAAAAAGCAGGCTACGATGTTGTTATTTCATGCTATCCCGAATAGCGAAAATAGCCTCAAGGTGCCTTTTGAACACCAGTATACCCTTGCGTGCAATGGCTTTAACATCCTTATCAAAACAGTTTTTTTGCGCCTTTTCAAAAACATCAATAGCGCTTTTATGGTCGGCGGTTATGTATGCTATGTAAGCGTGGTCAAAGTCTTTACCCATTTTACTGTTCAGATCAGCTATTTTGCCTGCGGTTGGCGCCGTCAAACTATCAGGTAGCGGAATCCTTTTATCCGACGCCAGTTTTTCCAGTTTAGCCAGGCCCTTGGTATAATCCTTCACCATAATGCGTCCGAAGTTCTTAATGCGCTTATCTGTGCCTTTCTCCATAGCCAGCTTACCGGCGGCTATTTCGGCATTTACACCATCACTTACCGTTGCTATAAAATCGGCATCAACTTTTTCAACTACCATTAACGGCTGGTGTTTTCCGCTTTTCTTTTCAACGGGTTGTTCACTGCAGCCTGCCACCGTTATAATACACAGTAATAAGAGCGCTAGGTTAATTCTGTACTTTATGAATGGCATGGTTAATTGGTTTATAACTAAATTAAGCTTACGTGGCGTAGCTTATCCTGAAATAGATTTACAAAAATCGTTTCACTCGTCTCATTTTCGTTTCACACAAAAACAGCATATTATTAACTGTCAGCTATTTCTATAAAATATCGTTTCAAATCGTTTCCTATCCACAGTGAGACGATGAAACGGTGCAGCGGTTTATAAAATTAAATGTAAGCTTTATACCTAACTTATTTCTGTTCAATAAAGTTTTCTTATTTTTGGGAACATAAAAAATTGATAGAAATGAACTTTCCTGCTGAGTTAAAGTACACCAAAGATCATGAGTGGGTACGCGTTGAGGGCAACGAGGCCTACATTGGCATTACCGAATTTGCACAGCGTGAGCTGGGCGATATTGTTTACATTGACATTACTTCGGTAGGAAAAGAAGTGGCCGGCGAAGAAGTGTTTGGCACGGTTGAAGCGGTTAAAACCGTATCAGACCTGTTTATGCCGCTTACCGGTACCGTATTGGAAGTTAATCCCGGGCTTGATGCTCAGCCGGAACTGGTTAACAGCGACCCCTACGGTGATGGCTGGATGGTAAAAATCACTATAGCTAACCCTGCAGAAGCCGATGCTTTATTATCTGCCGATGCTTATAAATCGCTTATCGGCGAATAAATGGCTGCATGGCTAAAATATCAAAGGCTCACTTTATGGTGGGCCTTATTTGTTTTTATAATGTGCAATGCCAACCTGGGGCATATAGGCAGCTCTCCCCGCTTCTTCCCCGGGTTTGACAAGCTGGTGCACTGCGGTTTCTTTTTTGTGTTTGTTGTGTTATGTGTAAACGGTTTCATAAGGCAACAAAGGCTTAACCGCTTAATGTATAAGCACGCCTTGTTCATCTTGCTGATCGCTATTGTATTTGGCGGACTGATTGAGCTATTGCAACTCACCATATTTACCTGGCGCAGCTGCGAGTGGGCAGATCTGTTTGCCGACACCGTAGGTGCAGGTATGGGAATATTTAGTATTTTAGTAACTACTTACGCTGTTGATGATGTTAAAAAGTAAATTTATTCTATTAGGACTGGGGCTGTTACTATGTACATCTGCCTGCGGCATTTTTAAGAAAGACTGCGGCTGCCCTAAGTTTGGCAAGGTAAACACCCCTGCCAAAACAAGCAACAGGGCTTAGGCCAGCCACACGGCATCCATAAACCATTTTTTACTGTCAAACAGTTCGCGCACAGGCGTAAAGTTGGCTTCAAGCGCCATTTGCTCTGTTTCGGCAATAGTGAATTTCTGAGATATTTCCATAAAGATGTACTCATCCTTTTCAAAGCGGATGACCTCATTTCCTATATGCACTGTTTGGGCTTCTGTACTTACCAGGTAGCTTTTACATGCTCCGGTTTCGGGATCGTAAGTGGCATAGTGGTCAAAATGCTCAACATTGAAGTTGGCATTTAGTTCCTTGTTAATACGCAGCAACAGGTTAAGGTTAAATCGCTTAGTGATACCCTCCTTATCGTTATAAGCCGCCAACACCGTTTTAGGCGATTTTTTCAGATCGATGCCGATCAGCAGCATATCTCCGGGAGATAAATGCCTGTTCAATTCTTTTATAAAACCAATGGCTTCTGGCACCGGCATGTTACCTACATTTGATCCTAAAAACATCACCACCTTGCGCCGGGTTGAAAGGCGCTCGGCCTCCTCAAGCATATTGAAGTACTCGCCGTTAAGTCCGATAATTTGCAGCCCAGGCAGGGTTTGAGGTAAAGTTTCGTTCAGGTAGCAAATTACGTTATCCGAAATATCTATCGGCATGTACGTAAAGTCAACACCTTGCTCTAATAAATAACGCAACAGGTAAGCTGACTTCATGGCATCGCCTGCACCTAACTCGATCAAGTCAAATGGGCCGCCATCTCCGGCTATGGCTGCGGCCAGTTCGGCTGTTTTCTTAGAGAATATTTCCAGTTCGCAATTGGTAGGATAATACTCCTCGCAATTCATCAGCTCCTGGAATATCTTATCGCCGTTAGCGTCATAAAAATATTTGGATTGCAGACGCTTTGGGGTGCTTTTTAACCCATCAATAACATCGCTGTAAAATTGAGCCGTTTTGGCATCAGTTGTTTCTGTTAAGGTAGCTGTGTTCATTTTATGTAGATGTTATTTGGCCAAACGTATGCCCGTAAATTGCCAGCGTAAGTTAGTTTGAAAAAAATTGCGGTAGGTTTTTCTGCTGTGGCCCGGAGATGTTACCTCTGATGCACCACGTAAAACCATTTGATTGACCATGAATTTGCCATTGTACTCGCCAATAGCACCCGCTGCTTTGGTAAAACCCGGGTAAGGCAGGTAAGCACTTTCCGTCCACTCCCAGCGTGAGCCCCAGTTGAACTTGTCGGCTGCCGCTTCCCATTCAAATTCGGTTGGCAGGCGCATCCCTTTCCAGGCGGCATAAGCGCAAGCTTCAAAATAGCTAATGTGGCAAACCGGCTCATTCAGTTTAAGAGGCTGTAAGCCGGCGTAAGTATAATGGTGCCATTCACCGTCTATCAAATGCCAGTATAGCGGCGCTTCAACTTTGTTGTTCTTAACCCAATCCCACCCCTCAGCATGCCAGTAGCGGAAATCATGGTAACCATCGGCCTCTATAAATTCCAGATACTCTGCTGTGGAAACCAAGTTGGCGCTTATTTCATAGTTATTGAGGTAAACTTTATGTCTGTTCAGCTCATTGTCAAAGCAAAAACCGTTGCCCTCAAAACCAATTTCATAAATGCCTTCAGGCATGGTAACAAACCCAGTAGTCGTTTCCTCTATCTTATGCGCAGGATGGTTTTTATTGTACGCCGGGAAAAGCGGATTGTGGCCCAGTATGTATTTGATATCTGTAAGCAACAACTCCTGGTGTTGTTCCTCGTGGTTAAAACCTAATACAAGCAGTTCCTTTATATCGGCAGATGGCTCTTCGCATAAAAAGTTCAACATTGCCTCATCCACATATTCGCGGTAACGATAAATATCGGCAACAGTTGGGCGACTTAAATTACCTCTATCTGTACGGATCACGCGATTGCCTACGGTTTCATAGTAACTGTTAAACACGTAGTTGAACTCACTATTATATTCCTGGTAGCCCATGAAGTAAGGCTTCAATATAAATGTTTCAAAAAACCAGGTTGTATGCCCTAAATGCCACTTAGGCGGACTCACATCTACAACCGGCTGCACCACATAATCCTCCGTTTGAAGGTGGCTGCAAATGGATTCGGTGAGCTTACGCGTGTTAAGGTAACGGTCTTTTAAATTCATTTACTTTTCGTCCAGATAAAGTTTCAAATCTGATATAGTTGTAACAGCCAATTGCTGTGCTTGTTTTCGTCGCATCATTAAAGCATACGCATTGTTAAACCCTATGGGTTGTAACCATTTGATATTATAACGGTTGCTAAACTCAGTTTTAACATATTGATATGTTTTGTCCCTGTCGCCGGCCAAACTGTCAACTGTTGCTTTCGGTGCCTGCAAAATCGCTAACAAACCGGTTCCGGTATATTCGGGATAAAAATCTATTTGGTTATTGGTAAGCGCATCAAAGCATATTTTAGTGCCTCCTAAACCAGTTTTCGCAGATGCGGTGTAATTGGTATAACCTTCAATCAACATAGCATACATACTTGCCAAAATGTACTGTTCACCAAAAATTTTTGACCCGATGCGCACTACACCTTCCTTACCTTTTCTGGCAGGCCGCCATAGTTTATTTGCTACTAAAAAATCTTTAGCTACCTGCTCAGGACTTTGGTGAAGATAGTCTGTACGGTAGTTTAATTCCGTCATAATCTTGTCGTTTATTTTGCCGGATAACAGATTTAAAGCTTGCTCAAGTTTGGGAAATTTCCTTAAAGCGGTTTCACTTACTATCGGGGCGGCATAATAAGGTGGAAATATCTTTTTGTCATCAATCAATGTAACCAGGTCAAAAGCTTTTAGCCTGCCATCAGTTGAATATCCGCTTATTACGTCCAGTTCCTTTTCAAACGCGGCTTTATACATTACCGCATCGCTTATAACAATAGTGTGGATCTTTAATCCATACTTGCTTTGCAAACCAAGGTTACCATCCTGCCTGCCCATAAATTCGGGGGTAAAACCGGCAGTAAGTTTGCTGCCGTACGCCGATGGCAAAAAATAAAATGAAGAGAGCAATAACACTAAAACGGGTGCTGCAATTGCAACAACCTTTACTTTTTTGAGGTTGAAGTTTTGAAGCAGGGAGAGCAAAGTATCAAAAACAATTGCCAATAAAGCAGCCGGGATAGCTCCGGCCAATATCATGTTGGTGTTGTTTAGTGATATGCCGCCGAAAATAAATTCGCCTAAACCACCTGCTGCAATGTAAGATGCCAGGGTAGCTACACCAACATTAATTACCGTGGCCGTACGCACACCTGCGAATATTACCGGCATAGCTAAGGGCAATTCAACCTTTGTTAGCACTTGCGCTTCAGTCATACCCATGGCCACCGCTGCTTCACGTACATCTGTATTAACTCCCACTATACCTGTGTATGTATTGCGGATTATAGGTAGCAAAGCATATAAAAACAGCGCGACAATGGCCGGTTTAGCTCCAATACCCAATACAGGTATCAGGAATCCCAATAATGCGATACTCGGTATGGTTTGCATTACTCCTGCAAAACCTAAAACAACTCCCGCCAACTGCTTTTTGCGACTGATCAATATCCCTAACGGCAGGCCAATTATGATGGCTATAATGAGTGAAACAAAGGTAAGCCCTACATGCTGCAGGGTTTGCGTTAGCAACTTATCAGCCTGTTGATGCATAAACTGCCATAATGATTGCTGTGTTTCATTCATGGCGGTAAGTTTTTACATGCTGATAAAAAGCGGCCATCAAGTCAGCAAAGCTCAGAGTGTTTACTTGTTGGTTATGTTGATCGGTAACAGTGAGCAAATCAACGTTGTGCTGTTTGAACAGTTCTAAAACTTGCCATACATCAGCATCCACGTCTAAATTGATGCTGCCTAAGTTATAAGCACCAAACTCAGGTACAGGTACTATTTGGAGTAATTTTACAGCTTTGAATTGTAACAGCAGGTTTTGCTCCTTTAAAAAATCAACTGCAAATTTATTGGAAGGGTTAAACAGCAGTTCGGACGGTGTACCCATTTGTATTATGCTACCCTTGTCCATCAGGCAAACTCTGTCGCTCAGTTCAAAAGCTTCCTGCACGTCATGCGTAACCATTATTACGGTTTTGCGCTTTAGCTCGTCCAAGTTTTTAAACTCCGCCTGAATTTTAGTTCTCGTAATGGTATCTAATGCACCAAAGGGTTCGTCCATTAACAAAACAGGCGGATCTGCTGCCAGCGCACGCGCTAAACCAACCCGTTGCTGTTGGCCACCGCTCAACTCGGCCGGGTATGCATTTAGATAATGTCTATCCAAATGCAGCTTCTCTAATAGGTTGAAGGTACGCTGCTCAATTTTTTTACTATCCCATTTAAGCATCCGGGGCACAACTGCAATATTCTCTTCAATAGTATAGTGAGGGAATAAGCCGTTATTTTGCAAAACATATCCAATCCCTTTTCTTAAATGTTCGGGCTTAATGTTTTGTATATTCTCGCCGTTTAAAAAGACACTCCCCGATGTAGGCTCAATTAAACGGTTGATCATTTTGAGCAGGGTAGTTTTACCGCATCCGCTGGTGCCTAATAAAATTATCTTTTCGCCTTGCGCAACTTCAAAAGAAACGTCGCTCACGGCTTTTAGATCACCGAATGACTTGTTTAATTTTTCAAGCTTTATCACCTTTATTACTTACTCTTCAATAGTCATAAACAAATTATTCAGTGACTCTGAATACGATGGGTGGGCAAAAACACAGTAGCGAATCCTGTCATAAGTTACGCCGCCCTCCATAGCCATTTGTAATACCGACATAATTTCGCCACCCTCTTCCCCAAGAACCGTAGCTCCTAATATCTTTTTTGTTTTTGTATCTACAATAGCTTTCATAAAGCCACGGGTATCGCCAACTTCAACAGCGCGGGCAACCCTGGCCATGGGCAAATGCGCTACCTTAATGTCCAATCCTTTCTTTTTAGCATCAGTTTCGCTGATGCCCACGCGGCCCATTTGCGGGTCGGTATACATGCAGTAAGGCACGGGGCGCTCATCAGTATTATAATTAGTTCCTTCTATCAAATTGCGATAAACGATGGTATAGTCGTTATATGCAATATGAGTAAACGGCGGACCGCCATTTACGTCGCCAAGCGCATAAATGCCCGGCACATTGGTTTCTAACTTATTGTTTACTTTAATGTAGCCTTTTTTATCAATCTCTACACCTGTATTCTGCAGGTTGAGTATTTGAGTTCGTGGTGCCCTACCAACTGCTAACAACACGTGCGAACATTTAACCTTTTTTTCCTCATCACCCGTTTTAATGGTAGCGGTTATTTTACCTTTTTCTTTTTGCTTCAACCGGATCACCTCACTCGAAAAATGAATAGCAATGGCTTCGGCCTTTAAAATTTTCTGCATTTCTACAGCAATATCTTCGTCCTCCTTACCTAACAAACGCGCTGAACGTTCAATAAGGGTAACCTTACTCCCAAATCGACGGAACATTTGCCCAAACTCCAACCCTATGTAATTGCCGCCCAACACTAACAGATGCTCGGGCACTTTATTTAATTCTAATATACTGGTTGAAGTAAGGTAATTCACCGCTTCTAAACCTTCAATTTTCGGAATAACTGTTTCCGTACCGGTATTGATAAATATCCAGCCGGCTTTTATGTGTTTGGTGCTGCTTTGCATTTTCACGGCAATAGTTTTCTCGCCGGTGAAGGATGCTTCGCCGTACAACAAATCCAATCCGCTAATTTTATCCAAAGCCTTTTCAGTACCGTTACGGGCGTTCAGCACAATATCGTCTTTGCGCTTTTTTATAAGCGCCATATCAATCTTGTAATTTTTTACCTTTATACCTAAATGGGCACTATTGGTAACTGTCCAGGCAGCCTTGGCCGACGCTACCCATGCTTTGGTAGGCGTACATCCGTCGTTTACGCAGGTACCACCAACCCAACGTTTTTCTATAAGGGCTACCTTCTTACCGGCTTTAGCTAATTTTTTGGCTAATGGCACGCCAGCTTGTCCGGCGCCTATAATAATTGCATCGTATTGTTTAAGTTTCATAAATGGCATGGGCTAAGATATTGCATCAGAGAACTATTACGCTCCGATCAATTTATAATGAACGGCAGCCAATTTTTGTTTTAAGTTACAATAAAACGAGGCCAGTAAAAACAATTGAAAAAAATTTTAAATAATATTTTTAAATAACCATTTATCGTATATCTTTGCAGTCCCAAAACAAGGGGAAATAAATAAAACAAGGCCCGTTCGTCTAGGGGTTAGGACGCCAGATTTTCATTCTGGAAACAGGGGTTCGATTCCCCTACGGGCTACTTGAGGAAAAATTCTTAATTGAATTTTTCCTTTTTTTATGCGCTAAATCACTGTCTATCAGATCTTTGATCCTTCGTAAATCGGTGTTCGATAATTCATTTAAAATACTCGATAAATCCTCTTAATTTCTTAAAAATGTCGTCTGTTTTTATTTGAATGCAGTTTTTGTGGTGTTCGATTCCCCTTAGGTTTTTTTCTATAAAATCATCGCTATTGTATATACGCTCATGCCGCGTGCACAGAAAAGAGCCGTCCTTTTGGAGCGCCCCTTATTAATCAATGTAAGCGTTTACAAAGAATATGTTATTCCATCGTTTTAGTCTTTCTTTAATGTTTGATTTCCTTGAATCACTTTGAATTTGGAAATGTCGATTGCTTCCAAAGCTTTTTCCGAATGCGGAGTTCCATCAGGAACCCAATTATAAGGAACAGGTTGCGCTCTGAACACCCAATTAGTATTGATAATTTGTGTCCCTGAAAGCGTACTTTCCTTAAAAAATGGATTGATGTATTCCCAAACTATTTCACCCGCCGGTGTGACCTGAAAAATTCTTCCATTCATTCCTTCATCAATCAATGTATTTCCGTTTGGCAAACGGCGTGCGCTAGATATGAACGAACTATAAAAATTCCATACAGGCTGATTTGAATTTAAAGCTGTGTACTGCCAAACGATTTCTTTTTTAACCGGATCAATTTCCAATACCCTGGAACCCAACTGAACAGGTAAATTAGTTTGCGGATAACCCGAAGGCCCTTGATTGTCAAAAACCAGTAGATTGCCGGCTCCTGGCAGTCCTTTTGAGATAATATGAGCATCATGTTGTCCGCTAAATCGATCAACCGGACGTGGAACGTTTGTTGATAGACTAGGACGTAGATTAACCGAATTTCCAAAGTTTGACCCTTTCGAATCATTTTCCTTAGCGTCGAAATCCGGCCCTAAACGCCAGACTATTTTACCCGTTTTTTTCTCAATAATAGCAATGAAACTAGCTTCCCTGGAATCAATTACAATGTTGTCCGGATGAAACCTTGTATCGCCGGAATCAAACCATTTATTAGGTCCAATTGGCTGCATGTCATTAATAGTTAGAAATCCATGTCCTTTTCTTCCCTCAGCATAAACATTTCTAAGCAATTCCCTTCCTAAAGGAGAAATACCAAATTCATCAATATGTTCCCCAGTGTTCCAGCTCCAGACAATGTCTCCATTTTTATTTACTTCGTAAATTGTCTGGTCTCCAATTGGTTGTTTACTAACGCCAGGCACTATATGATCTACAAAACTTATTAATAGCGTGTTTCCGTTTTCCAGGCGATGTAAATCATGGTTTTGCCGGGCTTCTCCCCCTGGTGCTTTTTTGCCCCATTGCCATACGGTATTGCCATTCCAATCTTGCTCTCCCACCACCTTGTTATCAAAGATTCCTCCATAAATTCCCGATCCATTTTCGAGCTGAAGGAGAATACTTCCTTTTTTTTCTCCATTGTTTTTTGGATCAATAATCTCAGATGGAAAACCAATATGCGACCAGCTTTTCACTTCATTACCATTCATATCTATCAGATGTGATTTATTATCTGGAGATGAATGCAAAATAAAGCTATTATAAGCTTTTGCAGGATTATAAATTGTTACGCCAGTTGGAAAGACGGATTGTGAACGTGCTCCCTTTGCTGCAATAATCAGCGCGAGACCTAACGATAATCTGTATGTTTTTGAAAGTTTTTTTACCATTTTATATTATTATAGATTAACAATGCTAATTGTTTGATGATGAAATTTAACTATATAATAGCATCTGATCCCCTACGAGACGTCAACACACCAACAATTCCCAATTGGAAAATGGTTCCCATGGGTAATCACCGACAGCGTTCGCTTAAATCAATGCTTACTAAATTCACAATCCAGCCGAGCATATAAACTAAATATCCTTAACACACCTGAATCCTAAATGCTCCATGCCGCTATCCTCGGTGCTTTTCATTCGTCGTGATACCCGGTAACCAGAGCAATAGCTGTCGTTGCATAAAAATGATCCGCCTCTTATTACCCTTTTTTTCGCGTAGGGTTCCTGCGGGTCATAACTTTTAGCCGGGCCGTGCGGATCAACCAAAGCGGAGGTGGCACTAGCATTTTTATAATAATCGCTGGCGTAATAGTCAGCACACCATTCCCAAACGTTTCCTGCCATATTGTATAGTCCGTACCCGTTTGGTTTAAACGAGGTGACCGGAGCGCTGTAGAAGAACTTGTCCCGCAATGTGTTATTTGACGGAAACTTTCCCTGCCAGGTATTGGCTTTTACGCCGTTCTGATCAATGGGCTCATTCCCCCACGGGTAGATATTGTTGCTCAAACCTCCGCGGGCCGCCCATTCCCATTCGGCTTCGGTGGGCAAGCGTTTACCCGCCCATTTGCAGTATGCAATAGCATCCAACCATGCAATATGTACCACAGGATAATTGCCTTTACCCTCGATGCTGCTTCCGGGACCGTGCGGATGTTTCCAGTCGGCTCCGTTTGTCCAGCTCCACCATTGGCTATAGTCATTCAGTGGTACGTCACCAGCCGGTTTTATAAATACCAGCGATGCCGGTACCAATAACTTATCATCGGGCTTGGGCGTGCCCGGAGGCAGTTGTTTTTTAAGTTCATTCCAATCCGGCTTACGCTCAGCTATAGTCAGGTACCCTGTTGCTTTCACAAATTTTGCAAAGTCGTTGTTACTTACTTCTGTGGCATCCATCAAAAAACTTTTAACCCTTACTTTGTGCTTGGGGTATTCGTCTTCTGCTGCTTCCTTGTTATCTCCACCCATGCTATAAGTGCCACCCTTGATCAACACCATACCTTCCGGGACGACTGTGGCTGCTTTTAAATTTAGCTCCGCCGGCCCCTCTAAAGCAGGAAAGCGTTGCGGAACGTTAGATGAACAGCACACAGCTACCTTTTTGCTTTCTTTAACTATTGTGACCACCTTTTTTTCAGTTGAAGGCGCCAATGGCTTTTTGGCCGATAACAAGGCTACACTTACCAATAACAGTAATGCTAAGCCGGATAGGAAATAAACTTTTTTCATAATGCTATATTATTGCAGGCCGCCACCTCCGGTAGAAACGGGGTCCTGAACTTTACTTTTTCTGTAATCTTTCATGGTTTGGGGTTCGCGATCTTCGATGGTACTGAAGTCTACCGCGCCCACACGTTTTGTCCATTCAAAATATGCCGTTGATAAACGGCTCACTTCCTCATGGTGAGTTCTGGCTACGTCAGTGGTTTCACCGCGATCGGCCTCCAGGTCGTATAACTCCCATGTGTATGACGGATAATGTGAAACGAGTTTCCATTTTCCGTCTCTTACGGCACGGTTACCGGCTCGCTCCCAAAATAAAGGCTCGCCACGCTTAACCTCCGTATCATTACCCAACAACACAGGCACCAGGCTTTTGCCCGGAAGAGGGAAGGTATTTGCATTATTATATTTTGCAGGGTACTTTGCACCTGCCAGTTCATAAAAAGTTGGTGCAAGGTCTATAATATGACCTGTACCCTTACTAATGCTTCCCGCCTTTATTTTATTTGGATACCAGGCAATAAATGGAGAACTGATACCTCCTTCGTATACATAGTCTTTAAAGGCCTGGAAAGGTGTATTAGATGCATACGACCAGTTTTTGCCTTGCGACTCATAGGAACCAATAGTGCCTACCGGGCCGGTATTGCGGGTTGCACCGTTATGCCATTTAACCCAGTCTTCGGCTGGTGCGCCATTGTCTGATATAAATATGATCAGAGTGTTTTTGTCCTGGCCTGTCTGTTTTAGCTGATCAAGTACTTTGCCTATGCCCTGATCCATGCGGTCAACCATAGCGGCAAACACTTCCATTTTTGTAGCCCATTGTTTACGCTGATCGTACGATAATTTGCTCCAATCGTATATATCAGCGTTTTTTGTAGATAAGGTGGCATCCTTAGGCACAATGCCCAGTTCTTTTTGTTTTGCAAAACGCTGTTTGCGCAGTTCGTCCCACCCGATATCATATTTGCCTTTATATTTAGCTATGTCCTCGGGCAATGCGTGAAGCGGCCAGTGCGGTGCCGTATAAGCCAGATACATAAAGAAGGGCTTTTTTTCACTGTTTTGATCCTTTAAATACTTAACCGCATGTTCAGTTATTACGTCAGTAACATAAAAGGAGCCGGGTTCCAGCTTATAGGGTTTGCCGTCCTCATAATAATATTTCTTCTCATCGCTTCCGTAATCGCCCTGATCAAAATAACTTCCGTTTTCTGATAACAGGGAGTGGTCAAAACCCCGCTGCCATGGCTGGCTTTGATTTTTACCACTAACATGCCATTTGCCCGCCATAAGGGTTGTATAGCCCGCCCCTTTAAGTACTTCCGCAAACGTCAGTGATTGATTATTGATAAAGCCCTGGTAAGCGGGTAAACCCAAGTCATTTGAGAAATAACCTACGCCCGCCTTGTGTTGATATTGACCGGTAATGAGCGACGCCCGGGTTGGCGCGCAAATAGAATTATTATAAAACTCTCTCAGCCGCAATCCCTCTGCTGCGAGTCTATCCAGGTTAGGAGTTTTAATTTCTGAACCATAAGCGCCGAGGTCTGAGTAGCCCAGATCATCAGCGAGGATGAGTATAATGTTCGGCTTTTCCGCCTTTTGAGCAAACAGGCTGCCGCTAAACAACAGTGTGATGATTAATATTGCTTTTTTCATGATTTTACAAATACAGTGATCAATTGTTATTACGTCTGCCAGGTCTTGCATCTGTTGATGGTGCGGTAACCGGTTGTTGCCTTAAAATATTGTAGTCCACTACATCGTTTTTAGCTGCCCAGTCGCGGTAAGCTGCTTTTAGCTTGGCCACGATATCCGGGTGTGCGGCAGCAAGGTCATTATTTTCGCCCCGGTCTGTTTCCAGATCGTATAGTTCATATTTGGGGTTGGTGCCTGCCGGTAATATAAGTTTCCATTTACCATCTCTAACAGCTTGTTTACCGGCTCTTTCCCAAAACAGCGGCTCGCCACGCTGCACTTGTTCTGTTTTCCCGGCTAACAACGACACCAGGCTTTTCCCGGCAAGCGCGTTACTTTTCACACCGTTGTATTGTTGCGGATAGGCAACACCCGCCAGTTCATAAAAGGTAGGAGCTAAATCAATCAAATGCGCTGTGCCCTGTTTGATCGTGTTTGGTTGTATAAGCTTTGGATACCAGGCAATGAACGGCGCGCTGATGCCACCTTCATACGGAGAATCTTTATAGGCGCGGTGAGGTGAATTACCTGTTTGCGACCAGTTACTGTTCTGTGTTTCATATGATCCCGCTGTGCCTACCGGGCCGGTGGTGCGTTGGGTGTATAAACGTAAACCGTTACCCCCTTGCGCTCCATTATCCGATATAAAAATGATCAAGGTGTTCTGATCCTTACCCAGTTCTTTCAACTTAGCGTTCAATCTACCAATGCTCTGATCCACATGATCTATCATAGCCGCGAAAACCTCCTGTCGTAACTGCCAGTACTGCTGCTCGTCATAAGTAAGCGTATTCCATGGTTTTACCTGGTCATCATGTTTACTTATTTTTTGTGATGGGTTAATGAGTCCTTTTTTAATAGCAGCCTGATACCTTAACTGCCTGAGTGAATCCCAACCCATGTTGTACTTCCCTTTATATTTGTCTATGTCTGCGGGTAAAGCCTGTAAGGGCCAGTGCGGCGCATTGAAAGCCAGATATAAGAAGAAGGGTTTCTTTTCATTATTCTGCTCGTCCAAAAACTCCAACGCATTATTGGTGATCTCATCAGTTAAATATTTACCCGGTTGCAGGTAGTAAGGCTGATTATTTTTGATCAACGGCGCGGTAGGATTATCTTCCTTACCTATCTCATAATAATTGCTTGCGCCACCTATAAAACCAAAGAATTTATCAAAGCCACGTTGGTTGGGCCATTGATTCTTGTCATCGCCAACATGCCATTTACCCGCCATAATGGTCGAGTAGCCGCCACTTTTTAGTACTTCAGCAAGTGTTAATGATTCTCGGTTAAGGAAGCCCTGATACGCCGCCAGGCCCAGGTTATTATTAAAATATCCTACACCGGCTTTATGCTGGTATTGCCCGGTTAAAAGCGAGGCACGGGTAGGTGCGCAAATGGAGTTGTTGTAAAATTCTTTTAACCTTAAACCTTCTGATGCAAGGCGGTCGAGGTTAGGTGTTTGCAACTCTGTAGCTCCATATGGCCCAATGTCTGAAAAACCAAGGTCGTCTACCAATATCAAAACGATGTTAGGTTTTTGGGTCTTCTGCGCCATGGCCAGGGTGGTGCCAAGCAGCAGTGCACCCAAAAGCGGCAGTCTTTTTTTAAGAAAATGTAATTTCATCATAGTTTTATTGATTAAAAGCCTACCCAGTCCGGGTGTTGTTTAAGTTTAGGATTCAGGTTGATCTCCCTTAATGGTGTAGGGAAATGCACATGGCGAGGTGCTGCTGCTGTTTTTCCGGCAGCCTTTAGCACTTTTACGTAGTAATCAGCACCACGGCGCGCCAGGTCGAACCAGCGTTGGTATTCAAATACTAGTTCCTTGCGGCGTTCCTGAAAAACCGCATCTCTGAAATCGCTCTGCGAAAGAGACGGCGCAATATCTTGCAGCTTGCTGATACCGGCACGTACACGTACCTCATCTATGGCGGCGTAAGCCTCGGGCGTAGGAGTTCCTTTCCACTCATTGAGCGCTTCCGCGTAAATAAGCAATACTTCAGCGTAGCGGATAATGGGTGTGTTTTTTGACGATTGCCCCTGGTTACCCACCACAGATGGATCATAGTATTTGTTGAACTGGGGTGTTGCCAACGTATACAAATTGTTGTTGACCGGGCTTACTATCTGGGTAACAAAGGTCACTACTTTACGCTTATCGTTGTTATCAAACGACTCATACAAGCCTCCCTGTACATGCAAAGCATCAGCATAGTCGCCGTTTATACCCGGCACATCCGCAGGCGCAGACCTACTTGCCAGGCTATTGCCCTGGTAACCCACATTGCCTTTGAATTGGGCAGAAAAAATATGTTCAATGCCATTTTTGGTGGCTACGTTGAACACGTCGGCATAATCACTAAACAACTTGTATTGCTTACCATCTATAACCTCTTTACTCTTCAGGGCAGCCAGTTCCCAGTCTTTGTGCGTTAAATACACTTTTGAAAGCAGGCTTTTTGCAGCGCCGCTTGTGGCCCTGCCGATATCAGCAGCGCCATAGGTCAATGGTAATGCTTCCGCGTCTTTCAAATCTTTGATTATTTGAGTATATATTTCGTCCTCCGTAGATTTTGCGATGTACAGGCTTTCCGGAGAAAGATCCTTCGGCTGATGCAAGATCAATGGAACGCCGCCGAACCACCTAACCAGGTTAAAGTAGTGCAGCGCACGCAGAAATTTAGCTTCGTTGATCAACCGTGTCCGTATAGTTGCGTCAATTTTATCAGCATCAATCACTGCTATCTGGTCAACTGCAATATTGGCCACATTAATGCCGTCGTAACTCTGTTTCCAAAGCTGTTCCATGCGGTCATTAGAGGAATCGTGCGTCAGCCCTGATAATGCTCTAACATGCGCGTTCCTTGCACGCGGACCGGCCTCGTAGTCATCCGTAGCCATCTCCATGCCTATCTGCATCAAACTGTTGTAGAGCGATTGTCCGCTGTCGTAAAGTTTTCTGTAAGCGGCAGTAACGGCCGCGGTAGCCTGCGCCTGATCCTTATAAAATTCACTGGAAACCAATAAGGCATCGGGCTTCTCATCCAGTTTCCTGCACGATGATGATGCAACCAGAGCAACCCCTAAACCAATGGTGTATATAATTTTTTTCATGATGATTAACTTTTAATGATTAGAAACCAAGCCTTACGCCAACGAAATAACTTTTAGCCACCGGGTAAATTCCGGCATCTGTTCCAGGTGAAACATTGCTGCCCGAGGTAACCTCAGGATCGAAGCCGGTATACTTGGTCCAGGTGATCAAATTTTGCCCTGACACATAAATGGAAGCGTTGCTCAGGCCGATTTTTGCTGCAAAGGTTCTTGGCAGATTATAGGTAAGATTTACATTTTTTAATCTCAAGAACGAGCCGTCTTCAATAAAACGATCGGAGAAAACCGGAGCGGGGTCAAGCTTGGCACGGGGTATAGTCTGGCTCGGATTAGCAGGTGTCCAGCGGTCAAGTGCAGAGGCGGCGGCGTTTTGCTGCCCCGTAAACAGCTCGAGGTTTTGCCTGTTGGTGTTTAAGATCTGGTTGCCATAAGCGCCTTGCAGAAAAATAAGCAAGTCAAAACCTTTGTAAGAAAATGTATTGGTTAAACCCGCCAGAAAATCGGGTTGCGCGTTGCCAATAATGGCTTTATCAGCAGCTGTGGTGAAGGTGCCATCGCCATTAATATCTTTATAAAGCCTGTCACCTGGTTTAGGCGTTGCACTACCTGTGTATTTCCCTTTGCTGGCTTCCTCTCCGGTCTGTAATATGCCGTTTGTGACGCTGCCAAAGAAATTACCGAGAGGTTGTCCTACCTGTATAATGTAATTGCCCGTTATATAAGTATTTGCACCATTCCCAAGAGCCAGCACCTTGTTGCGGTTGAAGGAAATATTGAATTGGGTGTTCCACTTAAACGCGCCCGTGAAGTTTTGTGAACTAACTGCCAGTTCCAAACCTTTATTTTCAACAGAACCAAAGTTCTGTAAAGAGGAATCAAAGCCTGATGTCCATGGCAATTGAACGTTCAACAGCAGATTAGTGGTTTTTTTATAATAAGCATCAATGTTCAGTTGAAGGCGGTTATCAAAGAAGCCGATATCCAATCCTGCATTGTATTGATCGGTTTTTTCCCAGCTAAGTCTGTCGTTACCTATCCGGTTAGGCGCAAAGCCGGTGATCATATTACCGCCGAACAGGTAGCTATAGGTTGCCAGCGTTGCCAATGATTGATACTCACCAATTTCAAGGTTACCTGTCTTGCCGTAACTCAACCTGAATTTCAGATCGCTGACCGTTTTGCTGATGTTCTCGAAAAACGGTTCATTTCCGATGTTCCAGGACGCGGCTGCGGATGGGAAATAGCCCCACTTGTTGCCTTTACCAAAACGGGAGGAACCGTCGGCACGTAAACTTGCGGTTAGATAATAGCGGCGGTTGTAATTATAATTTACCCTGCCCAGGTAAGATTGCAGATCCCAACGGGTAGCATCAGATGTTGGTGCGATCAGCGTAGACCCACCTTGCAGTGAATTATAGCCCAGTTCATCCGTCACAAAGTTCTGCGAAGAAGCGGTAAAATTCTCGCGTGAGAAGCTCTGCTGTGTAAAGCCACCCAATACATTTATGGTATGATCGCCCCAGTTTTTATCATACGTCAAGGTGTTTTCGTTCAACCAGGAATAGCTCTCTAACGACCCTCTTCCGGCCTGACCGCGTGTAAGGCTGCCTTCATAAATACTATTTGGAATGTACTTTTTCTCTGAGATCGTGTTTACATCTGCACCAAACAAAACCTTAAGATTTAGCCCTTCAATGATCTTGTATTCTGCAAACGTGGTACCCAGAACGCGGTTGGTGGTTGATTTGTTAATTTGCTCATTAATGGTTGCGATAGGATTGGCAAATATATTCTCAAACGGGTTACGAAGCGTGTAACCACCGTTAGGATCATAAATGGTGGCGGTTGGCGGCATGATCAATAAGCTGTTAACAATGCCATTGGGAGCGATATTGGCATCCGCTTTACTCAAAGTAAGTGCAGTACTTATTTTCAGCCTTTCAAATGGATGTGCATCAACATTGGCTCTTAGTCCATATCTTTTAAAATCGGTATTTCTTATGATACCCTTTTGATCCTGGTAATTCCCCGAAATAAGATAACGAACCTTCGCGCTGCCGCCGCTAACCGTTAGCTGGTGATTTTGCGTTGGCGCGTTGCGGAAAGCCGAACCCTGCCAGTCTGTACCATCGCCCAGCTGATCGATCTGTTGCTGGGTGAGGTATTGAAACCTGCCTTTCGCAGGCGTTGCATCATAAAGCGCATCGTTGCGCAGAATCGCAAAATCATGTGCGTTAAGCACATCCACCTTTTTTCTCAGTGTCTGAACACCATAGTTACCTTCATAAGTAACAGAACTTCTGTCGGCTTTTCCTTTTTTAGTGGTGACGATCACGACCCCATTAGCACCACGCGAGCCATAAATAGCTGTTGCGGAAGCATCCTTCAAAATGTCAATGCTTTCAATATCGCCGGGATTGATACTGCTTAGCGGATTAACAGGCGTTCCGCTCAGCGTACCTGCGGTAGATCCTGCATTATAGATCGGGAACCCGTCTATCACATATAAAGGCTCGTTACCGCCTTGTATAGAACTGCCGCCACGTATGCGAATACTCACACCACCGCCGGGCTGGCCTGTTGTTTGTGTTACCTGCACGCCGGGTGCTGCTCCTTTTAAAGCCTGGTCAAATGAGGTAACCGGTTGTTGCAACGCCGTTTTACCGATAGAGGAAACAGAACCCGTTATATCTGCACGTTTTTGCGTACCATAGCCTACCACAACCACATCGTTCAGTTGTTTGGTATCAATATCCAAACTTATGGTTACCGGACTGCCGTCTATCACCAGTTCTTTCGGCAGGTAACCGATGTAAGTCACGACAACGGTATAAGGAAATGGCTGACCTGACACTAAGGTAAACTCACCTTTGGCATCCGTTGTGGTGCTGTTGGTAACTCCTTTGATGGCGATGGTGGCGCCGGGAAGACGCTCTTTGGTCTGCGCGTCGATTATTTTACCGTTAAGCCGTGAATTAACAGTTGGTGTGATCTGAGCGCGGACAATAAAAGGTAAAAATAAAAGCGTGAAAACGAGCGTTAATAGAAATCGCCGCTTTATAAAAAAGTTGGCATGGAAATATAAATCCATATATTTAAATGTTTTGTCAATACTTCGTGTTGATAATTCCTGGGTGGGGGGCAGTTCGTGATTGGCGTTACTGCTGCCCGTCCATCCTTAATATATTTTCAGGCCTAACCTGATAGCTACAATTATTTGCGTCTCCTTATGTCATAAACAATAAATTTTAATGTAAAAATGGGTGGAAATAACGGACGTATGGCTGATTAGCCTTAACACATGCAGCCTAAGTAATAGTCATACTTCAAAGTCATAATGCACATCTCTATTCTACGGGTTTAATCCGTTACTGTGGCGCAAATATAAATAATATCTATTTAATCCATAGACTTTGAAGATTTTTATTAAAAATAAATTTATTTCCTTTTTCTATGTTTTAACAAGGTCTTTTATCAGAACTTAACAAAATAAATAGCTGTTTCATCTACACCACTAAACTGGTCGGATTAAATAGCTTCGGGGCCACTGCGCAGTTGTTTTGGGTGCGCTTGGTTGCGCTTTTGTGAAGACTTCCCATTTAATCTTAGCATTGAGCGTGTCTGCCAGCGCCAATCTACCCCAAAACAAATTGTGCGAATTTCTTTGCGCACAGGTGGTATGATAGATGAATACCAGAAATTCGAATAAAGAATCGTTTCACTACCTATAATATGCGCTGCGTTTTATCCTTAAAATCATAAAAGATGTTGCAATGCCGACCAAATCGTCTTACTGCTGGAAATTAATACCAATACCCCTACTGCAATAAACATTTTCTTGACAGGAAGCCTCCCTGCTAATTTTGCAGCTAGTGGAGCCGCAATAAGTCCGCCACAGATAAGTCCAAAAATGGCTCCCAGGTGGCTTACGCCCAGAATAATAAAAAACGTGAGTGCACTAGCCAGCGTTACAAAAAACTCTGTCAAGCTAACCGAGCCAATTACATACCTCGGGCTCTTTCCTTTAGATATAAGCGTGCTTGTTACTAACGGTCCCCAGCCGCCGCCGCCAAAAGAATCCAGAAATCCTCCTGCACCAGCTAACCAGCCCGCTCTTTTTATTTTCTTTGGTTTTATGTCTGTTTTAAATGCATTACTTATTATTCTTAGCCCCAGTAAGAACGTGTAAACAGCGATAATCGGACGGAGCCATTGTGAATAGGATTCTCCGGCTAACCCCAATAGCACAGCGCCTGCGACAGAACCTATAATGCCGGGTATTAAAAGTGTCTTGAATAATTTTTTATTAATGTTCCCGAAGCGATAATGGCTAAATCCGGAAGCTGCGCTGGAGAACATTTCGGCTGTGTGGATACTTCCTGATATAACGGCAGGATTAAGCCCCCCCGATAACAGGAGCGTAGTAGAAATAACGCCATAGCCCATTCCTAAAGCACCATCCACCATCTGTGCTAAGAAGCCAACAAGTAACATAAACAAGAATTTTTCATCTACAGTGCGAACAGCAAAAGATACCGCCTGATCTACCGTAATAAATTGTCCAATTATTAAGATAAGAGCAGCTAAAAAAATCAAACCCAGTGACAAACAGGCAATATTTCTCCAGGTATATTTTACGCCGATAGCTACGGTACCGGATTCTTTGATTGGTGCTATTTCTATTTTATTCATATTGAGATCTAACTATTCTGCTCGTAGCAAAAATTTCACTGACGCCGGGAGTGGATTCGAACCACTGTTAAAGGTTTTGCAGACCATTACCTCGCCACTCGGTCACCCGGCTATAACGATTGAGCATTACGGTTGCAATAATACTAAAAAAATATATAATTTCTATGGATTAAATAGACATTAAATAATCACCCAGAGTTTAAGTATTGATGCGGTCAACCTCAGAACTCGTACTTTTGTGCTTTGGCTTACGCCTACCCCATTTCCTGACTGAAAAGAAATTAATGCTTACATACAATAACCTATCTACCGCATAAAGAATTCCATCTATTGCACCCCAAAACCTTTCCTCACTTTAGTAATAATGGAAATTCCAAACCATCTTTATATAAAACTTTTAATGACGATGCCTAAAACAGCCGCGACAACTATTAAATGTGGTTCCTGTAATTTCTTACTACAAATGAGCGCCAGCCCGCTTGCCACTGCAATGATTGCTGTTGGCAAATCTATGATGGAACGGGTAGTAATGATGGCAACTGAGCCAACCAAAGCCCCGATAACAGCTGCTGTAATGCCGTCAACAAAAGCTTTGATACTGATGTTCTTCGCTATTTTTTTAAAAGATGGCGCAAGGATAACGGTGAAGAAAAAACAGGGAAGAAAAGTAGCCAATGCTGCTACGGATGCTCCCGGAAAGCCATTCACCAAATAGCCGATAAAACCCACAGTAATAACAACCGGCCCCGGCGTTATCATGGCTACGGCAACTGCATCCACAAATTGGTTCTCGCTAAGCCAGTAATATTCGGTCACGACCCCCGCATGTAGAAATGGCACGATAGCCAGGCCGCTACCAAATACAAAGGTGCCTGCTTTCAGAAAGAATAAACCGATTTCTACCAGAGAATCTTTTGAGTAGTTCCAGAAGCCGATGCTGCCTGCAAGCAGAACGGGCAATGCAGTTGGTCTTTTCATCCAGGCGGGCGGCGCTTTCACCACCATGTAAATCAATCCGCAGCCCATAAAAAGCAATATTTGTTCTTGCTGCGTAACTATGGTAATAACAAGGGCAATGAGGTAAAACAGCCAAAGCAGCCAATTAGCTTTTATAGCTGCTAAATTAAGCTTGCCTACTGACTTTAGCGTTAACTTATATGCACTTAAGGCAATAATACCTATAACTGCAGCACCCACGCCATAAAACACATCGCGCATCCAGTTAAGACCGCTATAAGCCTGATAAACCATGCCCAATAAAACCACCATAACAAAAGAGGGCAGTACAAAAGCCAACCCTATTAGCGTAGCACCCAATATGCCATAATGCACAAAGCCAATATAAATGCCTAATTGTGCCGCTAATGGTCCGGGCGCAAGTTGGGCAAGGGCAAGCCCTTCTTTATACTCTTCCTCGGTAAGCCATGCTTTTTGTTCAACCAGATCGCGGTGCATATAGCCTACTAACGCGACAGGGCCACCAAAGCCCCAGGAGCCCAGCTTAAGGAAATAAAAGGTAAGCTCTCTTAATGAATATTTTGTTTTTTCCATACCCTGATATTTAAAAAGCTATACCGAACTGAAAGCCGACGGTAAATGTAGTGGGGCGGTCATTTCCAAAACGCACCGGCATTGGTACAGCTGCAAATAAGCTACTATTCTTACCTTTCAATACTGTTTTGTTTAATACCGGCGTAACACCATATCGTCCTGAAGTTTCAAATGCTGCCCTACCTGCAAACGTCCAACCTTTCCCAAGTGCTACTAGTATGCCCGGATGGAACAGAAAGTTGCTCATTTTGCTTGTGCCACTCTCTGCGCGTATGGTCGGCACAAATTCTGCCGAAAAACCTATCCTGGCACTTTTCCAGATATTTATACCGGTAGGCATTCCTACAACGTAATGCCCGTCAAAATTGCGGTCAGTACCGGCGCTGCTAAATGTTACAAGAGGATGCAAGATACCAACATAACCCGCTACTTTAGGATACGTTTGTACAGGTGCTGTTTGTGAGAAGCTACTCATCGGAAGCAGCCCGATAAGCAAAAAAGGCAATAAACGAATAACGTTCATAATAACATTTGTTTGATGTTACAATGTTATCCATACGGTAACTTACAGAATAGAACGAATTTAACCATTCGTCTAAATTTTACTTTTTCTTTGATTTTTTATAAACGGAAGGGCTTTGGCCGACATGTTTTTTAAAGATGCGGTTGAAGTGGCTCTGGTCAGAAAAGCCGGTGAGATAAGCTATTTCTGTCAGGGTGTGATCTGTCGTCTCAATCAGCTGCTTTGCTTTGTCGATGCGGAGGTTACGCATAAAATCCCCGAAACTAAGGTTGTCAAAGTATTTAGAAAATTCTCTGGATAAGTAAGCCGGATTGATCTCCAATTCTTCAGATGCCTGCTGCAGGCTTAATGTCATCGTCGTATCCAACTGATCCTGGATCATTTCCTTGAGTGTGCGTGCCCACTCCGGCATTTTTTGACCTTTGCTTTGTTTAAGATATTGATGATATACCTGCAAAAGCAGTTGCTCTACCGGGCCGTCTTGTGCATGTTTATTCTTAAACAGGTAGGTAGCCCAGCTAAATATGCCGTCGTAAATCGTCATGCCTATGGCCAACAGTTCCTGGTCATCTTTTATGTTGTAAGCCAGTCCAGAAAAAATGGCTTCCAACCCCGCCGCCTGCGGCGCAAAATCGTGCTGGTCGGTATCGGCACCCCTAACTATCGTTGCAATGCGGTGCAAGGCCGGGTCTTTCAGTCCGTGCTTTTTAATAATATAATCAAAAGTGCACTGATCTTCATAATGCGAGTACTCAACGTCTGGCAGATCAAACGGTGTAGCGCCCAATTCTTTCGCTTTTCCTAAAACCTCGGTGTACGGAGCAAATATAAACTCTGCTTCTGGGTCTACAAAGCGTTTAATCAGCCAAGGGCAGGCAATCCTGTCAATCTTCGGTCTTTCTCTGGTGATCCATTTCATCATTCAAATGTAAGTAGGAACGAATAAACCGTCAGTTTCCTTCTGCATCAAGTTTTAAAACTCTTTATCGCCAAACTCACTATTTGGCAGCTTAGCTTTACCGGTCAGTTTATTCAGATTAAAGCTTACGTTCAACATCAGTACATTGGTTTCGTAGATGTAGTTAGTGGTGGTATAAAAATCATTACCCCGTGTAGTAATGCGCTGCTTATTAGATTGGTTCCACCCCAGATCCATATTCTGCCATTGCAAAGTAGCAGCCATACGACCGTTCATAAAAGTTTTCTTTACAGAGGTATTCGGCACCAAAAAACGCGAATCTTCACCCTGCGCAGTAGGTCTGCGGGATAAGTAATTTACGTTAGCCTGTAAGCTTAAGGTCTTACTTAGTATAAAGCCGGTACTCATGTTTAAAGAATAAACCCATCTATTGTTTGAAACAATTGATGTGGCACCAAGGATATTCAGTTTACCATTAATTTCGTAATTATATAGGTTGCCACCTACATAAAGGTTCCACCATTTAAACAGTTGCAAATTGGTGCCCATTTCTAAACCTATAGAACGGGCGTTACTTGCATTGGTAAATACCCGGTTCAGAATGGTATCTGCATAAACACTGTTAACACGTTGAATAGGGTTTTTTATATTTTGATAGTATAAAGTGGCAAATAAAGACCCTTTATCAAAGGTGCGGATCAGGCCAAGCTCAGCAAGATCAACAAACTCCGGCAGCAGATCCGGGTCGCCTTGTTCCAACGTTTCGGAGTGTTCTCTTTCCGGAATAGGGTTTAACTCAAAGTTGGTTGTGCGTTGTACCCGTTTGCTATAACCCGCTTTAGCCTGCCAGCCTGTTGCGAATGTGTAAAGCAAATTAGCCGACGGGAAAAGGTTAGACAAATTTAGCTGGCGCGGCATCGGGTCGTAAGAGAGGTTAACTTTGCGGGCCGCATACTCGTAGCGCAAACCGACCGTATAGTCCAGTTTACTTTGCTTGCCTGAGTACTGCGTGTATAACGAATTGATGGTGTTTTTTGCTTTGGCATTGCCTCTGAACCGTGCGGCGTCCGGCTGCGACAGTGCGGGCGTAACAAAATAATCAAACTGTCCATCTTGCGTATCCTGCCTAAATTGATAGCCGGTCTCCAGTTTGCCTTTGCCTATTGTAATTGCGTAATCAAGTTTAAGCCGGTAGCCGTTAATAGGATTTTTATAAGGGTTATAAACAAACTGGATAGTATCGGACGTATTAGGATTTTTAACATTAAGATTTAAAGTACCGCCATATAGGTTAGCGTGTTCATAAAGTGCCGAAACCGTTATGGTAGATTTATCGGCAAAGGTGTGCGTATAATCTAAGTTGGCTAAAGAGAACGTGCCCTCTTTAATCTGCAGGTTAGAATTATAATACCTTGTACTTTTTAATATTGCCCCTGTGTTCAGGTCAGCAGTGCTGTTATTATAAAAAAGGTCGGCCCGACGCGACTGAAACCGATATCCCACAAGTAGGGCCGCTGAAAATAAATTGTTTTGATCAGCCGCGTAATTTACCGAAGCCCGCCCCGTGTAATTGTATTTATCAAAACTACGCTCGCCGTTTGATGGAAAGCGGGTTATAGTATTATTGGCGAAGTTTTTGGTGAAAACATCACCTTCGCGGAAACCTGCCACATCGGCGCGCAGGTAATTGCCGCTTACAGAAACATCCCATTTACCCGCACGGTAATTTATTGTTGCATCGCCGCCAAAGCGTTGGGGCTTTTGTTTGTTATTATGGTCATCTGTACTGGGCAAGCCGCCTTGCACGTTTGCCGAGAGGGTGAAACCGTCATTCGCGCCTTTTTTAGTCACAATGTTAATAATACCCCCTTTGCCATCCGGATCATATTTAGCAGATGGAGACGTGATCAATTCTATATTCTGTAAGCTGTTGGCAGGCAACTGACTCAGCACAGTTTGCGCATCAGTTAATACTGGTTTCCCATTCACCAAAACTAAAAAGCCGGTTGAACCACGTACGCTGATCTGCCCCTCGCCATTGACAGTAACAGAAGGTAAATTTTTCAATACATCAACAGCTGTGCCGCCACGGGCGCTTTCAAACTGATCAGCACGGTAGGTTTGCCTATCTATTTTGTTAAACAAATTAATTTTCTGCCCACTCACCTTTACTTCATTTAACAGCTTTTGGCCAGGCGAGAGAATAAGTGTACCGATATTATACGGCTCTGTATTGGTGACAGTAAAGCCTGGCGTTACAAGGTTGTTATAACCAATAAAGGCGGCTCGTATTATGTAGCTGCCCGGCTCAATCTGCTTAAATTCAAATGTGCCATTATCTTTTGTTACTACTCCCGCAACCAAAGATGAGTCGGAACCCTTTAGTAAAGCCACGCTTGCATAGCCAATAGGCTGTTTGGTCTCGTTATCAGTAATTATTCCTTTTATAAAGCCGGTTTGCGCAAACAAAAACTGAATAGATAATATGAAAGCAAAGAGGGTAAGCCTAAAGTAATTCATTTTAAGACCTTGTTTTGGTGGCACAAAAGTAACCTAACATAACCGCATAGGTATTGTACAATGCATCCTAATAATTGTATCTTACCGTTTCTATTTTGCTAATTCACGGTAGCTGCCGGGTGTAAGATTAGTGCTTTTTTTGAAAAACTTGATAAAGTGAGGAGAATCGGCAAAGCCAAGCCGGGCGGCTATCTCATTTACTGATTTGCCCGTTGCCGATAACAGCAGTTTAGCTTCCAGCAAAATACGTTCATTTATAATGGTAGCGGGTGTTTTACCCACTACTTTTTTGCACGTTTGATTAAGCACAGCCGTAGTAATATTCAATTCTCCGGCATAATAATCAAGCGACTTCCCCTCAGCAAAAAAAACGTCAACGGCACGTTTAAACTGTTGGAAAACTTGTGTATCTCTACCGAAGTTCGGCTTTTCTGTGCAGGCCAACCTACTTAATTTTGAAATCAGCAAATGGACGTACGCGGCATAGGCAAGTACATCAGTCTCACCGTTTTTAAATTCTCCATACAAAAGTTCAGCAATTGCAAATAAAGTATCGCCTGGTTGCAGGGCTATCTTGGTAGTAAGATTAAAAAGTAAAGTAACGTCCTGTTTAATTAAGATTTCTTCTTTAAATAGAATTACAAATCCTTTGGGCAGCGCCGTAAAATTCCAGCAATGGGTTTGCCCCGGTCGTAAATAATATGCCACCGGTGCGTCAACTTCCAACTGTTGCCCATCAACTTCGTGATACCCGGACCCATTGCTGAGCAGGATCAGTTCGTGATAATCAGCGTGTCGATGCAGACGAGTAGGTTTGATCACCTCTTTCATCAAGCTCACTTTCATCAACTGGCCCGTGTCCATTTTATTTTTTACCGGAATTTCCTGATTGGATGTGAGCATAATCAAATAAACATCTGAAGTTAAGAAAACTTAATGCGGTATTTTAATGTGCTAAAACTAATTAAATACTGAAGATCTGTATCAATGAATAGTCCAAATTACAACAACGTGAATTATTTTTGTAAATCATGTTGCCAGTATGCAAAGTGTATTATGTTAAGTAAGACACGCTCACTTTTACAGTTGAAAAATACGAAACAACGAAAACTTAATGCATATGCTGCTCTATTTCAGTGATAAAAATTTGGAGGTTTGAAACCTTAAAAACTCGCTAATCGTTTCAAATCCTTAACAAAACGACTTGATATTAAGCCACTTACGGCTACTTTAAATTGCGAAATTCGCGAAACTTCACCGAAAGTTCGCGGATTTTTTGTTTTTAAATACAAGATTCCAGGCAATTTGGGGATCAGTCCGAAAAGTTGGGGGATTGAGTTACATCTCATTTTAAACCGTCACAATTTAAATGAAACGCTTTATTAGAAATATATTGGGTTATTTCTACTATACCTTGCGGGATATTAATCTTGATACCAGCTATTATAATTTTCTTGCCCAGAAGTCTCAATGTGTTTTACTGATTCCCAATACGCCACTAATACTGAAAAGAGGCCGCTCATTTGTATTTTGATACGACCTCTTAAGATTAATATAAGAGATTAGAATCTAATTAATATAAATGCGCTCTCACTAATGGTAGCAGCTTATTTGAACAGCATTGGGTATGAATCCAGGCGAGCGTATAAATTTAAATATCCTTTACACACCTGAACCCTAAATGCTCCATGCCGCTATCCTCGGTGCTTTTCATTCGTCGTGATACCCGGTAACCAGAACAATAGCTGTCGTTGCATACAAATGAGCCGCCTCTTATTACCCTTTTTTTCGCGTAACCGCAATAGCACAGCGCCTGCGACAGAGCCTATAATGTCAGTTTCAAATCTTTGTAAACCTACTTGATATATAGCCACTTACGGTTAGTCGAAAACGCTATTCTTCACTAGAGAATGGCGTTTTTTGCTTTTTGGAGGTAATACTCAGTAGATGTTGAATGGTCCTTAAACACAACATAATTACTTTCCAAGCCCTAATTTGTCTCGCGCACTTACTGCTTTACTCCTATTGTTTCATTTTGCGCCAGTTAGCTACTCCAGCCTGTCCTTAAGCAGTTAAATCCATCAGAGTTTAAGAATATCCGCCTTTTTTAAAAATTTAACCCGCTTTCAACCAATTGCATTGTTGAGGAGGTTCATATATTAAATCACGACGGAACATTAACTAAATGCTCTCGTGAAAGTTTACAATACGAATGAAGCAGAAACTGCATTTATTTATTGTTCAATACGCTTAATGGATTATTAACACAGCACACCGCTTAACCTTAACTTAATATTCAGTTGGTTAATTTGTAGTGTTTTAACAGCGCATTTAAATGAGGGTAATATTCTATCTGTCAATAATCATGATTTTAATATCCGGACGTGTTAAAGCTCAGTTACAAACTGTAGATGCCGTTGCGCAGAAACACCCGGACTCTTCCCTTGTTATTTTAAAGAAATTACAGGCTAACGCTGCAGCTAAAAACGATGAAGTTACTGAAGGCCTCACTTTGCAAAAAATGGGGCAGATATGTTTTAATCAGGGCCATTATGCGCAATCACTTGATTTTTACCTGCATGCCGACGAGATATTCACCAGCATAAGCAACAAAAATCTTATCGCCACCAACTTAGCCGAGATGGGCCTACTTTACTATTATAACAAACAATTAGACAAAGCCCGCTTAACCTACAATAAGGCACTAAACCTATATCAGCAAACGGGCAACACCAAAGGACAGGCAGATATACTTGGCAAAATTGGACACTTGTATGAGAAACGGCAACGGTATGACAGCGCCTTTCACTATCAGCACCTGGCTTTGGCTAAATATACGGCCATAAGCGATAAAAGGGGCGCAGCCAAAATTTACGAGAATTTAGGCAGTATTTATGAAGACCTTGCCAAATATAACTCTGCATACGCCTGTTTTAACAGGTCTCTACAGTTTTATCATGCCGAAAAAAATGAGATGGCCAGCATTGAGGTGGTGAATAACCTGGGCGATATACTTAGAAAAACAGGTAAATACACAGCAAGCATCGCACAATCGCAAAAAGCACTGGCGTTGGCTAAACAGTCGGGCAATATTTATCAGCAAGCCTCATGCGCTAAAGACATTGGTCAGGCTTATGCGCTAATGAACCAAATGGACAGCGCCTATTATTATTCAGAACTCAGTCGGAGATACGCATCAGAAGTTTATTCAAAAGATGCCGCCAACCAAACCGTGTTTTTACAGGTGTTGTATGATATGAGCAAAAAAAGCGCTGAGATAAATCGCTTAAACAACATCCGCAATATTAACAGGGTGATAACTATTGCTGTTGTAATTGTAGGTGTACTTGTAATTATATTAGGGGTAGTTGTATTTAGCCGTCAAAGACTGAAATTGAAAGACCAGCAGGCGCAGCATGAGCTTAAAAAGCTGGAAGAGAATAGCCTCAAACAACAACTGGAGTTAAAAAGCAAGGAACTATCATCTCACACCCTTAATCTGATCAAACAAAATCAGTTGCTTGAAAATTTGCGGAACACGCTGCAGGCCATGGTTAAGGAAGACAGGCGCGACCAAAAAAAACAAATGCAGCAGATCATACTGCAAATAAACGAGAGCTTTAACCACGAACAATATTGGAAAGAATTTACTAACGCTTTTGAGCAGGTACACCAAAGCTTCTTTGATCAGCTTAAAAATTACAGCAATGAGCTTACCTCTGCCGATATGCGCTTAATTGCGTTGCTTAAGATGAACCTTGACTCTACGGATATTGCCACTTTGTTAGGCATATCACCGGATAGCCTGCGTGTATCGCGCTACAGGCTGCGTAAAAAGCTGAACATTCCGCAGGGCGACAATCTTACAGCCTTTATTCAGAGCCTGTAGTTGCCGTTACACTACAGCTAAAAATCCGCCGCTTATTAGCCTTTTACATGTATTAACAAACGCTTAATGTAACGGTAATGAAATGGTAATGGCGATTTTTTAACCAATTAAATATTTGATTTTCAATATTTTACAGAAGTGTGTTGCTTTTCAATATACGGTGTTTGTAACGCTGTTGCCTTTATGTAACCCCGCAAATTTCATTTGTAAAACAATACGTTCACACCTTTGCAGCGTCATTTAAACAAAGCAAATAAAAAGCGCAATGAATAAGTTTTTACAAATCCTGTTACTCTCCCTTTTTAGTATTGGCGTAGCAAGTGCTACAACTATAAAGGGCCATGTGTACGATAAGGAAACCGGTGAGCCGTTAGTAGGCGCAACCATTACTATAGAAAAATTTGGCAAGGCTACTACAACCGGTCTCGACGGTAAATTTGAATTAAAAGGATTATCGGCCGGCCCCGCAAGCGTACGCGTTTCCTACATTCTTTATAAAACAGTTGTACAAGAAGTTACCATTTTAAACGAAGACACTCCGCATTTAAAGGTCTTCATGGAGCATGCAAGCAATTTGCAGGAAGTAGCCATTACCGGGCGCAGCAATGGTGTTACCGACCGCGAAGCGCGCCGTTTAGAGCAGAATGCTGTTCAGGTAATGAATGTAGTATCAGCACGTGCAATTGAGGTGTCGCCAGACTTAACCGTTGCTAACGTAATGCAGCGTGTTTCGGGTGTTTCAATTGAGCGCAACAGCAACGGCGATGGGCAGTACGCAATACTACGTGGTATGGATAAACGCTATAACTACACATTAGTTAACGGCGTAAAAATTCCAAGTCCGGATAATAAATACCGCTATGTTCCGCTTGACCTTTTCCCGTCTGACCTGTTAGACAGGTTGGAGGTTTATAAAACACTTACACCCAACCTAGAAGGTGATGCAATAGGCGGTGCTGTAAACATGGTGATGAAAAACGCTCCCGAGCAATTACAGATCAACGCCAACATATCAACCGGCTACAGCCAGTTGTTCTTTGACCGCAACTTCAGCAGTTATAACGCTTCGGGCATAAACGGTAAATCGCCATACGAGTTAAATGGGCGCGCTTATAACGCCACTGCTAATGATTTTGCTAAAGGAACTTTAGATTATACATCAAAAAAACCTGCGCCTAACCTTGTGGGTAGCCTATCTATCGGTCAGCGTTTTTTAAATAACAAACTGGGCATAGTTTTGGCAGGCAGCTATCAAAACACCTATCGCGGCAGCAACAGCACGTTTTACAACTCGTCGGTAACCAACACAAACGAGTATGCGGTTATTTCCAGTCAGATATACAGAGAATACTCAGAACAGCAAAAACGTTTAGGCTTACATGGCAAGGTTGACTATGTGTTTAACAATAACCATAAAATTAGCTTATACAACGTGTATGTAAACCTGGTTAACCAACAGTTGCGCGATGCAGTTACCACCAACTATACCGGTAGCACCTATCAGCCTGCGGCAGGTAATGCCGAACTAACCTACCAAACACGCAGCAGGTTAACAGAGCAGCAGATATACAACAGCACGCTGCATGGCGACCATAAATTTTTTGACAACAAGTTTAAAGTTCAATGGTCTGCAGTGTATTCATCAGCCCGCAATCAGGTGCCTGATAATACCACTATCAGCTTGAACGGTATCCGTCAAAATTTTGTTGATAAACGTTTATCACTGGTAAACACCAACCCGGTTGAGCGCCGTTGGGAACGCAATACAGATGAAGACAAAGCCGGTTACTTAGACCTTAGCTATAATATACTGAATGGCAAAAGCAAATTTGACGTTGTGGCAGGTGGCTTGTACCGCGATAAGCAGAGAAGCAGCTTTTATAATAAGTACAACTTGTATGCACCTTTAAAGGGTGACGGCACTGCCCCTCTTTACGGTGTTGACTTTAATAGCTATAATGATCTTAATTTACTGGTATCAAACCCCACAGGAGCAGTTAACAACCCGCTTACTTACAACGCGAGCGAGAAAATCACGGCTGCTTATGGCATGGTAAAACTGGTATCCGGAAAAACAGAGATAGTTGGTGGCGTACGCGTTGAGCATACTAACCAGGGCTACGCGTTGCTATTTCAGGCCGGCGAAACACGCCCTACAGGCAGTCAAATTTACACCGATGTTTTACCAAGTGTAACTGTTAAGCACCATTTAACTGAAAAAGCACAATTACATGCTTCGTATTACAAAGGCGTTAACCGCCCGGGCTTTTACGAGCTTGTACCAAGCAGGGTAGTTAACGAGGAATTTTTAGAACGTGGTAATCCCGACCTGGTGCGTGCACTTGCAGACAATTATGATCTGCGTTACGAACTGTTTCCAGGGGCCGCTGAGCAATTATTGGTTGGAGCGTTCTACAAAAAAATTAAAAACCCGATAGAATTTACCTTTCAACCGGATGCCATACGTCCGCAAGATGTATACTATACGCCCGGTAACTTTGGCACCGCCAATAACTATGGTTTGGAGTTAGACTATATTAAGTTTTTCAACAAAATAGGTATTAAGGCCAACTATACTTACACGCATTCGCGTATTGTTACGTCAAAGAGATCAAGGCGTGTAAACCCAGCCACCGGCGATACCGAACCTATTTCGGTTGATCAGGCAAGGCCTTTATACGGACAGTCTGAGCATATCGGCAACTTATCCTTACTGTATAAAAACACAAAAAATGGTGTAGAGGTACAACTTGCAGGTGCATACACCGGCGAACGCATCAACACGGTGTCTCAATTTTTAAATAACGACCTCTGGCAAAAAGGATTTGTTCAGATGGATCTTTCGGCAGAAAAAAGATTTAAAAGCGGCATCAGCGTATTTGTTAAAGCTAATAACCTGTTGAACACGCCAACCAAACTGTTTATAAAAGGTACCAATCCGGAAAATTTAACTATTAAAGAGAACATTGTTTCGAACGGACAAACTTTAATACGTAGCGATTATTACGGACAAAGCTACCTGATAGGTATCAGGTACAAATTGAATTAATTACTAAAACGTATTAGATCAAAAGATATGAAAACTGGAAAGTTATTTACAGCATTATGCTTAGCCACGCTGTTTTTCACAGCCTGCCAAAAAGCAAACATAGACGTTGATACCACACCCGACGGCGGCTCGGCCACAGGCGAGGTATCGGGTGTATGGACCAAGGGAAGCGTGCACGAGATTAAAGGTGATATTATAATTCCGGCAGGAAAAACACTTACTATTGAAGAAGGTGTAACTGTTTTAATGGATGTTACCGCCAAACCTGAAGTTGTGGTTAACGGCAACCTTTACTCTTTAGGCACGGCAGAAAATCCGGTAAAATTTACGGTGAGCGATGTTTACAGAACAGATGCCAATAAGTTTGGTAAACTTTGGGGCGGCATATTAGCTTCGCGCACCTGTGCCGAACTGGTATTAGATCATACTATTTTAGAGTATGGCGGCGCTACCACTTCTGATGCATCTACATCTGTTAAGCAGCAATTGTACAAAGCTAAGGCGGGAGAAAACTTACCTGCACTGTGGTTCTCCAACATCAACGGAAAACTTATAGTAGTGAACAGCATTATCCGTAATTTTCAGGAAGACTGTACGTATATAGAGGGTGGAAAAAGCATTTTTGCTAACAACGTATTTTACACTACAGGTGTAAGTGGCGGCGAGGCTATCAATTTTAAGTCGGGCTGTATTGCTGATGTTGCGTACAACTTGGTTTACAGCGCCAATACCAACGCGCTTAAGCTATCCAACAGCGGCGACAGGGTTCCGCAGGCATATATTATTGCTTACAACAACACCATGGTAAATACCGGCTGGAGAAGACCTACAGCAAAAGGTGGTTCTATTTGGGTAGAGGCTAACGTACGTGCCGAAATTTACAACAACCTGTTTGCCAATACCCGTTTTGGTATAAAACGCGACACTAAAAACAAGGAAGACGCCCGTTCTAAATACAGCAACAACTGGTACTATGGTTATGATCAGGCTACAGTTAACCAGTTCCAGCCCAATAGCGAAGTTATTGGTGGTACAAATGATGTAATAAGCACTACGGTTGGCGCTAACGACCCTAAATTTGTTAATTACCCATTGAATAACCCAATGACCAGTCCGGATTTTAACACCTCGTGGGATTTCCACCTGCAAGGTAATTCAACTGCTTTAAATAAAGGCATCACCAGCTTTACCCGCAATCACGCTGCAGGCCTTGTTGTAAACGGGGTTACTTATGCATCGCCTGCGCCATCTGCATTTGTGGGTGCTTATGGTACAAAATTGTAATGTTTAAATGCTCAGAGAAATTAATGAATAAACGAAATATATTATTTGCGGCACAGCTGCTTGTTTTAATGGCAAGCAGTGCCTGCCAACAAAACAACTCAGCTAATAAAGCTGCTGCAACAGATACCACTGCTGTAGCCGAAGTTAAACCTGTTATTATTACTGAACCGGTTAAATATGACACCGACGATCCGGCAATTTGGGTGAACAAGGCAGAGCCTGCAAAGAGCCTGGTTATTGGAACCGACAAAGATGCTGATGGCGCTTTGTATGTATTTGACCTGCAAGGCAAAATAGTACAGGATAAGGTGGTGCGTGGTTTAAAGCGCCCCAACAACGTTGATCTTGCCTATGGCTTAATGCTGAATGGCAAGCCAACTGATATTGCCGTGGCCAGCGAACGCATTACGCATAAACTGCGCATTTTTTCGGTACCTGACATGAAACCGGTTGACAATGGTGGCATTGAAATTTTTAAGGGTGAAACCGGCAATGAATACCGCGACCTGATGGGTATAGCTTTATATACCGCAGCCGATGGTAAGATATATGCCATTGCGGGCCGTAAAAACGGACCAACAACAGGCGGTTACTTATGGCAGTACTTGTTGAGCGATGATGGCACGGGCCATGTTAAGGCAACATTGGTGCGCAAGTTTGGTACCTACAGCGGTAAAAAAGAAATAGAATCAATAGCGGTGGACAATGAACTCAAATACGTTTATTACTCTGATGAGCAGGTTGGTGTTCGTCAATACGCGGCTGATCCTGATCAAGGCGACAAGCAACTGGGCATGTTTGGCACCACCGGGTTTAAAGTAGATCATGAAGGTATATCCATCTATAAACTAACTGATTCTACAGGCTATATTCTGGTGTCTGACCAGGGGGCTAACCGTTTTCAGATATTCGGCAGAGAGGGGACCAAACAAAAGCCATATGAACATAAGCTGTTGAAGATAGTTAACGTTGCGGCCCGCCAAAGCGATGGATCTGATGTGGCGAATGTTCCTTTGAATGATACATTTAAACACGGCTTGTTTGTTACCATGAGTGATGACAAAACCTTTCATTACTACCGCTGGGAAGATATTGCCGGCAAAGAGTTAAAGTCTAAATAACTGTTCTTATTATACTAATGCTACAAAGCCCCCGGAAAATAACCGGGGCTTTTATTTTTAGTTATCCTACTGAAAAAAGTAAAAATTACCTATAAACGGGTATTTACCCACAGCTGAAATTGAGGTATTTTAGGGCTTATTGCTAAATACCTCTAATTTAAATGAAAAATTACCTATCCTTATCGCTATTGCTTTTCTGGGCGAGCATGATCGTTGTGTCGTGTACAAAAACGGGCACCTCACCTAACGGAACGGATCAAAGTAGTAACAACAACAATAACACACCCGCAACCACCGAAAGTCCGTACTTTGAATACAGTATTGGCGCCGATGCTGCAGTTAGGGTCGACTGCTCAGACATTGCATTTTCGGCTAAACCAGGCGATGTTATGGTTGCCGTATACGCTAATTTTGTAAATACGAAAGCTTCTTTCCTCTTTGCATTTCCTGCTTCTGCAACAGCTGTACAGGCTGCAGTTACCGGGAGCTATCCTGTTAGCGCTTATTCAAGTTTTACTAATCCTGCCAGTCTTAAAGCGTTTGAATTAAGTTTAAGAGCGCCTAAAACCATCGGCGGTACAGATTACTTTTACTCTGTTGCTCCTACAAATGCAACTTACGAAAACAAAATAAAGAGCATTGCAAAAGGCGCGATTGAAGGAACTAAACAAGTGTATTGGATAGAGGGCGAATTTAAAATGCCGGCCGAAAACGTTGCTAAGCAAACCACCACCTTAAGCGGAAAGTACCGCTTTAAATTACTTACCCTATAGTTGCCCTAAAACAAATCCTGATTAACTGCAGGACTTTTTCATTATGATAATCAACCCTTCCAAAATGGAAGGGTTTTTCTTTTTACATCCATCCTATTCACCACTAATTAAAAATTAATTAATTGATATTCAGTTTATTAAATAATTTTTCGGTTATAAGGTATTTGTTTTGCCAATAGGGATAAAAACAAATACTTACAATGAATACCATCCTACTTCTACTGGCCATTATTTTTTGCATGTGGCTCTTTTACAAATCTGTTGACTGGTTCGAAAAAATCTAAAAAATCATGATCGCATTATTTATTATCTCCATTGCAGTATTCATTTACATGATATACGTGCTGCTAAAACCCGAAAAATTTTAACTAACAAACCATGAACTCAGAGATATTGGGCGTAATAGCCTCCTTTTTGATCACCTTGCTCATAGCCATACCACTGGGAAGGTACCTGGCAAAAATGTTTGCCGGCGAACGTGTGTGGACCGACTTCATGAAACCGCTTGAAAATGTTTTATTCAAGTTAGCCGGCATTCGTCAAAACGAATCAATGGACTGGAAACAGTTCCTGAAAGCAATGCTAACCATTAACCTGCTGTGGTTGGTTTACGGCTTTTTTGTGCTGATGTATCAAGACAAGTTGCCGCTTAACCCTGATGGCAACCCAGGCATGACACCTGACCTTGCCTTTAACACCATCATCAGCTTTGTAGTGAACTGCGATTTGCAACACTACAGCGGCGAAAGTGGCTTAACTTATTTAACCCAGCAAATTATTGTAATGTTCCTGATGTTTACAAGCGCTGCCACAGGTATAGCTGCTGCAGTTGGCTTGTTCAAAGCGTTCAGGGACAAAACAGTAGAAAGCATTGGCAACTTTTGGGAATTCTTTATAAAAGCTATCACCCGTTTACTGCTGCCATTATCGGTTATAGTAGCCATTATACTTGCCTTTAACGGAACACCGGCAAGCTATGCAGGCAAAGACCAATTCATTTCCTTGCAGGGTGATACTGTAAATGTATCACGCGGCCCGGCGGCGCAAATGATAGCTATTAAACACCTGGGCACCAACGGCGGAGGTTGGTATGGTGCCAACTCGGCACATCCTTTAGAAAACCCGAGCTACGTAACTAACATGACGGAGATCGTTTCGCAAATGATCATCCCTATGGCCATGATCATTGCTTTTGGCTATTTCATCCGCAGAAAAAAACTGGGCTGGATAATTTTTGGTGTGATGACGGCGGGCATGTTGATGCTGATGATACCAACCATTAGCAGCGAATTAGGTGGCAACCCCAATATTGCCAAAATGGGAATTACACAAGCCACCGGTGCAATGGAAGGTAAAGAAGTGCGCATAGGTCCATTGGCTACCGGCTACTGGAGCACACTTACTACTATCGTATCAACCGGTTCGGTAAACGGCATGCATGATAGCACTATGCCACTTACCGGTGCATGGCAGTTGCTCGGTATGATGATCAACGGTTTCTTCGGTGGCTGCGGTGTAGGTATACTCAATTACTTTGTGTATCTCATTATAGCTGTATTTATCTCAGGTCTGATGGTTGGCCGTACGCCCGAATTTTTAGGGCACAAAGTTGAGGCCCGCGAAGTAAAGATAGCCGCGATGGTAACGCTGATCAGTCCGTTTCTCATTATGGCTGGCACAGCATTGGCCGCGTTTGTGTATAGCACTTACGGCAATGCAGATTGGGCAGTTAAACCATCCAACTGGTTAAACAACCCCGGCTTCCATGGCTTCTCAGAAATGTTGTATGAGATGACCTCTGCCAACGCCAACAACGGTTCGGGTTTTGAAGGCTTGGGCGATAACAACATTTTCTGGAACGTATCAACCGGCTTTGTGCTGATCCTTGGCCGCTTCCTGCCTATCATTGGTCCGGTGGCTATAGCAGGGTTGCTTGCCAAAAAGAAATACATTCCCGAATCAGCCGGCACACTGCGTGTAGATACAGTAACCTTCGGGCTCATGACTTTAGCCGTGATACTGGTATTGAACGCCCTTTCTTACTTCCCGGCATTGGCTTTAGGTCCGTTGGCCGAGTATTTTTCTATGAGATAATTATTTGACGACAATGAAAAATCAATCTAATAAATTATTTGAACCGGCTTTAGTGCAAACCGTGCTTAAAGAGTCGTTCATCAAGCTGAACCCTAAAGTGATGCTACGTAACCCCGTAATGTTCACTGTTGAGGTAGGTACAGCCATTATGGCTTATGTAACTTTCTACAGCCTTACCAATCATGATCAGGGTTCATTCGCTTATAACTTGATCATCTTTTTAGTACTGTTACTAACCTTATTGTTTGCCAACTTTGCCGAAGCTATTGCCGAAGCGCGCGGTAAAGCACAGGCAGACAGCCTGCGCAAAACCCGCGAGGAAACACCTGCCAAAGTGGTGAGAAGTGACGGATCAGTAACCACGAGATCATCGAACGAGCTTAAAAAAGGCGACGTATTTATTTGCGAACCGGGAGATACTATTCCAACCGATGGCGAGATCATTGAAGGTTTGGCAACTATTGATGAATCTGCCATCACAGGCGAATCTGCCCCGGTAATACGCGAAGCAGGCGGCGATAAGTCATCTGTTACCGGCGGTACAAAAGTATTGTCTGACAGGATAAAGGTTCAGGTAACCACCCAACCAGGCGAAAGCTTTTTAGATAAGATGATTGCCTTGGTTGAAGGCGCATCGCGCCAGAAAACACCTAATGAGATAGCGCTTACCATATTGCTGGCCAGCTTTACGCTCATCTTCATTATTGTATGTGTTACGTTAAAGCCGTTTGCAGATTATGCCAACACGCCTATCACTGTTGCCGCGCTGATATCACTGTTTGTGTGTTTGATCCCAACTACCATAGGGGGCTTATTATCAGCCATTGGCATTGCCGGTATGGACCGCGCTTTGCGTGCCAACGTTATCACAAAATCTGGCAAGGCAGTTGAAACCGCCGGAGATATTGACACCCTTTTGCTTGATAAAACCGGCACCATTACCATTGGTAACCGTAAGGCAACACACTTTTGGCCCGCTAACGGTATTTCTCCTGAAGAATTGGGTAATGCTGCAGTATTATCATCATTGGCTGATGAAACGCCCGAAGGTAAATCAATTGTAGAGTTGGCCAGTTCGCACATGAAGCTGCCTAAAGCGCCCACTGGTGCAACCTTTATAAAATTCACTGCCGAGACACGCTCAAGCGGTATTGACACACCCGATGGTCTTGCTATTCGTAAAGGAGCTTTTGATGCTATGCGCAACATGGCCCAACGCGCGGGCAAACCGGTTCCTGCCGAAGTGGAAGATCGCGTTAAGATCGTTGCATCTAACGGTGGCACACCATTGGTAGTAACAGCCAACAACCAGATACTGGGTGTTATTGAACTACAGGACATTATTAAACCAGGCATTGCAGAACGTTTTGAACGCCTGCGCAAAATGGGCGTTAAAACCGTAATGGTAACAGGCGACAACCCGCTTACAGCAAAATTCATTGCCGAAAAAGCCGGTGTTGACGACTTTATTGCCGAAGCTAAGCCTGAAGACAAAATGAACTACATTAAACATGAGCAGGCCACAGGTAAACTGGTTGCCATGATGGGCGACGGCACCAATGATGCCCCTGCCCTGGCCCAAGCCGATGTTGGTGTAGCCATGAACAGCGGAACACAGGCTGCCAAAGAAGCCGGCAACATGGTTGATCTGGATAATGACCCTACCAAGCTGATAGAAATTGTTGAGATAGGCAAACAGTTGCTCATCACCCGGGGTACGCTTACTACGTTCTCCATAGCTAATGACGTGGCAAAGTATTTCGCTATTGTTCCGGCGCTATTCATTGCTTCTATACCTGCTTTGCAGCACTTGAATATTATGGGACTGCATAGCCCGGAGAGCGCGATCCTGTCAGCCGTGATTTTTAACGCCATCATCATCCCAATGTTAATTCCTCTTGCTTTAAAAGGCGTGGAATATAAACCGATTGGTGCCAGCGCTTTGCTGCGCCGCAACCTGTTGATCTACGGATTGGGTGGAGTTATTGCTCCGTTCATCGGCATTAAGTTGATCGATCTTTTAGTTGGACTATTTATATAGAGATGTGAGTATTGAGATGTGAGATATGAGACAGAGGACTCAGGCATTGCATCTAATTCCCAAAACTTAAATAATTACCGGCGTGAGATATAAGGCGCAATTCTCCTATCTCACGTCTCAAATCTAAAGAAAATGAAAAAGTACATATTACCCGCAATACGCTTAACCGTTGTGCTTACCGTATTGTTATGTGTTATCTATCCCTTGTTGATCTCTGCCGTAGGCAAATTAGCTAAGGGCAAAGGCGATGGGGAGACCATCATTCTGAACGGCAAAGTAGTTGGCTATGCTAACGTAGGCCAAAAATTTGACAAGCCCGGTTATTTCTGGGGCCGCCCTTCGGCTGTTGATTATAACGCGGCAGGTTCAGCCGGTTCTAACAAAGGGCCAACCAACCCTGATTATCTGAAACAGGTAAGCGACCGCGCAGATACCCTGCTGAAATACCACCCATATTTGAAAAGAACTGATATCCCCGCAGACATGGTTACTGCATCAGGCAGCGGCCTTGACCCTGATATTTCTGTTGCAGGAGCTACCATACAGATAAAACGCATAGCTGCCGACCGTAAGCTGGATGAGCAAACAATAGCAAAACTGGTAGCTGAACATACAGAAAAACCGGTATTCGGTCCGGCGCACGTTAACGTGCTAAAACTAAATGTAGCCCTGGACGAGCTGAAAAAATAAGCGTCCGACCTTATATCTACACTATTTATAAAAATGAAAAAAATGCTATTAGGTGCGGCCATTATGGGTTGCACCATTGCCGCCCGCGCACAAGATGTTAAAACAACAAACAACCTTACCATCAGCGGTTATGCCGAGATCTATTATGGCTTTGACTTTAACCGTCCGGCAAATAACAACAGGCCGGGTTTTGTTTACTCGCACAATCGCCACAACGAGGCCAACCTTAATTTGGGTTTTATTAAGGCCAATTATGATGATGGCGCCGTTCGTGCTAACCTGGCGCTTATGGCAGGCACCTACGCCAACGCTAATTTAGCAGCCGAGCCCGGCGTACTAAAAAATGTGTTTGAAGCAAATGCCGGTGTAAAGCTTTCTAAAACTGCCAACCTTTGGTTAGATGGTGGTATCTTTAGCTCGCACATCGGGTTTGAAAGCGCCATATCAAAAGATTGCTGGGTGCTCACCAGGAACATATCCTCTGAGAATACCCCTTATTATGAGTCGGGCGCGAAGCTTACTTATATTACCAATGATGGCAAACTAACCCTTACCGGTTTATACCTGAACGGATGGCAACGCATAAACCGCCAGGATGGTAACGGCGCACCTGCCGGAGGCGTGCAGGTTTATTATAAACCAACCGACAAGATAACGCTGAATTACAGCAATTACCTGGGTACCGAAGGTGCAGATGCCATACGCGTACGCCGATTCTATCATAATTTATACGGCATATTCCAGCTAACAGACGCCTTTGGCATAACCACCGGTTTTGATTACGGCACACAACAGGCCGCAAAAGGCAGTAGCATCAATTATCATATAATTTCTCCGGTTGCCATTGCACGCTACAAGTTTGCCGAAAAATGGGCGATGGCGGGTCGCGTTGAATATTATGAAGACAAAAATGGAATGATAATAGCTACCGGCACACCCAACGGATTTAAAACAACAGGTTACTCACTGAATGTTGACTTTGCACCGGTAAGTAACGCGTTAATACGTTTAGAAGGAAAAATGTACAACAGCAAAGACCAGATATTTACCCGCAACTACAATGCTGTGGGCAACAACGCGGCAGTAACGGCCAGTTTTGCTGTATCATTTTAAAGAACTTAGTAAATTTAGTTGATGAGGGTTAACCAACTAAGCCAACCGCCCGGAAATTCCGGGCGGTTATTTTAACCGGACAAATTATGGTAAGCGATAGCAATAACGGATCTGTAAAAGATTTTATTGAGCTGGTAAAAAAATCACGCCGCGGCAAACTGAAGATCTACATTGGCATGAGCGCCGGTGTAGGTAAATCATACAGAATGTTGCAGGAAGCACATGCTTTGCTAAAAAACGGCATTGATATACAGATGGGTTATATTGAAACGCACAGACGCGCGGAAACGCACGCTTTACTTGACGGATTGCCTGTAATACCCCGCCGGAATATTTTCTATAAAGGGAAAGAACTTGAGGAAATGGATTTACAGGCCATTCTAAGTCGGCATCCCGAAGTGGTTATAGTTGATGAACTGGCTCACACCAACATTGAGGGCAGCAAAAACGCCAAGCGCTGGCAGGATGTGGTTGATATTCTGGATGCGGGTACCAGTGTAATTACCGCGGTAAACATTCAGCACCTGGAAAGCTTGAACGAGGAGATTGAAGATATCACCGGCATAGCCATTACCGAGCGCATACCCGATAAAATTTTAGAGATGGCAGATGAGATTGTCAATATAGATCTGACTGCCGATGAGTTGATAGCCCGCCTGCGTGAAGGCAAGATATACGATAAAAGCAAGATAGAACTTGCCATACAGAACTTTTTTCGCAGTGAAAAAATATTGCAGCTGCGCGAGCTGGCGCTTAAAGAAGTGGCACACCATTTAGAGCGAAAGATAGATATTGAGGTTCCGAAACAGATCAAGCTACGGCCCGAACGCTTTTTAGCCTGCATATCATCTAACCATGAAATAGCAAAAGTGGTGATACGTAAAACAGCGCGACTGGCCTCCTATTACCGTTCGTCGTGGATAGTTCTGTATGTGCAAAGCAGCGGTGAGAGCATGGACAAGATCAAACTGGATAAACAACGCCATCTTATTAATAACTTTAAACTGGCTACAGAGCTTGGGGCCGAAGTATTAAAAATAAAAAGCGATAAAATAGGTCAGGCTATTATGGGTGTAGCCGAGGAACGGGAAATTACAACTATATGCATTGGCAAACCCCATGTTAATTTATTCCAGCTTATTTTGCGCACGGCGGTTTTTAACGAGCTGTTAACCAAAATTGCAATTACAGAGACTGATTTAGTTATACTATCATGAAAATTAAAACCAAACTTCGCCTGGGCTTCGGCTTCTTGTTCGTAATCGTCCTGTTTTTTGGCACGCTTTCTATGTTTTACATTAACGACATCTCAAAAAGCTCAGAGATCGTTTTAAAAGATAATTACGAAAGCCTGCGCTACACACGCGACATAAGGAAGATATTAGATGAACATAATTTGCCTTTAGATAAAAGCACATTAAACGCCATTGAAACCGAACTAAAAAAAGAAGAAAAGAACATTACCGAAAAAGGCGAACAGGCTGAGGTATCTGCGCTAAAACAATCTTTGCAAAGGCTTAGTAGTGTAAACACCCCATCAAGCGGTTTGCCAATTGAGCGGGAGGTTAGGGCGCACCTGCAAACTATTGATGACATTAACATGCAGGCCATTGTGCGCAAAAATGACGCGGCGCAGAACTCTGTTAAAAACGCTGCCCTGTTGCTCGGCCTTACAGGTGGAATCACATTCCTGGTGCTGTTCTCGTTCACGGTAAACTTTCCGGGCTTTGTGGCTAACCCGCTGCGCCAGCTTTCGCAGGGGATCAAGGAGATCAGCAAGAAAAACTATACACAGCGACTGGAGTTCAAGAGTAACGATGAGTTCACCGAGCTGGCCGACGCTTTCAATGAAATGGCCCGCCGGTTAAACGATTGGGAAAAGAGCAACATCGCTACGCTAAGGTCTGAAAAGCTGCGTATTGAAGCGATCATCAGCCAGATGCAGGATGCCATTATTGGTTTGAATGAAACACAGCAAATACTTTTCCTGAATCAATCAGCAGAGCAACTACTGAACATTGACGGGCAACAATGGGTGGGCCGCAGCGCATCAGAATTAGCTCAAACCAACGACCTGCTGCGCAACATAACCAGTAACGAAACCCGGAACAAGCAACTAAAGATCTACGCCAATGGCAAGGACTCGTACTTCCAGTTAGATAGTTTGGAAATTGCAGTGCCAACCGTTCAAACCAATGGCGAAGAGGCCATTAACCGCAGCAAGAGCCCCGCAGGTATGGTTTTTATATTGAAGAATATTACCCAGTTTAAAGAGCTGGATACGGCTAAAACCAATTTCATCGCCACCGTATCGCACGAGTTGAAAACGCCTATCTCATCTATCAAAATGAGCCTCAAATTGCTGGGCGATGAGCGTGTGGGAACCATGAATGCCGAGCAGTCTCAACTTATTCAACACATCAGGGAAGACAGCGACCGCCTGCTTAAAATAACAAGCGAACTGCTTAACCTCTCAAGTGTAGAGACCGGCAATCTGCAACTGCAGTTCAACCCTGTTCAGCCGGAGGTTATTGTTAATTACGCTATGGACGCGGTAAGGTTTCAGGCGGAACAAAAGGAGGTACAACTTGAACTGTTAAGCAAAAACGGACTACCCAATGTATTGGCCGATACGGAAAAAACAGCCTGGGTGTTGATCAACTTTTTATCTAACGCGCTGCGCTACAGTCCGTCAAAATCGCGCATTGTTATTGGAGTAACCGCACGTGATAAATGGGTGGAATTTTCTGTGAAGGATTTTGGCAACGGCATTGAAAAACAATACCAGCAGCGCCTTTTCGACCGCTATTTTCAGGTTCCAACCGATGGTACCAAAAAATCAGGTTCGGGCCTGGGCCTTGCTATCTCTAAAGATTTTATTGAAGCGCAGAATGGCAAAATATGGGTAGAAAGTGAAATTGGTGAAGGAAGCAAATTTAGTTTCTCGCTTCCGATAGCTACCTGATCTTACTTACACTAAGCTGTCCCAAACACATATGCGAGAGCGTAAATAAATTGACCCGTTTTACTTTTTATTGATTTGAAAATCAATTAATTAAAATTAGACACCGTTGTATTTGGGACAACTACCTCAGTAATCATTTCAAATTTTGCCATTTTGGTCCACCAGATGGGACAGGTTTGAATACACTAAGCCCCAACGCCAATTAATACTTTTACCACTTGTATACGCAAAAGGCGAATTGAGTTATTCAATTCGCCTTTTGCGTAACTTAATTTACCAACTACTTTAATCAACCTTAGCTAACTTTTCCAATTGTAGTTAATAATTTTCTGTTTTTGCGGTTATGCACAAAGCGGTAAACGCTGGAGTAAATAACCGGCAACATTAACAGCGTTAGTATGGTAGCGGTCATTAAACCACCTATTACTACTATAGCCAATGGCTTTTGCGTTTCACTGCCTATTCCTGTTGAAATAGCGGCGGGCAGCAGGCCTATAGCAGCCATTAAGGCAGTCATAACTACCGGCCTAACCCGTGATATCACACCGTTCAGAATAGCCTGATCTAAAGGCATACCCTCATGCAGGTTTTTATTGAACACAGATATCAGTATTACCCCATTTTGTATACAAACCCCGAATAAAGCTATAAAACCTATACCTGCCGATATACTGAAGTTAATGCCTGTAATGTGCAGGGCCAGTATACCGCCAATGAGCGCGAAGGGCACGTTCATAATAACCAGTATAGCATCTTTGGCATTACCGAACATGGTAAACAGTATCAGGAAAATAACGATCAAACAAACAGGCACCACTTGCGACAAGGTTTTTGATGCCCTTATCTGGTTCTCAAACTCTCCGTTCCATGTAAAGCTGTAGCCGTGCTCCAATTTTACAGCCGCATGTACTTTTTCCTGCGCCTCGGCAATGGTGCTGCCCAGATCCCGGCCACGAACAGAAAATTTAACAGCTATGTAGCGGGAGTTATTATCCCTGAAAATAAACGCCGGACCTGTGATTTCCCTGATGTTGGAGATCTCCTTAAGCGCTATTTTTGAGCCGTTAAGTGTTGGCACCATCAGGTTTTCAATTTTATCCTGCCTGTCTCTGAAAGGTTTATCGTAACGGATACGGATATCAAACTTGCGTTCACCTTCATACAGTTGCGATGCTGCCTTTCCTCCTATAGCCATTTCAATTACCGCGTTAGCATCGGCAGTAGCCACGCCATAGCGTGCCATTTTTTGCTGATCCAATTCTATCCTGAATTCCGGCTGGCCCAGGTTACGCAGTACACCTAAGTCATCAACACCTTTAATGTGTTTTAATACGCGCACCACCTCATCGGCTTTTTTATCCAGTTGGTTAAAATCGGGGCCAAATATTTTTACCGCCATACTTGCCGGCACGCCGGCAACAGCCTCGGCCACGTTATCAATAATGGGCTGCGAATAGTTAAATACAATGCCCGGGAAAACGCTTAGTTTTTTATCCATCTGGGCAATTAACTCTTCCTGGCTGATGTGGCGTTTCCATTGTTTTTTTGGTAACAGGTCAACCTGTATCTGCACGTTAAAGAAGCCTTTAGGGTCGGTACCATCGTTGGTACGGCCAACCTGCGACAGCGTTTGCTTAACCTCCGGGAAAGTAGAAAGGATCTGGCGCATTTTGTCGGTTATTTCTACTGAGTTCTCCAACGATGTACTCATAGGCAACTGAGCGGTTACCCAAAGCGCACCCTCATTTAGTTGCGGTAAAAACTCAGTGCCCAACAGTTTGGCTGATGCAAAAGTGAGCACCATAAAACCGGTGGCAACCATTAAGCTAAGTTTTTGATGTGCATACACATAAGTAAATAATTTGCGTATGCCATTCTCAAAAAACGATACTACCGGGTTATGTTTTTCCTTAACGTTTTTATTCAGCAATATGCTTGATAAAGCTGGCACCAAGGTAAGTGTGAACAACAACGCACCCAGCAAAGCAAAGCCTAATGTGTAAGCCAGCGGCGAGAACATTTTACCCTCTACCTTTTGGAAAGCGAAGATGGGCACCAAACAGGTGATGATGATCAATTTGGAAAAGAAGATAGCCTTACCCATTTCACTGCCCACGTTTTTGAACAGGCTTAGTTTAGCAGACTTGTTAAATTTTTCCATGCCAAGTTGTTTGGCCCTGTGATCCAGCGCAACAAATAACCCCTCCACCATTACCACCGCACCATCTATAATAATACCAAAATCCACAGCTCCCATTGAAAGCAGGTTGGCATTCATCCCCTTAATACGCATACATATAAAGGCGAACAACAGTGCCAGCGGTATAATCATGGCAACGGTTAGCGTTGTGCGCCAGTCGGCCATAAAAAGTAGTACAATAACAGTTACCAATACAATGCCCTCTAACAGGTTATGGATAACAGTTTCGGTACAAAAATCCATCAAAGTGGTACGGTCATAAAAGGTGTTTATTTTAACATCTTTAGGCAGCACATTCTCGTTAAGATCCTTCACCTTATCGCGTATGCGCTCTAATACCACAGCGGGGTTTTCGCCCTTACGCATTACTATAATGCCTTCAATAACATCATTGTGCTTATCGCGCCCAACCTGGCCAAGGCGCGGCAGGCCGCTTTCGCGTATAGTAGCCAGGTTACGGGTAAGGATAGGTACGTTGTTGACGCTCTTAACAATAATGTTCTCAATCTCGCTGATGTTATTAATGAGGCCTATACCGCGCACCACAAATGCCTGGTTGTTCTTTTCAATAATATCACCACCAACGTTAACGTTACTGCGGTTTATGGCATTGTAAACATCAAGCGATGTAAGGCCATACTTTTGCAACAGCGATGGATTGACGCTCACCTCATAGCTTTTCTCTTCGCCACCAAAGCTATTCACGTCGGCTACACCGGGTATGGCTTTAAACTGGCGGTCAAGTATCCAATCTTGCACAGCGGTAAGGTCTCTGATAGATTGTGTTTTTGATGTTAGTGTATAACGGTAGATCTCTCCTGTTGGACCATATGGCGGCTCAATCTCGGGTTTTACACCATCGGGCAGATCGGCGTTGGTTAGCCTGCTCATTACCTGCTGCCTGGCGAAAGAATCGTCAACATCGTCATCAAAAATTATCCTGACGTAAGATAAGCCGAATGATGATGTGGTACGCAGATTAGCTTTTTTCTGTACCGAGTTAAGCACGGTTTCCATGGGGATGGTTACCAGCTTCTCCATTTCTTCCGCGCTGTGGCCGGGCCATTGCGCTATAATAATGATCTGGGTGTTGGTAACATCGGGGAAGGTTTCAATAGGGGTATTCATGTAACTCCAAACACCGCCTACGGCCAAAACAATGGTCATAAAAAAAACCATAGCCCTGTGGCGCAGTGAGAAGTATATTATATTTTTAATGAGCTTGTTCATTGTATGTATATTTTAGTACGAACGCTACTTTTTGCTCCGGATAGCCTGTAACAACCGGCTATTAATTTTGGGTAAGTGCATTGTATAGCAACAGCTGATTTTTGGCAACAACCTTTTCGCCGGCTTTAAGGCCCGAGAACAAGTAGGTAGTATCTTCAACTGTTTTTAAGATACTTACTTCACGTACCTGGAGGTCGCAGGCGCTTTTATAAGCGATAACGTAGTTTTTACCATTATCAAAAATTACCGACCGGCTGGGTATGGAGGTTGCAGTAGTAGCATCCTCATTTACAATGCGCACATTGGCAAACATTTCCGGCTTAAGCAACATTTCGGTATTTGGCAATGCTATCCTTACAGTCATAACTTTTGTATCCGGGTCAAGCACTGAGCTCACATTGTCAACCTTACCCTTAAAGGTTTTGTCTGGATAAGCCAGGGTATTTACATAGGCAGTGTAGCCGTTTTTTACTTTGGCAATATCAGTTTCATAAACGTTGGCTTTGATCCAAACATCTTTCATGTCTGATATCACAAACAAAGCGCTGCTATTATCCTGCCTGATGAAGTTACCGGCAGATATGTTCATTTCAACAATATAACCATCGCGTGGGGCCTTAACCACCAGCATACCGGCGGCATTGGTATTACCTCCGCCGTTAATAGCTATCTGGTCTTCCACCTTTCTGTTTTCGGCAATGGCCTTGTTGTAATTTTCTTTGGCTTCGGTATAATCTCTTTCGCTTGATATGCCGTTCTTGTATAAATACTCCGCTTGCTGCAGCTGGCGTTTGCTTATGGCCAGGTCAGCTTTTGATGAGGTCAGGTCTGCATAGTTACCTGCCACATCAGCACTGCGGATGGTAGCCAGTACCTGTCCCCTGCTTACCTTATCGCCCAGGGAAACCTTAACGCCCATTACCTGCCCGCTGGCAAAAGGGAATACCTTTACTACTTTGCTTTCATCGAAAGACACCTCTCCGGTCAGCTTTAATTCGTTTGTTATAGGCGATGTGCGCGCGGTATCAATGCTGATCATTTTTGCTAATGAATCGCTCACGCAAACCTGTTTGGTTTCCATTGTACCGGTTTTCTTTTCTTCGCATGATACAATGCCAAGCGTGGCTATTGTCATCATAAATAAAATACCTTTTTTCATTGTTTATACAGATATTTAGGGGATAGTCACCACGTTAGTGCCAACAGCATAATTTAAGTCGGCAATTGATTTTTGCAGTTCAAGCTGCAGTTGTAATATTTTGATCTTGGTTTCTTTGTACGAATCAAAAAAGTCTATAAACTCGGGCAAACCAATTTGCCTTTGCTGGAAGCTTTTCAGCATAGCGTTAAAAATGTTATCGTAACGCTCATAAAAGTCGGTTTCGGTATTGTTCAGCAATTGCTGGCTAAGCTTGTATTGCTGCACAGCCGCGTAAACATCAGCCTTTAATTGTAACTCGCTGTTTTTAACTACCATTTCCTGACTTTTAGCTGCAAACTGTGCAGACTTGATGTTGCCTTGATTGCGGTTGAACAATGGTATAGGTAAGCTGATCTGCAAGCCTACATAGTGGCGGGCGTAGCTGCTGTTTTGGTCATAAGCGGCGCCCACGGTTACATCGGGTTTCGCTAAAGCTTTTTGTAGAATGAGCTCATCATTACTTTGATCAAGCGTGTATTTGTTGGCTAAGTGGTCACCGCGTGATGCCATGGCTTGCTCATAAAGCAACTCGGGGCTAAGCGTTTGCGCGGGACCCGCATCTGCAATAAGTGGTTGAATAAACACCGCCGGATCAACCGCCAGCAAGGTTTTTAATTCCTTTTGCAGATCATTCAACTGCCTCCTGTTATCAATTTGCTGGTTTTGAAGCGTGAACAGCAACGCTTTTAACCTAACCAGGTCTTTTAATGACGAATTACCCGATTGGTAAGATTTATCTACCGCGTTAACTAACTCAGTAGCAGCGTTTATCTCTGCCTGATAGATCTTGTTTTGCCCGGCTAAATTGGCTGCCTGGGCTAAGTCCAATTGTAAATTGTACCGCAGGTTGCGCAGCATGTCGGTAAATTCTGCTTCCTGTACCCTGCCGGCATCTTCCGCAACTTTTATTTGCTTGCCGCGTTTACCGGCTGTTTGTATCAGCTGGCTCATCTGCACAAAAATCTGCCCGTTATTACCACTATGGTTAAAATACCTGTGGGTGTTGTCGGTGATGTTTTGGTCAGTGCTTAAAACAGGATTGTCCCACAGGCGGGCTTGCTCAACCAGCGCCTTTGTTGCATCAACATTGTACTTTTGGGCCAGCAGACTAAAGTTGTTTTCTAAAAACCTTTTTTCAGCATCTTTAAAGCTTAACCTTAAAGTATCTGTTTGAGCAAGAGTACGGTTGGCGGTAAGCACAAAAAGGCAAAACACAGCCAGTTGTATTACTCTAATTATTCGTCTCATTTCCTTTAAACTATTAACAGTTCAAAGCTATATTGACCGAATTAGACCAGAATTAAACCGAAATTAGATTACAATTAAAATTTTAGTTGGGATGTTGGAAAGGAAATAATGAACGAACTGCCTGAAGATCCGTCAGACTCCACCTTGATAGTCCCCTTAAAAAGGGCAATTATTTTTCCGGCTATATAAAGCCCTACGCCACTGCCTTGCACGCTTTGCGTTCGTTTTACTCTGTAAAAAGGCTTGAAGATGTTTTTAGCTTCATCCTCACTTATGCCGGGGCCGGCATCGGTAATGGCAATGGATATGGTATTGTGCGTAACCCGGAAATTAAGCAGTACAGGTTGCCCGTCTGAGTATTTGAAGGCATTATCTATTATATTGTTAATAGCAATGTCTAACAGCGCCTTGTTTGCCGGTATAACCAGTTCATTCTCATCTTCGGGCAGCTCGGTAAAGCTGATCTTCAGCATGCCCGGTGCTTTGCGGGCGGCCCAAATATCATCCAGTTCCCATATCAATTCATCTACTCTTACAGGCGCAAGCTCTGTTAAGGTGTAGTTAAAGTCAACCTGGGCAAGTTCCATCAAACTGGAAATGATCTCGCGCAGCCGCATGGCATCTGCCGAAATGGAACGCAATATCTGTTCATACTCCTCTGTGGTGCGCTTTTTCTCCAACGCTACATCTGCCTCGCCCATAATGGAAGTTAGCGGCGTCCGCAATTCATGCGAAGCATTGGCCACAAAACTTTGCTGTAACTCAAACGCGTTTTCCAGCCGCTCCAACAGGTAATTGAAATTACTTATCAGCTCGGCTATCTCATCTTTATTCTTTACATCATCAATACGCTTGTGCAAGTTGCGCGAGCCTATTTGATGCATCTGGTCTATAATGCTTTTAATGGGTGAAAGCGCCTTTTTGGCAAACCATTGCCCTGCAAAAAACAGCACGCCGCTGAAGCATATAAATACGATCAACGTGAGGTAAGCAATGGTAGTTAGCCGCCGGTGAAAGCTACGATCAACCGCCGATGCCAGAATAACAAAATTGCCCTGATTGTCTACAACATGTTTGCCTACTACCTGCCTGTCTCCTTCCTCGTACTCTATACTACCGTTTTTTCTAACTTGCTCAATAATGGCGTCTGTCCAGTAAATACCGTTGCTGGCATCAAATGCGGCTTTGTTACGCTCGTTGTAGATCCTCACAACTTCATCAGGCAAACGTTCAAGGTATTTGCGCTGTACGGAATCAAGCTCCTGGGGGCCAACCTCGTCTGCTTCGAGGTAAAGCTTGGCGGCCAGTTCAACGCGGTCGGCCAGGCGTTGGTTAAAGTCTATCCTGAAATAGGTAAAAACCGAAAAATATACCGCCAGCAAAACCAACAGCAAAGCTCCGCAGCTTATCAGCGTGAAGTAGATAGATAAACGGGTTTTAATTTTCATTGGCCGCTACTTTAGTATATAGCCCATACCTATTACGGTGTGTATCAGTTTGCGGTCAAAGCCTTTTTGTACTTTGTTGCGCAGGTAGTTAACGTAAACATCAACCATGTTGGTGCCGGTATCAAAGTTGAGCCCCCACACCTTCTCGGTTATAAACTCCCTGCTCAGCAGCTTGTTGGGGTTCCGTAAAAACAGGTCCAGCAGCGCGTATTCTTTCGCGGTGAGCACTATTTGTTTACCGGCACGCTCGGCGGTTTTGTCCCACATGTTGAGTTTCAGATCTTCAAATGCCAGCACATGCTCATCAGCGGCCTGTACCACTTGCTGCCTGCGCATCAGGGCATCTATACGCGCCAGTAATTCACTGAAATGGAAGGGTTTTAAAAGGTAATCGTCGGCGCCGGCTTTGAGGCCGTTCACCTTATCATCAACCGAGCCCAAAGCACTCAGCATCAACACCGGAACACGCAGCTTGTGCTCCCTTATCTGCTTGCAGAGCTCGATACCGTTTATAATGGGCAGCATTATGTCCAGGATGATCAGATCATACTTGTTACTGATGGCAGCGTTCAATCCGGCAAAACCATCGTTCATTACATCTACCTGGTGGTTATGTTCACCAAGCCCGTTTGTTATGAACGATGCTACTTTTTCTTCGTCTTCAACCAGTAAGATGTGCGCCATGCTGCTAATTAACAGTTATTGAACGAAGTTAAACAACTTTACCATACCTTTCAAAATTGTAAGCTTGCACTACCAATAGCAACTCCCGCGTTAGGCTTTCCAGCAATGTTTGGGCAGTTTGGTTATCCTTTTCAACTGCAACGGCAGTGTTTTGGTCTGAAAACGCGCTTATTGCCCGTTGCAGATTCATTTTGGCGCTATACATTAGCTGCTTGTCAATTACAGCTCCATCAAACAAAAAGAAGGAGAGAATAACGGAGTTTAAACGGTAATTGAGCAGTAAGATCTGTTTAAGTCCGGATAAATTTTGAACACCCGGCTCAATTTGCGAGTGTTTTAAACCTTCAAATAATCCGGCAATTTGCTGATGAGCTTCCTTTCTGGCCAGGCGGATATTCACCTCGCTCTCGCCGTTTGCAACAGCATTTAACAATTTAGCGTTAGCCATTACTGCGCCTTTAGCAAAGGCATCAAGCTCGGCCTTCACCCATACCGGGAACAAAAAGATACCCGCCATGGCTAAAGCGCAACCAGCAAGGGTGTATAGCAACCGCGCATAAAGCACACCGCTGCTCCCACCAGAATAAACACTGGCGAAAAGCACCGCGCAAATAGTTATAGCAAATACGCTTTTATCATAACGTGATCTGTTCAATGCAAAAAAAGCCGCCATGCAAACGCAGACGATAGTAAGCAATGCTGCAGGTGAAGCAATTAGGGCCAGCAGCACATAAGCAACAACCAAACCTGCAACTGTCCCACTTACACGCTCCAGGTTACGTTGCCAGGTAACAGCCACCCTGGGCCTTGACACCACCATAATAGTTAATAGGAACCAATAATTATAATGATCTTTTGTAAAAGCAAAAACAGCACAGTAAGCTACAAACAACATCAACGCTAAACGAAGCGAGAACCGCAACAATGGCGAACGCCAGTGCAGCTGTGCAATAAATGTTTCCTTAAATGTTTTACTATCCGGCAAAAACCGCTGAAGCTGATCTGTTGGTAAGTTGGCTTTTGTAGCTTGCGGCGTTGACATGGTTGCTAACAACAGTTTAACAGTGTGCACATTTTGCAAAACGGCATTAATAAGGAGCGACTCCTCTTCCGTACCCTGGATGGCCAGCTCCCTTAAACTGCCCTCTGTAGCCTGATCTTCATCGCTACTCCTTACTGATCTGCCGAATGGCAAAAGTGCAGACATGCTGTGCAAGGTTTTAGCCTGCCGGCGAATGAGCGTGGTAATGTGTTTTAACGTCTCCGACCCGCTTAAAACTTCACGCAGTTGCCCGTGATCAAGCGGCGTTGCAATAAAATGCTCATAAAGTTGCATGGTTATGGTAGCTATAGCTATTAACTGCTGTACATCTTCACCGGCCTGTTGCATTGCTTTTCGGTCGGTCAGTAAAAGCTGTCGTACTGCATCCTGCTTCGCGGTAACCATCAGATGCAGTTTCATCGTTCGCTGGTAAGCCACATCCAATGGCACATCTGGGTCATAGCAATCTGCACGCGCCATTAAAAAGTCGGCGGTGAGTTGAAGGAGTCCCTGTAACTCCTGCCTCAATGAGCTAAACGGACGCAGGTAACTTTGCAATAACACAACTGCATGAAACAATAATGCACCAACTATCATATAGGCGCTAAATTGTATGGGATGTACCGGGCGCAGGCCCAGCATAAATATCATCATGGCAACGCCGCTCATACCTACAGCGCCAGCAGCTGCACCGAAGCCGTTCCATAGCGCTAACAGGAAACTAAAAATCAATAAAACTAAACCTGTTGCCACCGGACTAACCAGACTGCAGTTAAAACACACTGAAACCACCGCTGCAACCAGTATAGATTGCCAAGCCGTTTTTATTTTGCGTTGCCTGTTACCGGGGAGATCTGTCAGGCTAACAATAAGCACACCTGTTGCCATACCACTGGTAAGCTCAGGAGCATGCCTGTAGCCTATTAACAGCGGCAGTATAATTAAAGCAACGTTTCGTAAAGCATCAATTACATTCTCGGGCAACCGGAAATGTAACGGGCTTTTGTTATGAGTTCCATTCATGCGTATAGAGACCGGCAAACCTAAAGCTGGCCAGCCTGATTAATAAGATCAGTTAATGTATAATGAGCGTAAATAAATTTAGCTTACTGCCCGGTGTAAATGTCGGTTTTTTATTTGAGTAACAATGCTGTATACCTTATTATGGTAAGCATTGGCATGCTTTGCTCGATATAAACCTACAACGCTCGTTTGTTTATTATTGCTTCAATTATATTAAAACAGTAATAATAAATGGTTAGCTTTGGTAGCCTGCTCCCCCGGTATACAGGTTATCATCATATCCAATAAAAATTAATGAAACGTTACTGTTTAGCGCTCGATCTGAAAGATGATGAAGCTCTTATTGCTGAATATGAGTATTGGCACCGCGCCGAGAACGGCTGGCCCGAAGTACGACAAAGCATTATTGACGCGCACATTACCGCTATGGAAATTTACCGTACCGGCAACCGGCTGTTTATGATCATGGAAACAACTGATGATTACTCGCCGGACGCTAAAGCCGCTATGGATGGCACCAACTCAAAAGTACAGGAGTGGGAACAACTGATGTGGAAGTTTCAGCAGCCACTGCCTTGGGCTAAGCCCGGAGAGAAGTGGGTATTGATGAATAAGATATTTGAGTTATAAAGTATATCTGTACTAAAAACAAAGGCCGCGTTATTGCTAACGCGGCCTTTTTAATGATAAAGTTTAAATTTAAATAATAACAGTTAATTAATATCCCGGAGTTGGCGTTATCTGAGGATTACGCCTTAACTCGTCTCTTGCAATTGGCAGCAGACTTTTGTAGGCCTGGAAGGTACCGGTTTTGTCCAGCAACACTATTTGAATACGTTTTTACTCCGGTGGTTACGTTTTTGATAATATCAAACCCGTAAATTTTGGCATTCTCGGTGGTTGTGGCAATTCCCCAACGCCTCACGTCAAAGAAACGGTGCATCTCAAACACCAATTCAACTCTACGCTCATTATAAATACGTTGTCTTAACGCTTCTCCGGTTAGCGTGGCAGGCAGGTCCGGAAGGTTAACACCTGCACGGTGCCTAACTTTATTTACATACGTTCTGGCTGTAGCTTCGTCTCCTAATTCAAATTTTGCTTCCGCATAGTTCAGATAAATTTCTGCGATCCTGAAAAACGGCCATTGCTGCACCTGCGGAGTTGATCCGTTGATGGGGCCTGTAGACGGCATAAACTTCTTTAACACTGTGTTTGTACGCGGGTTATCGCCGGTCTTTTTATAGGAATCATAACCAAATGTAGAACCATCTTCAGAGACCCACATTTCAAACGCCGTAGGCGCGTTAGGGGTTGCACCAGGATTAAATACCGAACCGTCATGAATTACACTTGCCTCAAGGCGAGGGTCACGGTTAGCCCATGGATTTTGCGGATTGTACCCTGACAACGGATTTATAGTTCCATCAGGCAGATAGGGTTGTTCTCCATTCGTCATATCGTAAGAATCAACGAGGTTGGCAGTAGGACCACTGCTGCCCCACCAGCCGCCATTGGCCTGAAAACGACGATTTAAGTGGTCCATTGGCGCATTATGGCCGTTGGTAGCCGAAAATCCTCTCGAATAGATCACCTCATTTTGAACATCGCCCTGTTTCATTTCAAAAAGCTTCTGGTAATCCGGATACAGATCATATCCACTGTTTAACAACGCCTCGGCAGCGTCAGCGGCCTTTTGCCATTTTTGAACATCTTTACTGGGGCTAAATAACGGAGAAGCAGCATACAGATAGGTACGGGATAATAGCGCTTTGCAAGCATCGCCGGTAGCTCTTCCGTAATTGGCATCTGTTGAGGCATATTTAGCAGGAAGGTCAGGCATTGCTTCCATTATATCTTTAGCAATAAACGTAACGCATTCCTCAAAAGTGTTTCTTTTAAAATTTGCCTGATCGCCAAGTTGATATACCTTGTCTACAATTGGAACGCCGCCAAATCTTTCAATTAAATTAAAGTAAAGAAATGCTCTCAAAAACTTTGCTTCAGCCACCATCCTGGCCTTGTTGGGCAGATTAACGGTAGTGGTAGCCATTTTGTCAAGGAACACATTGATCTTACGCATATATTGATAAGCTATGTTCCAGTTGTAGAGAAAACCGTTTGAACTTGCCCAAAAATCAATTGTAGGTGTAATGTTGGCGCCTAACGAACCAATATTATCGGGATTGTAGGTATTGAGTTTAAACAGGTCACCCCCGCAGCAGGCAAGGCTGTTAAAAGTTTCATCGGTATACTTAGAATAGCCCATACTCACGTTAAAACCGTGTACCTGGGAGTTGTAAAGCTCGTTATGATATGCTTCTATGAGTTTTGGATCACTCCAAACAGCTTCGTCGGCAAGTTTATCCTGTGGTGATATGTCCAGTACATTCTTCTTACAGGATATACTCAACATTACAACTAACACTACAGGCAGTATTATTTTAATTGTTTTCATCGTTATATTTTTTAAAATTGTAGGTTAAGACCAAAACTTAATATTTTCAATGGCGGATAGCTTGTAAAACTTCCGGGCATTTCGGGGTCTCTCCATGAAATTTCTTTAGACCAGGTTAGCAAATTTGTTCCATTGACAAATGCCCGCAGACCGGTAATTCCCAGCTTCTTGGTAAAGCTACCGCTAAACGTATAGCCTATTTCAGCATTTTTTAGTCTCACAAATGTCGCGTCATACAGGAAAAAGTCTGTAGCGCCGCCCGGAGACAAATTATTTGCCCGAGGCATTGTTGCGCCTTCCTGATTGGTAGGGGTCCAGCGGTTATTGGCGCGATAAGTAGTTCCATTATCAAGATCCTCTAAACCAAACTCATCCACAGTTCCATCGTACGTAAATGCTTTAGCCTGACCCTGGAAAAACAAGGTTAAGTCAAACCCTTTGTATTGAAAATTGGTATTCAATCCGAACACATACAAAGGTGTTGGCGATTGATTAGTCATGTAGCGGTCATTCCCATCTATTTTACCATCGTTGTTTAAGTCAAGTACCTTAATATCGCCTGGCTTGGCTCCAACTACGTGCGGATACTCATCCAACTCTTTCTGGGTGTTAAATATTCCGTCAGATTTGTAGTACAGGCCTGAACCAAGCGGCATACCTGTATTTCTTTGATAAGGTTGCGCCGGTGGCACCTCGTCCATAAATACAATTTTACTTTTCGCGTAAGCTACGTTTGCATTAATTGAATAAGTAAGTTCTCCAACCTTGTTACGATGCGTAAGGTCCAGTTCAAAGCCGTTAGTGTTAACTTTTCCTATATTTTGGTCGGGTATATTAGGGAAGCCAAACACCCCGCTAACCGAAAGATTTGGCCTGCGGAGGATATTTGATCTTTTTTGGCTGAATACTGTAAAGTCTACGTCAAGCAATCTGTTGAACAAACTGGCACTCAAGCCAAAGTCCAGCTTTTTACTCACCTCCCAGGTAATATTAGGGTTAGGAAGCGTACTGGAGTAAATACCCGGTACAGTAGCGCCGCCAAAAACATAGTTATTTCCAAAATCAAAGTTTTGTAGAAATTGAAACGGATTAACCTGGTCATTACCCAACTCACCATACGATGCCCTCAATTTCAGATCTCTGACAAACTCCACGCTTTTCATGAAATCCTCTTGCGATATTCTCCATCCTGCTGATACGGTTGGGAAGAATCCGTATCTGTTATTAACAGGAAATATGGTAGAGCCATCAGTACGGAAGGCGGCTTCTAACAAGTATTTTGATTGATAGTTATAGTTGAACCGGCCAAAAAAACTGTTATATGCACCCGCTGAAGCGTTACCGCTATTACCCAAATCTTCAGGTCTGGTACCCCCTAAACTTATTTGGGGAAGTGCCGGGCTAAGGAAGTTTCTGCGGAAAGCCGATGCAAACGTGTTTGAAGTTCGCTGCTGCTCTGTACCTACCATTGCAGAAATATTATGATCCTTGGCAATTATAGTTTTGTAGGATATCCTGAAGTTAGTAAGCGTGGTTACCCATTTATCATACCTGTCTGTAAGAGATATAACGTCGGTAGAGTTTATACGATCATATTGTTTTGTTTGCGTGTTATAAACGTGCCAGTAGTAGGGTTGATTAAACGTTTTTTGGAACTGGTTCCTAAAATCGTAATTGTAAGTTGCGTCTAACACAAGGCCATCAACATGCGGAACTTTAAAGCTTGCAGTAAAAGTGGTAGTTATAGGGTCATCATTCCATTTGTTATAGCCTCTGCGATCTGCAAGCAACGGACTACTATCAAACCGTCCTCCGGCAAGCAAACCGTTTGGATATATAGCAGGCAACGTAGGATTGGCTTGTAGTATAGTTACAAAGTCGGTACCTACAGCTTCTGAACGCTCTTTAAATACGCCCGCTACGTTAGCGCCTACGGTTAAGTACTGAGATAAGTCTGCATCAATCCTTATCCTTGAGTTATATTGCTTGTAACTGTAAGGCTGGTTTCTGTAATTGCTGCCCTGGTTGGCGTAGCCAAATGATAACATATACCTTACTTTTTCCGAGCCTCCGCTGGCCTGAAAATTTATTCTTTGCTGAGGTGTATTCTTATTTAAAGAAACCTGCGGCCAATTGGTGTTAGGGAACAGAATAGGATCAGAGCCGTCGCGATACTTTTGAATATCAGCAGCCGATTTGTATGCAAACGGCCCTCTGCCAAGATAAGAGTAGGTTTCATTAACAACTTCTGAGAACAGTGCCGCATCCATCATTTCAGGCACCTTGGTAGGATTGGTTATACCAATACATAGGATAAATTGTAAGACGTTTTGCCTCTTGACCCGGGCTTAGTGGTAACTAATATTACACCATTACCCGCTCTGGCACCATATATAGCTGCCGAACCATCTTTCAATACTGTTATACTCTCAATATCCTGAGGGTTTAAGCTTGAAAGACCGCCGGTACCGCGGGGCACTCCGTCAACCACAACAAGTGGGTTATTATTACCAAAGGTACTTGCACCCCGAATTACGATGTTAAGATCTTCTGATCCCGGTACACCGTTACGTTGATTAACCACCAGGCCGGGAAGTCTGCCTGCCAGACCGGTTGCTACGTTTACAGCCTGATTTTTGGTAAGTTGTTCACCATCTATTTTGGCAACCGAACCTGTGAGCGTTTCACGCTTTTGCGTACCATAACCAACCACAACCACCTCGCTGAGTTGTGTTTGCACCGGCTGAAGTTTTACGTTTATTGTGGTACCGTTACCGGTTGCAAATTCCTGATTTTGGTAACCTATTACCGAAAAAACGAGGGTAGCTCCTTGCGCAGCCTGAATGGAATATTTACCGTTAGCATCAGTAACCACACCTGTTGTAGTTCCTTTTATGGTAACGGCCACACCGGGCATAGGTTGATTAGTCTCGTCTGTAACTGTACCTGTTACGGTTGAGCTTTGCTGTTGAAATAATTTTGCCGTTGTAATGGTTTCATTAATTGATGCCCTCGCGTTGGCGCCCGGCAAAATAGCCAAAGCTACGCACGAAAACGATATCGGAACAAGCGATTTTTTAGACAATACCGTCCATGCCCGAAGAACGACCTTCGAATTTAAAGTCATAATTTTTTGAGTTTTTGGTTTTCTACTTGGTTAATAACAAATTGGCAGAGTGCCAAGTGTGGGCTTGTTTAGTTGGTATACTGCATAGGCGCTAATGATTTAATTAGTGATTAATAAAAGCCGCGGCAATTTAACCGGGCGTTACAAATTGGTTACCAAATTAACTTGGAAAATAAATTAGAGCGTTATACTTAATTACCCTATTATTAAGGGATATTAACATCACATTAAAATTATTTAGTGAAAGTGGTATGTTTACCTCAACTAATTATGGAACCCGAACTACTAAAAGTCTCTACTCAATCTGCATTTTCTTTTAGTGTGAGGCATGATCGTGAGCCTAACATTAATAGCCGATGGCATTTTCACCCCGAGGTGGAGCTGATTTATCTGCACCGTGGGTCGGGTATGCAGTTTATTGGCGATAGTATAAAAAGGTTCAGCGCAGGAGATATCATTTTAATAGGCTCTAACCTGCCCCATTATTTCAAATTTGACAAAGAAAAGCCTTCGCAAGAGATAAATGACAATCCTTACTCTACCGTTATTCATTTTTACGAGGATTTTTGGAGTAAAACCTTTTTAAGCCTGCCCGAAAACGCCATTATTAAACGCGCTTTGGAGAAAGCCAAAAGAGGCATTTTGATCTCGGCCAAAAAAGAGCCTATCATATCTAATTTGATCAAGCAACTATCTGTATCCGAAGGGCATTCCCGTATTGTTTTGCTCATGGAGATACTGGCTTTGATAGGTTCAACCAACAGCGGCAAGTTACTGGTATCGTTAGGATTCAAGTATAACTTTGAAGAGGCCGATAAATACCGTATCAATCTTATTTACGAGTACTCATTTACCCATTTCAGAGAGAAAATATCGCTTGAAAAAATAGCGCAGATAGCTAACCTGGCCCCCAACTCTTTTTGCAGGTATTTTAAGGCCAAAACCCGTAAAACCTACTTCCAGTTTGTTAACGAAATAAGGGTGAGCCACGCCTGCAAATTGCTGATAGAAGACGAGATCAGCATCAAGCAGTTATGTTATGAAAGCGGCTTCAATAACTTTTCATCCTTTCATGCCGTTTTTAAGCAAATAACCGGTAAAACTCCGCTGGCTTACAAGCAGCATTTTATTCCTAATTCAAATTTAGAAAGCTAACATTTTCGCTGCCACATTGCGGTTATTTCCCATTAAGCAAATTTTAATCAATACAACTTACGCGTGTACATTACACACTTAGAATGCTGTTATACAGGTATTTAAACAAACTTTTATTATCCGGACAAATTAAACATTGCTAATGTCCAATGGTAATATTCCTTAATAATATGGTAATTTGGTATAATTGTTAACAGAATTTATCTTTTTATTTTGAGGACCAATCAATTATAGCCAATCATAAATTAATGTCAAAAAACCAAGATCTGTTAGGCTTTATCCCAAGGGGCAATGTCATATCGTTTTCATTAGTAACCATGTTGTTCCTTATATGGGGCATACCTAACAACATGAATGATGTTTTGATCAAACAATTCATGAAATCATTCGAGCTTTCGCGTTTTCAGGCAGGGCTCATACAATCAGCATTTTACATGGGTTATTTCCTGCTGGCCATTCCATCAGGGTGGATCATCAGGCGTTACTCTTACAAAGTTGGCTTAATTGTAGGCTTGTTGCTTTTTGCAGCAGGCTGTTTATTGTTTTGGCCGGCAGCTATAGTTGGTCAGTACGGTTTTTTCTTGTGCGCTCTTTTTGTAATAGCATCGGGACTTGCGTTTTTAGAAACCGGCGCCAACATATTTATCGTTGAAATGGGTAGTCAGGAAACTGCCGAGCGCCGCCTCAACTTTTCGCAGGCTTTTAATCCTATTGGCGCGGTTTTAGGCGTGGTGGTAGGTTCGGTATTTATCTTATCGGGCATTGAGCACGACGAAGCAAAAATTGCCGCCATGAAGTTGGCCGGCGAATACGATGCCTATTTAAAAGATGAGACCATGCGTGTGGTAACCCCGTACCTGATACTGGGTGGCTTCGGCATTATATGGAGTATATTTTTAGGGATGTCAAAATTCCCTAAAAGCCGCGATGAGGTGAAGGAAGATGAGCATCAGCATAAATCAAGCGTGAAAGAGTTGTTGCGCTTTCCGCATTTTTATAAAGGCGTATTATCACAATTCTTTTATTGCGGCGCGCAAACCTGCACCTGGAGCTTTTTCATCACCTACGTGCAGGACTACACCGGTCAGCCGGAAAAAACCGCGGCCAACTTTTTAACTGGCACATTGGTAGCCTTTGGTATAGGCCGTTTTTCGGCAACCTACATTATGAAATTTGTTGATCCCGGCAAATTAATGGCGCTTTATGGCATAATAAACGTAGCGTTAGTGGCCGTAGCTATATTCATTCCGGGCAGCATAGGCGTTTGGGCTATATTCTTCACCAGCTTCTTCATGTCATTAATGTATCCAACCAACTTCGCATTAAGCATGCGCGATCTGGGACATAACGCCAAACTGGGCGGTTCAATAATGGTAATGGCAATTGTAGGCGGCGCGGTGTTGCCGCCAATAATGGGACTGATTGCCGAAAAAGCTGCAAGCATGGCCATTGCCATGGTTGTACCTTTGGTTGGCTACTTATACATTACTTATTATGCTGCTTACGGTTCAAAAAATAATACAGAAAGGATAGCAGCATGAGTGCTGACAATAGCTCATCGGTTTACAACATGCCAAAAATTGTTTTTGGCACCAGCGGATTAGGCAATTTATTTGTTGCCCTGCCTGAAGAAGTAAAGCATGAAATAATAAAGGAATGCGTAAAGCATTCGGGCGGTAAAGTAGTTTTTGACTCTGCCGGTAAATACGGCGCAGGTTTGGCGCTCGAAACGCTTGGTCGCCATTTAAAAGAGTTGGGCGTTGCGCCGGAGAATGTGGTGATTAGCAACAAACTGGCATGGTACCGCACCGAACTTAAAACCCCTGAACCGACCTTTGAACCTGGTGTTTGGATAGGTTTGCAACATGATGCGGTGCAGATGATCAGCTATCAGGGCATGATGGATTGCTTTGAACAGGGCAACGAGTTATTGAATGGCTACACACCGGAGATGATATCGGTTCATGATCCCGACGAATATTTAATGGCTGCCGAAAGCCCCGAAGATGAACAGAAACGTTACCAGGATATTTTAGATGCCTACCGTGCTCTGCGTGATCTGAAAGCCGCGGGCAAAGCAAAATCTGTAGGCATTGGCGCTAAAGACTGGCGTTATATTGTACGCATAGCTAAAGATGTGGAACTGGACTGGATAATGGTAGCCAACAGCATGACCATTAAAAGTCACCCAAAGGAATTGTTAGATTTTATGGCCGAGATGGAGCTTAAAGGTGTTCCCATTATTAACTCGGCGGTTTTCCATTCGGGTTTTTTAATTGGCGGTAGTCATTTTGATTACAAGCCGGTTGATGGCAGCACCCCCGAAGGCGAGGCCTTAGTTAAATGGCGCGAAGCGTTTAACCAGGTGTGTAGTGATTTTGGTGTTAAGCCTGCAGACGCTTGTGTGGCGTTTGGCTTAAAAGTGCCGGGCGTAAAAAGTGTGGCCTTAAGTACTACCAACCCTAAGCGGGTGAAGGACAATGTTGACATGGCCAACGCTGTTATGCCACAGCAATTTTGGCAAACATTAGTTGACAAAGGGCTGATAGACAAGTGCGATTTTTTATTTAAAATTGATTAAGCCATGTTAAGGATAGATGCTCATCAACATTTCTGGAAATATAACCCGCTAAGAGACGCGTGGATCACCGACGATATGGCGGTTATTCAGCGTGATTTTATGCCGCAGGACTTGTTTCCGCTATTACAGGAAAATGGATTGGATGGCTGCGTGGTAGTTCAATCAGATGAATCGGAAGCAGAGAATGATTTCCAGTTGGCTAATGCTAACGGCAATGATTTTGTTAAAGGAATAGTTGGCTGGGTTGAGTTAGTATCCCCCAGCATTGAAGCGCGACTGGAATATTACAGTCAGTTTAAAAAATTAAAAGGTTTCAGGCACGTATTGCAAGGCATGCCGCAGCGTGATTTTATGCTGACCGATGCATTTTTAAAAGGCATATCATTGCTTAACAAATACAATTTTACTTACGATATCCTGATCTTTCCTGATCAGTTAAAATTCGCGGCCGAAATGGTTGCTAAGTTCCCTGAGCAGAAATTTGTGTTAGATCATATTGCAAAACCTTACATAAAAGACAAGGCAATTGCTGGTTGGGACACAGATATCAAAGCTTTAGGAAAATTTGAAAATGTATACTGCAAAGTATCAGGAATGGTTACCGAAGCCAACTGGAATAACTGGAACGAAGCAGATTTCCACCCTTATATGGAGGTTGTTACAAACGCTTTCGGTACAGGCAGATTAATGTTTGGTTCAGACTGGCCGGTTTGTACCGTTGCAGGCACCTACACACAAGTATGCGATATAGTTAAAAATTATTTCTCCCGTTTTAGTCAAACAGAGCAAGACAGGATATGGGGAGAGAATGCAGTTAAGTTTTATAGTTTATAAAAGATAGAGAATGAATTCGTTGGTATGTTCCCAACCGGGAAAATTTGAGTACAAAGAAATTGAGCAACCGGTTTTAACTCCCGGAAATGCCATTGTTAAAATAAAAAGGATAGGCATTTGTGGAACAGACTATCACGCTTTCAGGGGCACACAGCCTTTTTTTAATTATCCAAGAGTATTAGGTCATGAGTTATCGGGCGAATTAGTTGAAGCCGATGGCGCCGATGGCTTTGAAATTGGTGAGCGTGTTACCTTTATCCCTTACATAAATTGCGAGCATTGCATAGCCTGTCGCAGCGGTAAACCTAACTGTTGCGTTAACATGAAGGTTTGCGGTGTACATACCGATGGCGGCATGGTGGAATATTATTCTATACCATCGCGCTTATTGGTACACGGCGAAGGTCTGAGTTATGATGAACTGGCGCTTATTGAACCCTTAGCTATTGGCGCGCACGGGGTAAGACGTGCCGGAATAACTCCCGGCGAATTTGTACTGGTGATAGGTGTTGGTCCTATAGGTTTAGGCACCATGGAGTTTGCCCGCATTGCCGGCGGTAAAGTCATCGCTATGGACATTAACGAAAATCGCCTTAAATTCTGTAAAGAAAGCCTGGGCATTGAATACACCGTTAACGCGTTGGAAAATGCTATGGAACAGATCAGCGCCATTACCAACGGCGAAATGCCAACGGTTGTTATTGATGCTACCGGCAGCCAGAAGGCAATTAACTCCGCCTTTCAATACATGGCTCATGGCGCCCGCTTTGTGCTCATCGGCCTGCAAAAAGAAGAAATTGTTTTTAGTCACCCGGAGTTTCACAAACGCGAAGGAACTTTAATGAGCAGCCGTAACGCCACCCGTCAAGACTTTGAACATGTTATTGATTCTATTAAAAAGGGCCAGGTTAAGCCTTTAAATTATATAACACACAGAACAGGCTTTGATACACTAAACGTGGAGTTTGAGAACTGGCTGACCAACAATGCCAGCGTAATTAAAGCGGTAGTATCATTATAATATTGAGGATAGAAAATGAGTGCGGATACAACAAGTACATATAATCAGCTTTTAAAACTTTCAAAAAACAGCCTGGGGCAGATCAATGCGCCCGGCGTGACCATGCCTTCGGGCGAAAACTTAAACCTGCCTGTTAAGGTTTTACAATTTGGTACCGGCGTTTTACTGCGCGGATTAATAGACCACGTTATTGATAAAGCCAATAAGCAGTCGGTATTTAATGGAAGCATTGCCGTTGTAAAATCGACCGCGGCGGGAGACGCCACCGCCTTTGCGGAACAGGATAATTTATACACCCTGCTGATAAAGGGCATCGAAAATAAAGAGCTGGTTAATGAAGCTGTAGTAAACTCGGCTATAAGCCAGGTTTTGATAGCTAATGATGAGTGGGACGCGATATTGAAAATAGCTGAAAGTCCGGATTTACAGGTAGTTGTTTCTAACACCACAGAAGTAGGTATCCAGCTAAAAGAGGAAAGCATCAGTTTGACACCCCCTTCATCCTTCCCGGCCAAGTTATTGGCGGTGCTGTATCATCGCTATAAAGCATTTAATGGAAGCGCCGAAAGCGGATTGGTTATTGTACCCACCGAACTACTGCCCAATAATGCCACCATCCTTAAATCCATCATCAAGAAATTGATTGCGTTCAATAATCTGGATGCTGATTTTGAGGCCTGGGTTGATAACCATAATTACTTCTGTAATTCATTGGTAGATAAAATTGTGACCGGCAAGCCATCCCGAGAGGAACAACAGGCGTTTGAACAAGCCAATGGTTATTCAGATGAGTTACTAATAGTTGCGGAACCTTATTGCTTATGGGCCATTGAGGGAAATGAAAAAGTAAAGTCTATCCTTTCGTTTGAGCAAACCGACAATGGTGTAAAAGTTATTCCGGATATTGAAGTTCATCGCGAACTGAAGTTAAGATTGCTGAACGGAACACATAGCTTAAGCTGCGCGATGGCGCTTTATTCTGGCTTTGATGTGGTGAACCAGGCTACTGCCGATACCGCTTTCGAAGCTTATGTAAGGCAGATCATGACGGAGATACGCATTGCAATGCCCGTGGAAACCGACCAACAACTTGCCGAAGAATTTGCTGAAGGCGTTTTAGATCGTTTTAAAAACCCGTACATAAAACACCTTTGGACAGCCATAGCGCAGCAGTACACCACCAAGCTGGTTATGCGCATACTGCCGGTATTGAAGAAACATTACCAACTGTTCAACGCGCCGCCTGCTGCTATTACCAAAGGCATTGCAGCTTACCTGTTCTTGATGAGCCAATTGCGTAAAACGGATAACGGTTTTGCCATTGAAATAAAAGGCGTTGAGTACGATTATAAAGACGAGAAAGCAGATGTAATTTTTGAGATTTATAACGCTACCGCTCATGATGATCTGGCGCAATCTATTTTAAGCAATACGCAATTATGGGGTGAGGACTTAACCGCTTTGCCACAATTAGCAGAAGCTGTTCAGCAGAATTTAAACGGGATGTTAAACGGCACTTTCAAGGTATAGGCAGATGAATAAGATTGTTAAAATACACGCGGCTGATAACGCGATAGTTGCCCTGACCGACCTTTACCCTAATGAGGTGGTAACCGTTGGCGAAGAAAACATAACCATAACAGAAGTTATTCCTGCCAAACACAAATTTGCCCTAACCGACCTGAACACAGGCGACAGCATTTTTATGTATGGCGTGTTAGTTGGTAAAACAACTGCTAATATTAAAAAAGGCGGACTATTAAGCACCGCTAACATAGCCCACGCATCAAGCACATTCAGCATTGGCGAGCGTAAGCTGGACTGGCACAAGCCCGATGTTTCAGCCTGGGAATCAAGAACTTTTAACGGCTACCACCGTGCAGATGGCTCTGTAGGCACCGCCAATTACTGGCTGGTTATCCCTATGGTTTTTTGCGAGAACCGCAACGTTGAAATTTTACAACAGGCACTGGTTGATGAACTGGGTTATGGCAAAAGTAATGCGTACCGCAATCAGGCCGAAGCTATTGTTGACCTGTACAAACGTGGCAGCTCTATAGAAGACATTTTAAACGCCGATATTAATGCCAACGCCCAAAAGCAGCGTTCAGAAAGGTTATTTCCTAATATTGATGGTGTTAAGTTTTTAACCCATAATGGCGGTTGCGGCGGCACGCGTCAAGATGCACAGGCGCTGTGCGGTTTACTGGCAGGTTACATTACCCACTCCAACGTTGCCGGGGCAACCGTATTGAGTTTAGGTTGCCAGAACGCGCAGGTAAGCATACTGCAGGAAGAGATTTTAAAACGCACGCCAAATTTTGACAAGCCGCTTTATGTTCTGGATCAACAGGCAACCGGCACCGAAGCCGACCTGCTTTCATCGGCCATAAAGCAAACTTTTGCAGGTTTGATACAGGCCAATCAAAACACACGTAAACCGGCACCGCTAAGTAAGATATGCATCGGTTTAGAGTGTGGTGGGTCTGATGGTTTTTCGGGCATATCGGCTAATCCGGCTATAGGCTATACGTCAGATCTTCTGGTAGCTTTAGGCGGCTCAGTTATTCTGGCTGAATTTCCTGAACTATGTGGTGTTGAGCAAGACCTGAGCGACCGTTGTGTCTCTGTTGCCGATGCGGAACGTTTCAATAACCTCATGACGGTTTACAACGAAAAAGCGGAAGCGGCAGGTTCAGGTTTTTACATGAATCCATCACCGGGAAATATTAAAGACGGTTTAATAACGGATGCTATTAAATCAGCCGGAGCAGCTAAAAAAGGCGGCACCTCGCCGGTAGCTGCCGTTTTAGATTATCCGGAAAAAGTGAGCAAACCAGGTTTAAACTTATTATGTACACCGGGTAATGATGTAGAATCAACCACGGCGGAAGTAGCCTCGGGTGCCAATATTGTATTATTTACTACAGGCTTAGGAACGCCAACAGGCAACCCCATTACACCTGTGGTTAAAATTGCTACTAACACCAAGCTTTTTAACCGCATGCGCGACATTATGGACATCAACACCGGTACCATAATTGACGGCGAAGAAACCATTACTCAGGCGGGCGAACGAATTTTAGATTACGTAGTAGCCGTTGCCAGTGGCGAGATTGAAGTGGCGGCGGTAAGACACGGCCAAGATGATTTTATCCCGTGGAAACGGGGTATTTCACTTTAATATTTAAATGAAACAACTAAAATGAAAGGCTATTTTAAAATCTTATGTGTTGCTGCTGTAAATGCTTTGCTAAGCTATGGCAGCGCTTATGCGGATGTAAGATTGCCTAAGCTGATAAGTGATGGAATGGTGCTGCAACGCGACCAACCCTTAAAAATATGGGGATGGGCAGATGCAGGCGAAAAGGTTACCATCACCTTCAATAAAAAAACATATAAAACAGTTACCTCTGCTAAAGGTACCTGGCAGCTGGCGTTAAAACCCATGGCTGTTGGTGGTCCTTATCAAATGACCATCGCCGGAAATAATAAAATTGAACTGAAAGATATTTTATTGGGCGATGTTTGGTTTTGTTCAGGTCAATCCAACATGGAGATGGGTATGAACGATGTAGCTGAGAAATACGAAAAGATAATTGCCCAAAACCAGAACGATAAAATAAGGCAGTTTTTGGTTCCGAAAAACCTCAACGACCCGCTCAAAATTCATGATGATCTAACCGGCGGTAAATGGACACCCGCTACAGGAGCCAATGTGAACCGTTTTAGCGCCGCGGCTTACTTTTTTGCCTTGTCGATCAATCAGCGCGAGCATGTTCCGGTGGGTATTATCAATTCAAGTTGGGGTGGCACACCCGTTGAGGCCTGGATAAGTGAGGAGAATTACAAATCCTTCCCCGAAATCACCAAAACCATTAACAGCTTAAAAGATACGGCCTACGTTAACCGCCTTAACAGGAATAATGCGGAGAACAACCGCTTACAATCCATCCGCACCAACAGGCAATTAGATGAGGGCCTAACCGACTCGCCTAAATGGTATGAGCAAAGTTATGTACCCAATAAATGGAAAGACATAATGGTGCCGGGCTTTTGGAGCGGACAAGGACTAAACAATTTCAGCGGCGTGGTTTGGTATCGCAGGGAGATCAACGTTCCGCCATCATTCACCAAACAAGCTGCCCGTTTGTATTTCGGTCGAATTTATGATAATGACGAAGTTTACATCAACGGACAATTAGCTGGCAGAAGCAATGGCCAATACGGTAACCGTATGTATGCATTGAAAGAGGGGCTTTTAGTACCGGGTAAAAACGTAATTGTTGCCCGTATCAGCAATACCTCATCAACCCTTGGCGGCTTTGTTCCTGATAAACCTTACTATATAATTTCGGGTGGTGATACTTTGCAACTGAGCGGCAAGTGGCAATACAAAGTTGGTCAGGCTTACTGGCCGCAGCTGCCACAGTTGGAAGGCTATAATGCAGCGAACCAGCCTACTTATTTATACAATACCATGGTGTCTCCGGTCGGCAACTACCGCATTAAAGGGGCATTGTGGTATCAGGGAGAATCAAACGTTACCAAAGCTAAGGAGTATCAGGCTTTGCTAACACAACTCATTAACAACTGTCGCGATACCTGGCACGACCCTAAACTGCCATTTATTATTGCGCAACTACCCAATTACCAGGAAGTAAACTATTTACCCGGCGAAGCCGGCTGGGCCGACCTGCGCGAAGCGCAACGCAAAACAGCCATCGCCGTGCCTAACACAGGTTTAACTGTTTTAATTGATGTTGGTGAATGGGGCGATATTCACCCACGCAATAAAAAAGATGTTGGCGAACGTTTGGCTTTAACCGCCGAAAAGCTGGCGTATGGCCATAAGGATATGGTGACCTCCGGTCCGGTGCTACAAAGCGCCCGTGCCGATGGCAACAAAATTGTTTTAACTTTTACTGATACCGGAAGCGGTTTAATAGCTAAAGACGATACTAAGCTAAGGCACTTTGCCATAGCCGGTGCCGATAAAAAGTTTGTTTGGGGTACAGCGCAAATAAACGGCAACGAAGTTATTGTTACCAGCAACGAAATTGCCAAACCGGTATATGTAAGATACGCGTGGGCTAATAACCCCGACCAGGCCAATCTGTATAACAAAGAAGGTTTACCTGCTTCGCCATTTGAAGCAGAGGCCCGTTAGTTAACAGACGGTTTAAACCAATTGATCAATTCGGCAGCCCCCTATTCTGCTGATATAAATAAGCTCCGTTATGGGGCCGTGATAATATTGCCTGTCGTTTATGATGGGCCGGAATAAATAACATTAAATGAAGAGAATCACATCAGGCATTGTGGGATTGGTTTGTACAGCGCTGTTGTGCGTAACATCAGCCTATGCCCAAAAATTAACGGTTGAATCGCCCAACAAGAAAATAAGTGTTGGCTTGTTTAATCAGCAAAATGCCAATTCCGGTGAGTGGTATTTAAAAGTATCGTACGTAGAAAACGGCAAAGCTACAGAGGCCATTCAGCAAATTAACTTAGGTTTGGTACGTGCCGACCAGGAGTTTGCCAAAGAATTGGCATTTGTAAAAGCAGGCAAGCCTGTTGTAATTAATGAGCAATATAAGGCAGTGCATGGCAAGCGCGCGCTTAGAAGCAATAGCGCAAACGAATTAGCCGTTTCTTTCCAAAATCCTGATAAAACCAAGTTGAACGTAATCATCCGTGCTTATAATGATGGCATGGCTTTCCGCTATGAATTTCCTGATAAGCGCGAAGCGATCGCAGTTAAAGATGAGCTGACCTCTTACACCATCCCGAAGGAAACCAACCGCTGGATGGAGAAATGGAACGCAGCCAACGAGGGTTTATACCTTACCATGGCCGACGACAAAGTACAGCAACAGGAATGGTGCTACCCTGCCCTGTTCAATACCAAAGATAAAGCAGCGTGGTTTTTGCTGCACGAAGCCGACCTCGACCGTAACTATTGCGGAACCAAACTGAGCAATACTGTTGATATCACCAAATACAAACTCACTTTTCCTAATCCTAAAGACGGTCGCGGTACCGGTGTAGTTGAACCTACTATTTCTTTTCCTTGGAGATCACCTTGGAGGGTGGTAATTATGGGTACTCTGCAAGATGTGGTTACGTCAACTTTGGTGGATGATGTATCAAGGCCATCTATCTTAAAAAACACCGACTGGATAAAGCCGGGTGTAGCGTCATGGAATTACTGGTCAAGCAACCACGGCACCAAAGATTACAAGATAGTAACCAAATTTGCTGATCTGGCTGCCGATATGAACTGGCCCTACACCCTGTTAGATTGGGAATGGGACAGCATGGGCAACGGTGGCAAACTGGAAGACGCCCTAACCTACATCAAAGCCAAAGGCATTAAACCTTTAATGTGGTATAACTCGGGTGGTAACCATACTACGGTAACGTCAACCCCAAAAGACCGCATGCTTACCCATGAAAGCCGCGTGGAAGAATTTACTAAGCTTAATAAATTAGGCGTAGTTGGGGTAAAAATTGACTTTTTTGAAAGCGAAAAGCAGAACATGATCCAGTATTATCTGGACATTTTGGATGATGCCGCCAAGTTCAACATCATGGTTTATTTTCATGGCTGTTTGGTGCCTCGTGGCTGGGAAAGAACGTATCCCCACTTAATGACTTACGAGGCGGTTCGTGGCGCAGAATGGTACAACAATACGCCCGAATTTACCATGCCTGCGCCTGAGCATAACACCATATTGCCGTTTACCCGCAACGTGGTAGGTGGTATGGATTATACGCCGGTTACTTTCACCAACTCACAGTTTCCGCATGTAACATCATACGGGCATGAACTGGCTTTGAGCGTGATATTTGAATCGGGCTTGCAGCACATGGCCGACAGGCCCGAAGGCTACTACGCTTTACCCGATGCGCCTAAAGCTTTTTTACGCGATGTACCCAACGCGTGGGATGATACTAAGTTGTTGGATGGAACTCCCGGTAAAGACGTTACCCTTGCCCGCCGCAAAGGCAACAGCTGGTACATAGGCGGCATAAACGCCGAGCAGCGCGAAAAAAGAAAGAACATTAAACTCGACTTTTTAGCAAATGGCACTAAATATAAAATGACCTTGATTGCCGACGGCGCTCATGATAAAGATTTTGCTACATCCTACCTATCGGTTGATAAAACAAGCGCGTTTGATGTACGCATGCTACGCAGAGGCGGCTTTGCAGCAGTAATTACACCTATTGAATAATTTAAAGGATATAAATTAAGATGAGACTACGAATTTTGATCTTGACGGCGGCGATAGCACCCGCTCTAAGTTTTGCCCAAACATATAAAAAATTCACCCAAAAGAAAGACCGGGTTGCTATTGAATTATCCGAGGGTGTATTGAATATAATTCCTTTAAATGATAAAGCCATACGTGTGCAATGGCAAAAAGCTATTCCGGTTGAAGCGCGGGAGTTTGTGCTAATTAACAAACAAGCTACCCCGGCTTTTAAAGTTGCGGAAACGCCTGCCCAGTTAAAGATCAGCACCAAAGCGGTAAACGTTTTATACAACAAAAAGAGCGGCACCATTACTTACACCAACGCGGCAGGCAAGGTATTTTTAAGTGAAAAAGCCGACAGTCGTAAACTGGTATCAGGCACCACTATGGGTGAACCATCTTACTCAGCCGAGTTAGGTTTTGATTCGCCTGCTGATGAGTATTTGTTCGGATTGGGCCAGTTTCAGGACGGGTATTACAATCTGCGCAACGTACCCCGTAAACTTATACAGGTAAATACGCAAATTGCTATTCCGTTCCTTTATTCCAGCAAAGGCTACGGTATTTTGTGGCACCAGTATGGCATGACGCAGTTTAACCCGGCCGACAATAATATTGAGCTGGCAAAAAAAGATACCAACGCCGTTCAGATCAAATACGAGGACGTTACTACCACCGCAGGTACCCAACGTGTATCGCAACAGCAATCCTTGCATACCGGCAAGTTCCGCGTAGATAAAGACGGCGATTACTCCTTCATGCTGGATATGGGCGATATGGAAAGCCGCCACCTGTTGCTGATAGATGGCGTTGCCCGCATTGATCAGAGCAACCAATGGCTGCCACCCGCAGTAGGTAAAATTATCAGCCTGAAAGCCGGCGAACATACCGTGCAGGTTTTGTGCAAAGCCGCTAACAAACCAAAGCTATCATGGAAACCGGCGGGTAATGAAACCGTGTTCCGCTCGCCTAATGCTAAGGCTTTAGATTATGTTGTGTTTTATGGCGGTGCAGATGATGTGATCAACAATTATAGAAACCTATCAGGCACCGTGCCTATGCTGCCTTTATGGGCCTATGGTTTTTGGCAGTGCCGCGAGCGTTATACCTCAGGCAAGCATCTGGTAGAAACCATTAAAGAATTCAGAAAAAGAAACCTGCCTGTTGACGTAATTGTACAAGACTGGCAATACTGGGGTAAATATGGTTGGGGTGTACCTAAATTTGACGAAACCAATTACCCTAACCCCGAAGGTTTTATTAAAGAATTGCATGACCTGAACGCGCATTTCTCTGTATCAGTATGGGAAAATCTCGACAAAAAATCAGAAGTGGCTAAGACTTATCTGGATAAAAACCTGTACCTGGAAAACAGTCCGTGGATAGATATCTACAACCCCGAAACACAAAAAACGCACTGGAACGCCTTAAACACCAACCTGTTTGCTAAAGGCGTCGATTCCTGGTGGATGGATGCTACCGAGCCTGAAAATGACGCTTTAGTGGGCAAGAAAACCTTCTTCGGTCCGGGTGAGTTTTACAGGTTGACTTACCCTCTATATGTAAGCGAAGCGGTTTACGATGGCCAGCGTGCTGCTGATCCAAGCAAACGGGTAACCATATTAACCCGTTCAGCCTATCCGGGTCAGCAACGTTTTGGCACTATCAACTGGTCGGGAGATATTGGCTGGAACTGGGATGTTTTAAAAAGACAGATCGTAGCAGGATTGAACTATAACCTCACCGGTATGCCTTACTGGACAACAGATATCGGCGGCTTCTTCCGCCCGGGCCGTGGCCAATACACCGATGAAAAGTATCATGATATACTCACCCGCTGGTTTCAGTGGGGAGCGTTCAGCCCCATATTCCGTATGCACGGCTATCAAACCGAAACAGAGCCATGGAAATATGGTGACAAAGTGGAAGGCAACATGCGCAGCATGATGAATGTACGTTACCGTCTCATTCCTTACATCTACTCAGAGGGCTGGCAGGTGTCAAAAAATGGTTCAACCATTATGCGCCCATTGGTAATGGATTTTGCATCGGATGCTAAAGCAGTAGCGCAGGGTTACGAATACATGTTCGGTAAAAACATGCTGGTAGCACCCGTTACCGAAGCAGGCGTTACCGATTGGAACGTGTACTTACCAAAGGCTGCTGCCTGGTATGATTACTGGACAGGCAAGCGCTACACCGGCGGTCAAACCGTTAAATCACCTGCTCCGCAAAATCAAATACCTGTGTTTGTAAAAGCAGGCGCCATTATCCCAATGGCTAAAGAAATGCAATACACCGGCGAAAAGCCAATGGACGTATTAGAGATACGCCTGTATAAAGGAGCCGACGGTGCATTCACTTTGTATGAAGACGAAGGCGATGGTTACAATTACGAAAAAGGCGCGCACACTACTATTCCTTTCAAATGGAATGAAAAAACAAAAACTTTAAGTATTGGTGCGAGGGTAGGCACGTATAAAAATTACATAAAGAACCGTACATTTAACATCGTTATTGTAAACGATAGCAATGGTGGCGGCCTTGCGGAAGGTAATACTATTAAAAAAGTAACCTATAACGGTGCAGCAGTTGCCGTTAAACTTTAATTGACCAATTATTTAAAAATTATAGAATATGCGTTTTTACGGATCCCCAATCAGGTACGTTTTTTTGTTAGGTTTCGCACTGTTAACCGCGTTTAGTTCAACGCAGGCACAAACGCCGGCGCTACGGTCGGGTATTGATTACCCTGCCGAGATCGAAAATCCGGAGATAACCGGCATTAACAAAGAGCCTTACCACGCTACCTTAATGCCTTACGCCAGTTTGCAGGAAGCATTGGTTGCCAAAAGGCATGCTTCAACTTATGCCCGCAGCCTTAACGGACAATGGAAATTTAACTGGGTACCAAGCCCCGAAAAACGCCCTGTTGATTTTTATAAAACAGATTTTGACGTATCAAAATGGAAAGAAATAGCTGTACCCTCTAACTGGGAAGTACAAGGCTATGGCACGCCGTTTTACAGAAACTTAGGTTACACCATCAAGAAGGATTTTCCGCACATTATGAGCGAGCCGGATAAACGCTACACCGCTTATAATGAGCGCAACCCGGTAGGCAGCTATCGCAGGGATTTTGAAGTACCTGCTGATTGGAACGGCCGACGCATTTTTGTAACCTTTGATGGCGTTGACGCCGGCTTCTTTTTATGGGTTAACGGACAAAAAGTTGGTTTCAGCGTAAACAGCCGTAATGCTGCCGAATTTGACCTCACCAAATATTTAAAACCAGGCACCAACACCATTGCTGCCGAAGTTTATCAGTACACGTCAGGCACCTGGTTGGAAGATCAGGACATGTGGCGTTTACACGGTATCTTCCGCAATGTTACGTTGTGGAGCTCGCCTGAAACACACATCCGCGATTTCTTCGTTAAACAGGATCTGGACGAGAACTACAAAGACGCTAAAGTTAATGTAGTGGCCAAGATCAAAAACTACGGCGACAAAACCTCAAAAGCACAAAGCTTAACCGCTACATTGTATGACAATGCAGGTAAGGAAGTTGCTAAAGGAACTGTTACCGGCTCATCCATCAACGCTAAACAGGAGCAGGAATTAAACATCAACTTTACGGTTGCTAACCCTGCCAAATGGACCGCCGAAACGCCTACCCTTTACACCATGGTTTTAACCACCGGCGAGGGCGAGATCATATCACAAAAAATTGGCTTCCGTAAGGTGGAGATCAAGGGCCGTATATTTATGGTGAACGGTGTACCTATCAAATTAAAAGGTGTTAACCGCCACGAACATTGGTCGGATGTTGGCCACGCTATTACCGAAGCGCAGATGATACGCGACCTTGAGGTAATTAAACAAGGAAACTGTAACCACGTGCGTACATCACACTATTCCAACGACCCACGTTGGTATGAGCTATGCGACGAGTGGGGTATTTGGTTAGTTGCCGAGGCCAACATGGAATACCATGGGTATGACCGCAAGTTTGATGAGGAACCTACTATGAAAGCTGCCATTGTTGACCGTAACGTTGCTAACGTAGAAAACTTTAAAAATCATCCGTCGGTTATTATCTGGTCATTAGGTAACGAGGGTGGTGTTGGTGGCACCAATGTTGGCGCTGCGCTTACTGCCGTTAAAACCATTGATCCATCGCGCCCTACGCACTACGAGCGTTACGGAACAGGTAAAAATAATCCTGCCGACCTGGACGGCCGTATGTATGGCACTGCCGAAGATTACATCAGGGTTGCGAAAAATCCTGAATTGACCAAGCCGTTCTATATCTGCGAGTTTGTACATGCCATGTTCAACTCAATGGGTTCGCTTGATGAATATTCGGCTGCCTTTGATAATACCCCTGAGATTTTAGGTGGTGCGATATGGGAGTTTCAGGACCAGGCGCTTTGGAACAGGCGCGATCCAAAGCACCCAATCCTGGCTTATGGTGGCGGCTTCGGCGAGTTCCCTAATGATCATTACTTCATCCATAAGGGTGTAGTGGCGTGGGACAGAAAAACCGTTAAACCGCACTATCCTGAAATGAAAAAAGCATTTCAATGGATCAGCACCGAAATGACTGATGTATTGAGCGGTTCTTTCCGCATCAAAAATAAATACCAGTTCATTGCATTAGAGAATTTAGATGGCGCATGGAGCCTTACTGAGAATGGCGTAGAAATAAGCAAGGGAACATTTGTTGTGCCTCGTGTAGGTGCACGCAGAGAGGGCCGTTTGTCAATACCTTTCAAAATTGAGCATCCAAAACCAGGCGCAGAATATTACCTGCGCATATCATACACACAAAGCAACAAAACCCTGTGGGCAGACAAAGGTTTTGAGGTAGCCTGGGACCAGATCAAGATCCCGGTAAACACAGCAACTGTTGTTGAGCCAAAATCAACCCAGCCTGTTGCATTGAGTCAAACACCTCAAACTATTAAAGTTACAGGCAATGGCTTCTCTGTAAGCTTTGATAAAAAAACCGGCGAAATGAGTCAGTTGATGAAAGGTGGCCTAAATGTGTTAACTGCTAATGGTGGCCCTAAGCCACACCTGTGGCGCGCTGCTCACCGCAATGACGACATGTGGGCCAATAACATTTGGGAGAAATATGGTGTAAACAACCTAAAATTCTCATTGGTTGACATCAAAGCGCAGGCTGTTGACATGTTCAGCGTTAAGGTAACCTCAACCATAAAAGGCGAAGGCAAAGAAGGTTTCGGCGTTTACCATACCGCTACTTACCTAATAAAAGGTAATGGCAGCGTTACGGTAGACAACAATATGGAGTTTGAAGGTTTGGCTATCAGTTTGGGCCGCATTGGTGTGCGCATGATGCTGAACAAAGACCTTGACAAAATGAAATACTTTGGCCGCGGACCGTTGGAGAACTATTCAGACCGTAAAGCATCTGCCGATGTTGGCCTGTATGACCTGAATGTGAACGACCAATACGAATACGAAAAACCAATGGACAGGGGCAATCACGAAGAGGTGCGCTGGATCAAGTTTGAAGACAACAAAACGCCGGGCTTCACTATAAAGGCTGATGCTAATTTGATGCAGTTTTCGGCTTTACCGCATACCGACGAGCAGATGTTCCCTGTTGAGTATAAAATTGACCTGCCTGCAAGCACCTCTACCGTTTTTTGTTTATCAACAAAAACATTGGGTGTAGGATCGGCAAGTTGCGGACCAAGGCCGTTAGAACGGTTCCAGGTTTGGGCTAATAATTCCAGGTTTACCTATACGTTGCAGCTACTGAATAAATAACCTTTGTAAAAAATTTAAGACCTGGCTATCAATACGCTTTAAATACGGATATTGCATTAAACACTGTTTACCAATAATAAACCAAATTTATGAAGCCTATTTTGTTTGCCAATGGGCGCAACGTAAAAGTTGCGCTCACTGCTATTGCCGTTACGGTAATGGCGGGGGCCGTTACTTTATCTTTTAAAGATGAAGGGCCTGAAAGAGCTGCAGTGGTTCCCCCGCCACATACAGAATGGAAAGATTATGGAGGGGGACCCGATCATTCCAAATTTTTAAATTTTACCCAGATCAACAAACAAAATGTTGCGCAACTGCAACCCGCGTTTGTTTATTCAACCGCCAGCGACAGGGCCAACCTTTACAGGTTCAACCCTATTGTTGTGGATGGCATTATGTATGTGCTGGCTAAAAACAGCTCATTAGTTGCTATTGATGCCACCACCGGCAAGGAGTTGTGGATACACGCTAACCTGCGCGGCATTGTACAGCGCGGTATTAACTTTTGGCAAAGCAAGGATAAAAAACAAAAGCGCTTTATAATCTCGCTTGGCAACTACCTGCAGGCCATTGATGCCAATACCGGCAAATCCATATTAACCTTCGGTAAAAATGGCTCTGTTGATCTAAAAGAAGGGATAGGCCGTGCACCGGAGTTGCTGCGCAGGATGGCCTCAACATCTGCCGGAAAGATCTATGATAATCTGATCTTGTTAGGTTCCGCACCGGGTGAGGATCCCTTTGCAGGCCCCGGCGATCTGCGCGCTTATGATGTAATAACCGGTAAAATGCAATGGGTGTTTCATACTATACCTCATCCCGGTGAATATGGTTATGAGAGCTGGCCCAAGGATGCCTGGAAATATTCGGGCGCTGCCAATACCTGGGGCGAGATCTCTGTTGATGAGAAACGTGGTATAGCCTATTTTCCATTGGGCTCACCAACTTATGATTATGATGGCGCTGACCGTGCAGGTAATAACGTATTCGGTAATTGTATTTTGGCGTTGGATGCCCGCACCGGCAAAAGGTTGTGGCACTTTCAAACCGTTCACCATGATATTTGGGATTACGATCTAACCGCCGCGCCTCAACTTATCACCATTAATCACAACGGTAAAAAGGTTGACGCGGTGGCTGTGGCCTCTAAAAACGGTTTTATGTATGTGTTTGACAGGGTAACAGGCAAACCCATTTGGCCTATAAAGGAAATGCCTTTCCCAAAAAGCGAAATGCCTGATGAGTGGACCTCGCCTACCCAACCTATACCAACAGTGGTGCCTGCGTTCAACAGGCATAATGTTGATGAAAAAGATATTAACCCCTACCTCCCCGACTCAACCCGGCAAAAATATATAGCGAGGATAAAGGCAGCTAAAACGGGCTTATATCAACCGCTTTCCGATAAATATGAGGTTTTCGCACTTCCGGGATCGGTAGGCGGTGCCAATCAGGGCAATACCGCTGCTAATCCGGATAAGGGAATGGTGTATGTAATGTACCAGGAAATGTCGTGCTTTTACCAGTTGGTCAAACGTTCGGAAAGAGGCGCAAGAGGCGGCAATCAGGCGGGAGCCAAAGGTCAGGCGGCTTATGTACAATATTGCCAGGCCTGCCACGGTGCAGACCGTAACGGTATTGCGGGTGCGGGTGTGTCATTAGTTGATATTGGCAGCCGCATCACGCCCGATCTTTTTAAAACCTACATCAGTCAGGGTAAGGGCCGTATGCCTGCACAGCCACATATTGATGACGCTACTATCACTTCCATCTATACTTTCCTTGCAGGAGGGAACCGTGGTGCAAGACCAGCAATGGCAGGTAGTAATACAATGCCTGATGGCCCTGTCGTTGCGTCAGGCGGCGCTCCATTAGCTAACCCAAGCAGCGCAAGTGAGTTTGGCGGTGGCATGACAGATTACCCTGCAGGCTACACTGGGCCAAGATCCATCTACATTGAAAAAAATAACTGGGGTACAGCTATATCCGATATTCTGGCACCTCCGTTTGCTGGCATAGCCGCTTATGATTTGAATAAAGGAACCATTAAATGGAAAATCCCGTTGGGTGAATACAGTAAAACAGATGTGAAAGGTTTGGGTACGCCAAATGGCACACAGAACAAAGGCATGGTGGTAACCGCGTCGGGGTTAATATTTGTCACCTGTGCTGATGGCAAAGTGCGCGCGATAGATGCTGATAATGGAAAAATACTTTGGCAGTATGATCTGGGCCGCATTAACCCAACAGGTATACCGGCCATGTACCAGCATAAGGGTAAGCAGTATTTAGTGGTGTGTTCAACCGGTGCATTGGCCGATAGAACTAAGAAAGAAGAAGATGTGCCTAAAGGCTACATCACCTTTGCCTTGCCTAAGTTGAAGTAACCCAATTTTAAACAACTTAAACATCTACCATGAAAATATTTCATAAAACTACAGCGGTAGTCGCCATACTATTTTTGTTGTGCAGTTATAGTAATGTAAACGCGCAAAGTGTACCTACTAAGACCATCTACTTTTTGGCAGGCCCTAAAGATCATGCAGGCGAAGAAGGTTCGGGCAGGCATGAAACCCGCCGCGACCTGCTGGTATTGCAACACTGTATTGACAGCATAAGCAACCTGAAAGGCGTTAAGATAGTAACCAAATTTTCTTACAAGCGCGACGCGTTGAACATTGACGACCTGAAAGGCGTCGATGCTATCATCATTGAGTGCAGCGCCGAAGGCAGCTCAAAAGAACGTGCGCACCCTATTTTCCCGCCAAGTAATCCGGGCGATAAAAGTTATGACAAAGCCACCCTTGATTATCTGGCTAAGGTTGATAGTTTGCACAAAGCGGGCATGGGCATAATGGTACTGCACTGGGGCATCACCACCACCAACCAAAAAGCTACGCAATACTATTTAAGCTGGTTCGGCTCGGCAAGCATGAGTGGTTATACGCGCAACCCTTTAGGCTTTTGGGAAGTGAAACCTATTGAAGCCGCTAAGAACCACCCTATTTTACGCGGTGTTGGGCCTTTTAATTACAAGGATGAGATCTTCTCCCGAATGTTGGTCAATCCAGGCGACCCTTACCGAACCGATCTGCTTACCGGCACCATCCAGAAAAGTAATCAGGGTGCTGCTGAACCTTTGGGGATAGCAACAGCTTATGATAAGAATGGTGCGCGCGGCATGCTTTGGGGCGGAATGGATTATCACTCGGCATTGTTGAATGATAACTACCGCAGATTTGTGCTGAACGCTATTTTATGGACAGCCGGTGTTGATGTGCCTGCCGGAGGCGTTAAATCAACTGCCAAACAATTACAACTATCCGCAGCAAAGGCCGACAATTTTGACGCGCTGAAACCGGAAGGATTCGTGCTGAAATAATCGATAAATTTTTTTCAACTAAATAAGGCGCGTATGCTGATAGCTACGCGCCTTATTTTAATTTTGACTCTACATCACTGAGAGAAACACACATGCTATCACTACAAAATAAAAAGGCGGTAATTACAGGAGCAGGCAGCGGCATAGGCAGGGCTATGGCAGTTTTATTTGCCAAACAGGGAGCCGAAGTTATCATTATTGATCTGAATGACGAACAGGCCGATGAAACAGCCGCCGAGATCACCAGCAATGGTGGCCAGGCTTCTGTGTTTAAATGTGATGTAGCTAACCATCAGGCCGTGTTGTCTGTATTTGAACAGATAAGCCAACTGGATATTCTGGTAAATAACGCCGGTATTGCACACATTGGCAAAGCTGATAATACTGCTGAGGCCGACTTTGATAAGGTGATGAGCGTAATTGTGAAAGGCGCTTACAATTGCACCTATGCGGCTATTCCTAAGTTAAAAGCTAATGGTGGTGGGGTGATCTTGAATATATCATCTGTAGCTGCCTTGGTGGGTATAACAGAACGTTTTGCTTACAGCACCGCCAAAGGTGCAATCAGGGCCATGACCATGAGTGTGGCCAAAGATTATTTAGGCGATAACATCCGCTGCAACGCCATATCTCCTGCAAGAGTGCACACGCCATTTGTTGATGGCTTTTTAAAGAAAAATTATCCTGATAGTATTGATGAAATGTTTGATAAGCTATCAAAAGCACAACCCATTGGCCGAATGGGGCAGCCGGATGAGGTAGCCACACTGGCACTTTATCTATGCAGCAATGAGGCCGCCTTTATAACCGGTGCCGACTATCCCATTGATGGTGGTTTTACTTCGCTCATTTAATTTTTAGCCTGCTTGTGGGTTATCAATACGTAATTTAGGCAATGAGTTACTTTGCTGTTGCTGAAGGTATGCTATCAAACTTTCGCGTACATAACACCTCAGATCAACCAGATTGGACGCGTTTTTTGCACTAACTATTGCACGTATCATCATTGTGCTTTCTTTCGCCTCCCACACCTGCAAAACATTCACCCGCCTATCCCATAAGTCAGATGTATTTAAAATGCGCGTCAGTTCATCACGCACAGCACTTACAGGGCAAGTGTAATCCACATAAATTTCAACGGTACCTAACAGTTCGGCGGTAGTACGCGTCCAGTTTTGAAAAGGCTTTTCAATAAAATAAGTTATGGGTAAAATTAACCGTCGTTGATCCCAGATATTCAGTACCACATAGGTAAGCGTAATATCTTCTACCCTGCCCCACTCACCTTCCACCACCAAAACATCATCAATACGTATAGGCTGCGTAAAGGCAATTTGAAAGCCTGCCAAAAAATTCCCCAATGATTTTTGCGCAGCGAAACCTATGATGATACCACCAATACCCACGCCGGTTAAAAGTCCGGCGCCCAGTTTACGCACGTTATCAAAACTTAGCAGTACTACCGCTATGGTTATCAATACGATCAGCGTTGTAATAACCTTCCGCACAAAACGTAGCTGAGTCTGGATCTTCCGTTCCTCCAGGTTATCTACTTTGTTGAGGTCATACTTGTGATATACAAAATCCTCAAATACCCTAACTGTGTTGATGAGTAAGTCAGCAAACGAGATAATCAGCATTATCTCTATCAACTTTTTAAAATTGGCTAAGTAAGCACCCTCAAAAATAAGGAACGGCAACAACGCGTTCAGCGTAAGCAGCGGGATAAAATGATTTAACGGCCTGCTTAAGTGCGTAATAACAGACCTGAATAACGAGTAATCTTTAGTGTTTTTATAATAGCGAAGCAGGCGGGTAAGCAACAGCTTCAATATAAAACCCAACAGCAAAGTGGCCGCTACCAAGCATATGTTCCATGCCCAGCCCGGTAACTCACGCGACAATATTTGCAGTTGCCTATCCACTATAAAAACACAGGCCTATCCAATTTTACAGCTATGCGGTAAGCGGCATTCATTAAACCCACGTGGCTATACGCCTGCGGGAAATTACCCCACTGGCTGCCGTCTTCACCATCCACATCTTCGCTGAATAAAAGCAGGTGGTTGCAATACTTCAGCAGCTTTTCAAATTCCTGAACGGCCTCGTCAACTCTGCCCACACAAGCCAGCGCCTCCACATACCAAAATGCGCAGATCAAAAACGTGGTTTTAGGTTTTCCAAAATCATCTTCGTGCAAATAGCGATAGAATAAGCCTTTCTCAGTTTTCAATTCCTTCTCCAGCGCAGCTAAATGATCGCGCGCTTTTTGTGATGCCGGATCAATGTAATTCATCATAATAAGCTGCAACGTACTGGCATCCAGATACGGGCTGCCCACCGCGTGGGTATACACCTTCCTTACTGGATCATAACAGGCTTCAATATGAGCCGCCGCACGTTCCTTCAACGCTACTGCTCTTTCCTCTAAATTCTTATCGCCAATGGTACGCGCCATTTTCTCGGCAGCATTACAGCCGGCCCATTGAAACAAGTTGCTGTAGCAGTGTACTAATGCAATATTTCTGAATTCCCATATCCCTGCATCGCGCTCATCAATGGTGCGCTCAATTTTGTCCAGAATAGAAGTTATCCACTTGTCTGAATCCTTGCGTTCACTATAGATAAAACGATTATCGGTATATAAAGGCAGCAGTGATATAGATACTTGTCCGTAAATATCATTCTGTATATGTTCTGAAGCCTGGTTGCCTATGCGCACAGGCTTGTTGCCCATGTAGCCATCCAGATGCTCCATAATTTCTTCGGTCAGGTCTTTCTTACCGGTTATGCCGTAAAGCGGCTGATACCTGAAGCTGTCCGTTTTAGCCATAGATATATCGGTAACATAGTTAAAGTACCGCTCCATCTCCTCAAAATGACCAATGTGGTTAAGCGATGTTAACACATAATACGTATCGCGCAGCCAGCAAAAGCGGTAATCCCAGTTACGACCGCTGCCCGGGAATTCCGGCAAACTGGTTGTACTTGCCGCTATGATAGCGCCGGTATCTTCATACTGGTGTATTTTAAGGGCCAAAGCCGAGCGGATAACATAAGGCTGATAAAACAACGCAATAGAGGAGTGTTTGATCCACAAGCGCCAATACTCAATGGTTTCGCGCAAGTACTGTTCACAGGTACTTGCTAATGAGCCGTACCAAACATCGCCATAATTTAGAATGATGTATTTGGTTTCATTCAATGCGAAGCACTCCTCATCTAACAAATACGTCACCGGTATATTGGTTGACAACGCCATGGTTTCGCCGCAGCCGGTAAACTTAATATGGTCGCTGCCTTGCAAAACATCCTGATAGCGCCTGCCATAGTCACAAACAGGCTTACATTTCACTTTTATGCGGGGCGCGCCTTCCAAGGGTTCAATTTTCCTGATCAGCATTAAAGGTTTATAAAACTGGTCAAACTGGCGAAAACGCGGCGCGAAATCCGTTACACGATATTTACCGTTCTGGCAGGTAATTTCGGTACGCAGCACATTGGTGTTTTCGGCATAATATTGTTTGGACGTGTACTCAATTGTTGGCAGAATAGAGAACTCACCCCCCTTTTGCTTATCCAGCATTCCGCCAAAAACAAAAGCGCTGTCAAAACGGGGCCAGCACATCCAGTCAATATTAGTATTTAAATTGATATGGGCTAAAAAATTACAGTTGCCAATTATGCCTGTTTGATAGGTATGTTTCGCCATACGGTATTGTGTTGTTAGTTGTAAAAGCAACAACCTTTACTGTAAATTGTTATCAAAAATGCAAATCAGCATTTTGGCGCTATTTACCTGCCGCCTACCGTAATAAAATTTTTATATAACGATGTGTGTTTTAATTGTAGAGTTAACACTTAAACTATATATTTGACTTACGATATCGATTTAGATTTCCTTATTTTATAAACCATTATTTACAAATAAGCCCCCAAACCTGAATTCAGATTTATTTATTATGAGACAAAAAGAAATTAATATGATTACTAAAAATGCCGGCAAATTGCTTTTGGCATTGGTTACTTTGGCATTGCCTTTAGGCAGCGCGTTGGCACAAGGCCCGGGTCAGCAGGCACCCATCACCTTAGGTCCTGATGATAAAGCGGCTTTCCCTGCCGCACCGGTTGGTTTTGACCAGGTTAAGAATGTTCCGCACGGAAAAATTGACACCGTTACCTACGCTTCAAAAAGTGTTGGCAACAACCGTAAAATGTTAGTTTACACGCCGCCGGGCTTCTCAAAAAGCAACTCTTACCCTGTGCTTTACTTATTACACGGTATAGGTGGCGACGAGAAAGAGTGGTTTACACATGGTGCGCCAAATGTTATTTTAGATAACCTGTTGGCCGAAAAGAAAATTGTTCCGATGATCGTTATCCTGCCTAATGGTCGCGCTCAGGCTGATGACCGTGCTGTGGGTAACGTTTATGGTACTGCACCTGCTTTCGCGGTATTTGATAAAGACCTTTTAGGCAGCATCATCCCATACGTTGAAGCTAACTATCCGGTTAAAAAAGACCGTGTAAACCGTGCTTTAGCGGGCCTTTCAATGGGTGGCGGCCAGTCGTTAGATTTTGGCCTGGCTAACCTGGATACTTTTGCATGGGTTGGTGGCTTCTCATCAGCTCCTAACACATTCCCTCCTGCCAAACTGGTACCAGATCCGGCTGCTGCAAAACAAAAGCTGAAACTGCTTTGGGTATCATGCGGTGACCAGGACGGTTTAATGAATGTGAGCAGAGGCGTACACACTTACCTGAAAGAAAACAACGTACCACACATTTGGCATGTTGACTCAGGCAAGCATGATTGGCCGGTTTGGAAAAACGACCTTTACCTGTTCAGTCAGTTAATTTTTAAATAAGATATTAAATGCTGTTGATTGGTCAACGGCATTTTGAAAGCGAACCTGGTATGTTTTTTTGAGTACATGCCAGGCTTCATTTAGTTAATCGGGTTAAGCCGCGTATCTTTTGATGCGCGGCTTTTAATTAAAAGTTATTTTCTATGAAACTGTTTAAAAACCTAATTATAGCTGCAGCCTTGCTGCCATTAATGGCGCACGCTCAGCAACAAACTATTAATCTTTACCAGGGCGCTGTACCTAATTCAAAGCCCACCAAGCTGGTAGACCAAACCACTTTAGAACAGGGCATGTTCAGAAGGGTAGCTAATCCGCAACTGGAAGTTTATGCACCCGAAGCCGGTAAAGCCAACGGCACAGCCGTTATTATTATTCCAGGCGGAAGTTATAAGGTAGTGGTTTATCAATCAGAAGGTATACGTTCGGCACAGGAGTTTGCTAAAAATGGCGTTACCGCCTTTGTTTTAAAGTACCGCCTACCCGCAGATTCAAGTATGGTTGACAAAACCATTGGCCCTTTACAGGATGCGCAGCAAGCTATAAAGATAGTACGCGAAGGCGCGGCAAAATGGAATTTAGATGTTAACAAAATTGGCGTAGTGGGTTTTTCTGCCGGAGGGCATTTAGCATCAACTGTTGGAACGCATTTCCAGAAAGCCGTTATTGAAAATAGTAACAACACGAATTTACGCCCTGACTTTTTGGTGTTGATCTACCCGGTTATCAGTATGCAGGAAGGCTTAACCCATGCCGACTCACGCAAAAACCTGTTGGGTGCCACTCCATCAAAAGCTACTGTTGATCTGTACTCAAACGAGATGCAGATCAACGACAAAACACCCGTTACATTCCTGGTACATGCAGGAGATGATAACGTGGTTAAAGTGGAGAACAGCATTGGCTTTTACGAAAATTTGAGGAAAAACAAAGTGCCTGCCGAGATGCATCTGTTTCAAAAGGGTGGCCACGGTTTAATGGGCCACGGCTTAGACGAGTGGATGAATCTATTATTTAAATGGCTGCAAGCCAACAAGTTCATGACCAAACAATAAGAGGCCCTTTATAAAAGCTAAAAGCACGAACCCTTATTCAAATATGGTTCGTGCTTTTTTTATGGTTTTCTCCAGGTCAATACCTTTACCTAATGCGCCTTTAAACAAGTCGCCGGTTTCCTTTAAACGGTCTATGGCGTTTTTAATGTGGAAGTCGCGCATTTTTAATCCTTTCTTTACCTCCTCCCAGGCCAGCGGCATGGACACCGTTGCGCCGGGCTTGGGTCTTAAAGAATAAGGCGCGGCTATGGTAGCACCCGGTCGGTTCTGCAAAAAGTCAAGATACATTTTGCCTTTGCGATTGGCCACCATGCGTTCCAGGCTTGTGAAATCGGGTATTTGTTTGTGCACTAATTGCACTATCATTTTGGCAAATAGTTGCGATTGATCGTAATCATATTTCGCTCCCAAGGGGATATATATGTGTATGCCTGTTGAGCCGGAGGTTTTTGGAAAACAAGGTACATCAACAGCGTCCAATACCTTTTTCACTTCCTGCGCAGCAATTATTACCTGATCAAAAGTATTTTTATCCGGGTCAAGGTCTATTACACAGAAATCAGGATTGTCTGGCGATTGCACCCTGCTAAACCATGGGTTTATTTCAATACATCCCAACGTAGCCATCCAAAGCAGGCTGTCTTCTTCTGTTGCTACCAGATATTCTTTGTGCTCGCCCTCACCTGTTACATGCGGCATGGTTTTAGCCCATTCCGGCGCTTTATCGGCTACGTTCTTCTGGTAAAAACTCGGACCATGAATACCATTAGGGAAACGGTTAAGCGACATGGGCCTATCTTTCAAGTAAGGCATCATATAAGGCGCAACCTGATAGTAATAGTTGAACATGTCGCGCTTGGTAATACCATCCTCGGGCCAGTAAACTTTGCTCAGATGATTAAATTTTATCAAATGGCCATTAACGGGCCGCTCCTGCGATTCATCCTTCGGGTTAAGCAAAGTGCGCCTTGCCTTTTTGGGCGGTTCAACTTTTGGATGAATACTTTTTTCAGCTTGCTCATCAGCAGCTTTTACTGTTTTGTCGGTATCGGTTGGTGTTTCCAGCACCACATCATCAGCATCCTTATCAGTACGCAAGCCCTTGAAAGATGCCTGCCGCACCTTTCCATCGCTGGTCAATTCAGCAAAGTTAATCTCGCAAACCAGTTCAGGTTTTAGCCAGGTAGGTTTTGCACCCAATCGTTTGGGTCGGAAACGCGATGGCTCATCCACATCAGGCTCCACATCAAACGGGCATACATCTGTAATGAGGGGTTTGAATTTCTCCATCATTTCTTTTTGGAGTTTATCGCCCCAACCTGTACCAACTTTGCCCATGTACTTAAACTTACCGTTTTTGTACACCCCGAGTGTTAGTGCACTGAAGGGTTTTGACGTGCCTTCGTTTTTGGTGAAGCCGCCAATTACCATTTCCTGCCTGCGCTGTACTTTAATTTTGAGCCACTCTTTTGAGCGCAGATCCGAAGTATAGGCACTACTTGCCTTTTTAGCGATGATACCTTCCAGTCCCATGCGTTCGGCAGCATCAAAAAACTCAATGCCACGCGCCTCAAACACCATGCTCTGGCGTATGCGGTCATCATTTTTGGGAAGGATATGTGTTAAAATAGTTTGCCTGTCACTTAACGGCAAGTCCATCAGGTTTTTGCCTTCATACCACAAAATATCAAACACGTAATACACCAGATCGCCATCTGCCTCGCTGCGCCAGTTTTGGATACCCCCAAAATCAGATATTCCCTTATCGTTCAAGACCAGCAGTTCACCGTCTAAAACAGCATTATGGCCCCATTTTTTCAGCAGATCGTTAACAGGGTAAAATTGATCAAAAAGCAAATTATTACGAGAGATCAGTTCCGCTTCATCCTCTGTTACCTTGGCAATGGCGCGATATCCATCCCACTTAATTTCATATACCCAACCCGGATCATCAAACGGTTCATCAACCAGCGTAGCCTTCATGGGCTTTATCTTCGCCGGCATAGCCGACTTTGGCGCATCTTTCAAAAGCGCTTCCGCCAACTTTGCTTTGTCTATTATTTTTGCTTCTCCACGTTCCGCTTTCTCAATCTTCTTATCAAGTGTTTTTGTGGCCATGGTATTTTTATTTACAGACAACAAAGCCCCTTGCGGGGCTTATTTTACTTTTTGTTCTTCAGTTCTTTTTCAACTTCACTGCGCCGGTTGGAACCGGCTTCCTTTTTAGCAGCTTCAACTGCTTTGGCCGAAGTTCCGGTCTTTTTTCCTTCGTAGCTCAATTCGTGGGGCTGCTCTGATACAGAACGACGCTCCACTTTGGTTCCCCGTGTTGCCATGTTAAAGTACAGTTTGTTAGTTATTAACCTTTGTAAATGCTTAATTGTTTGAGTGGGCCGCGTCTACTTCATGCTTTGCAGTTCATCCAGGTGGTGTTTAACCACAGGAGCTGTTTTAGCAGCGAAAGCTTTTAGTTCGGCATCCTGCCCGCCGTTGGCTTCCTGGTTCATAATGGCTAAGGTTTTATTGTGGCCCTCTTTCATTACTTTGATGTAGCCTTCATCAAAAGCTTTACCGCTTAGTTTGCTTAGGCTATCGCTTTTAGCCTGATGTTCGGCATCAAGGCCGGTAGGTAAGGTGATGTTTTTGTTTTTAGCAATACCCATCAGTTCCTCATTGGCCATGCTGTGGTCTTTCACCATCATGTTGCCAAAGTTTTTTACTTCTGCGCTAACGCCTTTTGCCGCGGCCATTTTGCCCAAAGCTACTTCTGCCATGCCGCTAATAGCTGCTTTGTTAGCAAAGGCGGTATCGGCTGCTGCCGGAGATGATACGTTAGATTGTTCTGCCACCGGGCCATTATCAGCCAGTACCTCTGTGCTGTCTGCGCCCTTGTCGGCTTCACTGCTGCTACAGGCCTGTAATAAGCCAACGGCAATAAGTGGGATAAAGAAGATCTTGTTTTTCATAAATTTAGTTTATTACAATACAATGCACATTGATGCAAAGTTTCTGTAATACACCAGCTTAGTGAAAAACGGGTAATTGCCGCATGTGCGTAAAATACGTAGAAAGGGTTTAAGAAAGATTATTGGTTTTTGCTCAAAGACAATACTTTTTTAGCATTTCATCAAGAGCAGGCCAACTGCCCAACGCCTTTGCTTTATTCCAATCTTCGCAAGCACCATCCTTGTTGCCCAACAACAGCTTGCACAATGCGCGCAGGTAAAGATCTTCTTTGTCATGAGGTTTACTGGCTATTGCCTTATCGAAATAATATAACGCCAACTCATAATTACCCTTTGTAAAAGCCTGATTAGCTTTCTGCGAAGCCAAAAGTGCAGGTATAGCAGTTTCAGATGTAAGATAGCTTAAGTTAACAGACATTTGTACTGCTACGGGTTTTCCGTTAAGCAATGCCGGTTCCCATTTTTTACGGTTTTGTTTAAATACCTTGACGAAGGTTTTATTATAGTCCGCGTCAATTCCTTCTAAAATCTTTAAACTATCAGCAGAACCGGTTTTAGAAACAATGAATGTTGCCAATAAATTTCCTACACGGTTATCCATGTTTACATCTTCCCGTACGCCCTTATACATATCATTTCTAAAACTTTCTCCACGGTAAACAGCATATATTTTTGGTGTCTGCTTATAAATGGTATCTCGTTCAAACACCTTTAAAATATCAGCCGGTTCAAGCGCCAAACTGTTTTGGAAACTCCGCTCCTGAACAAAGTAAAATTTTAATGCGTCCGGATCATTAAACCCTTTCCGGCCAGCTTGCAACAATACCAAAGTATCATTGGTGATCTCCGTGCGATAGGTGTTTACTACCCAGCCTTCGTCATTTTTAATTGTAAGCAAGCTGTTATCAACCTGAAACAAATAGGCATTCCCGTAATCGGTATAAATGCTTGAAACATTTACTTTATTAGGGCGGGAGAACCTATATTTTATATAAACGTTCTTAAGCGGATGCGCATCGGGCAGTTCTGTTCCGTCGCGAAAAACAACCTTACTTGTAACCCACGTTTCAAACATATATTGTGGTGCAGTTTGCGCCCTCAAAACTTTGGTTACCAGTAGTAAAGCAAAAAGTATATAATATCTCATTAAAGAAACAGGTTTAGGTATACTTCAAAGCAATTCCTTTTAATACAACTGCGTAGCCAGCACAGCCTCCCTGTTATCAAGAACAGGAACAATCTGGCCTAAAGCTATTGCTTTAAAATGCTCAGACGCGCGGTGTGCGGCAACAGCATCTTCGTTTTTGTAACCTTCATACAACATAATGGTGTTTGGGTCAGTGATGCTTTGGTGGATGGTGTAAAACAGGTTACCTTCTTCTTTACGGGTTTGTTCAACCAACTCAGGCAGCAATTTTAATACAGACTCAAGGTGACCATCTTTTACCTGCCATTTGGCAAAAAGGTTTACGGGTTTATCGCTCATGGTATTTTTTATATGCTGCTAAAATACTCAAATTGCTTAGCAGCGGGCCGGGCATTTGTTCATTTTGTAAAAAAATGCCACATTTATAACGATGGAAGAAGTAAACCCAAAAACAAAGAACATATCAGCAGGCCCGGCCGACTTCATGGCCAATGAGCGTACCTTTCTGGCCTGGATACGTACCAGCATTGCCTTGATGGGTTTTGGCTTTGTGATAGTAAAGTTCGCGTTGTTTGTTAAGCAGATGGCTATGATAATGGGTGGCAAAGGCGTGCCACCGGGCAAGGGCTACTCTGCCGAGATTGGTACTTTTATGGTAGTGCTTGGCGCGTTGATGACGGTGCTGTCTTACATAAGATATCGCCACGTTGACCGGCAGTTGGGCAATAATGTTTACTTCCCTTCCAAATGGCTGTCGCTGTTGGTAGCAGGCGTGTTGGTGGTTGGCGCTATTTTGTTAGTGTTTTACCTGCTGCCAAGCGTGAGACAGTAGGGTCTTTAACAACAAAGCCTCCGGACAATCGTACGAAGGCTCTGTTATCATAGATAATAAATTACTTATTTGGTAGCAACCAAAGTGATGTTAAGGGTGAACTCATCATCAATAGCTTTGTCGCCAATGGTATCAAAAAAGCTTTTTGAAGCATATTTGATGTTGTATTTGGTACGGTCAACTTTTACGTTAGCAGCTTTAGCAGTTAAAGTGTTACCGCTAACTGTGTAGGTTGCAGGGAATGATACCGCGTTGGTGATACCTTTTATCGTAAGGTTACCAGCTACACTAATAGCGCCGTTACCGGTTTTGGTAATTTTAGTAGTTACAAACTGTGCTTGCGGGTGTTTGTCAACGCCAAAGAAGTCTTCAGATTTTAAGTGGCCTAATAATTTGCCTTTTGAATCATCGTCTGTCAGATCTTTATTGCTGATAGAAGCCATATTGATAGCAAATGAACCTTTTGCAGGAACATTATCTTCGGTAACTATAGTACCTGATGCTAACTTGATCTCGCCATTGTGCTGACCCAACACTTTTTTGCCGGTCCACTCAATGTTGCTTTTTTGTGTGTCAATTTTGTAGGTTTCGGTTTTTGCAGGCGCAAATGCTGATAATACAGTAGCAGCCAATCCAATTGTTAAGAGTGATATCTTTTTCATTTTCTTTTGTTTTGATAGAACAAATATAAAAGCAATAATTACATGTTTAAACATATAAATGATTTAATTGCGCGTTTATGACAAACCCATAAAATCTACTGATTTTGTAGTATATCCCTTTAAGTTGAAGTTTCTTAACTAATCAGTATATTAGTGCCTGTAAACCATTATAACATTTTCAATGATGAACTCTTTTAGAAGCGCGTTAACAGCTACCGCAATAGCGCTATGTTGCACGCAGGTATATGCACAGACTAAAAAGCCTTTGATCACCGTAAAATCTATGGACCCGGCTTTTGACAAACTGGTAAGCAAAGATGCCAAAGCAGAAATTTTGGCTGAGGGTTTTACCTGGAGCGAGGGCCCGCTTTGGATAGAGAAACATAAAATGCTGCTTCTCTCTGACGTAAAAGAGAATAAAATATATAAATGGACCGCCGGGAAAGGTAAAGAGGTGTACCTTAACCCATCCGGCTATACTGGCACTATTCCACGCGGTGGTGAATTGGGCTCTAATGGTTTGGGTTTAAGCAATGATGGCAAACTGGTAATTTGCCAGGATGGTAACCGCCAGGTAGTTATTATGGATGCGCCCTTAGATAAACCTGAACCAAAATTCAAGGCATTGGCTGCCAACTATAACGGCTTAAAGTTTGACAGCCCCAACGACCTTACTTTTATGAGCAATGGCGACATTTACTTTACCGACCCGCCATACGGTTTGGAAAAAAATGTTGGAGATCCGCTTAAAGAGGCTCCATATCAGGGTGTGTACCGCATATCAAAAAATGGCAAGGTAACCTTACTTACCAAAGAGATATCGCGCCCTAATGGTATCGCTTTATTTCCGGGAGAAAAAAGGATATTGATAGCCAACTCAGATCCGGCTAAGCCACACTGGTATGTTTATGATCTTGATAAGAACGGCCTTTTAACCAACGAAAAGATATTTTACACGGCCGAGATGCCTAAAAACGGCTATAGCGGTGTACCCGATGGTTTGAAAATTGACAAGCAGGGCAATGTGTTCGCCACCGGTCCGGGAGGTATTTTTGTGCTGAACAGCAGCGGCAAATTGTTAGGTAAAATTGAGGTGGATGACCTGGCATCTAACTGCAGCTTCTCTGCCGATCAGAAAACCATTTACGTTACCAACAACCGCAGAGTAATTAAAATTGCTTTGAGATAAGACTATAAAATAATGATAGCTAAGCCCTTTTCTACATCGGAAAGGGCTTAGCTATTTATGGTGATCGGTTTAAAAAACTTATATTTAGCCATCTAATTACAATACATTATGCGTAAAAATATAATAGGCAAAGCATTAGCCATTATTGGCTTATGCTGCATGAGTTTATTCGCCTCCGCGCAAACCGTAAAAGAGCCGGCCAGTTTGTCGCCTGGATGGATGCGCACTTATCAGCCTTTTCGCATAGTGGGTAATTTGTATTATGTGGGTACTTATGACCTGGCTTGTTACCTGATTGTAACCCCTAAAGGCAATATTTTGATCAATACAGGTTTGGCAGCTTCTACCCCAATTATAAAAAGCAATATTGAGGCTTTAGGTTTTAAGCTCAGCGATACCAAAATACTGCTCACCACACAGGCGCACTATGACCATGTAGGCGCTATGGCCGAAATTAAAAAGCTAACCGGCGCTAAAATGATGGTAGATGCAGCTGATGCCGGCGTAATGGAAGATGGCGGACGATCTGACTATGAATATGGTGGCCCAACAAGCGCCTTTGCTCCTGTTAAAGTGGATGCGGCATTAAAAGACGGTGAAAAAATAAAATTAGGCGGTACAGAAATTACCATTTTACACCACCCCGGCCATACCAAAGGCTCAAGCAGTTTTGTTTTGAATGTAAAAGACGACACCAAAACCTGGAAGGTATTGATAGCGAATATGCCTACCATTGTAACCGACAAACCTTTTTCGGCCGTACCGGGCTACCCAAAAATTTCTGCCGATTACGCTTATACGCTTGCTTCGCTTAAAGCCCAGCAATTTGACCTGTGGCTATCGTCGCACGCCAGCCAGATGGATATGCACAAAAAACGCAAACCCGGTGATGCTTACAATCCATCAGTATTTGCCGACCGTGCAGGTTATGATGCATTGGTAGCGGGATATGAAAAAGACTACAAGGAGAAAATTAAGTAGTAGTTGCTAATTGCATGATTGAGCTAATTGAACAGCAAACGCAAGACATTAGTTGGTTTTTTATCACCGGCGAAAACATAGCTTTTATTGCCTCCGGTGGCGGACCACTGCCCACAACTATCGCAAGTCAAACGTTTGATGATCTTGATCTTGTGTACGACAGCATCTTCGATTTACCAGACCGATGTGATGTTGTAATAAATCCCGAGCTTAAAAAAATGATTTATCCCAACACGGTTAATGAGCAGTATTTGGCAGACTTTGTTTTAATGGCGAGTAAAGGCCTTTTTAGTTATGATAAAACTGTAGTTAATAAATTTTCCGATACAGGCTATCATTTAGTTGCCTCGCCTACCAAACCTTTAACAGCTGACGAGTTACCTGCACCCCTTTTAGAACTTTTGGCTTGCAGGAAAGATCAAAACATATTAGGCAATACTATAGACATTTCTCTGCTTTAAACTGAAAGCATTTACAAGCTAATCCCAAATACCATTTTGCGCGGTAAAAATTACTGGTTCGCCGCCTGTTACCATAATGGTGTGTTCGTGTTGAGCAACAAAGCCGCCTTTATTGCCTAACAGCGTCCATCCGTCGCCTTGCTCTTCGGCAATGGTTGATTTAGTTGAAATAAAGGTTTCAATTGCTACCACAGAGTTCTTTTTAAAACGGGTTGTGTTGAACCTGTCCTGGTAATTGGCAATTTCATGCGGTTCTTCGTGTAAGCTTCTGCCAACACCGTGACCGGTAAGGTTTTTTATAACCGTATAGCCGGCTTTCTTAGCTTCCGTTTCAATCAGTTTACCAATGTCTGATATTCTTACTCCTCCTTTAATATTGCTGATGGCTTTTTTCAAGATCTCCTTTGATGTTTCAACCAGTTTGCCATGACCGTGAATATCTTCACCCAAAACAAACGAGCCGCCATTATCTGCCCAAAAGCCGTTCAGCTCGGCCGATACGTCAATATTCAACAGGTCGCCCTCCTGCAAAATTGTATCTGCCGACGGTATGCCATGCGCTACCTCGCCATTAACACAAATACAGGTATTACCCGGAAAGTTGTAGGTAAGCAACGGTGCCGAACGCGCACCCATTTGGGTAAGCAATGCACCGCCATACTCATCCAGCTCCTTGGTTGACATGCCGGGTTTAGCATACTCGCGCATTTTTCTGAGGGTAATGGCTACGGCATCGCTGGCCAGCTGCATTCCGTTTAATTCGCTATCGCTTGATATAGACATGGTGTGTTTTTATGACGCTGCAAAAATAAGCATAAAACAGGCTAATGCGGTCGAGGTATTGTCAAGTTCGGTCATTAGTTGATACCCTCGTTTGTCATTTCGACCGAGCGAGCGGGGGGCTTGAGGGGAGCGAGGGAGAAATCTTTTCGAAGCGATGAGTAACCGGCGAATCAGTCGCCTTTAAAGGATTTCTCCCTCGCCCCCACCGCCCAAGGCTTTTACCCTTGCCTATCGAAATGACAACAAGAGATGAAATATGTGGGAGATTTAAACTTTATTCATTGTTTATCACACATTTATAATTTGCTCACCCACACTTTGAATATCCGCCTGGCTAAATTCCTGCGGGTCATCACTTGTCCAGGTGTAGAGGGTGTTTTTGTAGATGGTTAGCGTGCGGTCTTCAAACGCAATGTCGTAAAGTGTTTTGTCACCGTCAGCATGTTCATTAACCTGCACGTCAAACTGTTTGCCGTTGAGTGATATGTTATAATTGTTGTTTTCCATGATAGTAGCTGTTGAAATTTAACAGCATTAGCCGAAAAATGGTTTCGCTCATCAACAAAAAAGGGCAGAGGTACTTCACCACCCCTGCCCATGAGCAAACTTCACAACAGCATTAGTCTACCTTGGTAAACACCTCCTTGTTGTTCAGTACCAGTTGATTGACCTTTTTATCACTGCCCTTTTTAAAGGCAAGCGGACAATCTAAAGCGTTTACAAAAAAGTTGTCGGCTGAGAGGTAAGTGAGGGGACTTTTGCCTCCATCCCAAAGTTGAGTTCCCCATATTTTACCATCTTTCAACGTCACTTCAATTACCATTTCCTTTTGGTTAACGGTGGCCTTGTACTTGCCTAAGTATTGCGACGGATTGGCGGGTATGGCTTCGGTATTTAAAGGCTTATCATCAACTTTTGTCCATAGGTCATGCCCTGCTACCAGCATTTGCGTTACCTTGTTGCCTTCTCGTACAAATTTAACCGGCCAGTTATTCTGCTTCATTTTAAGAGTGAAATCGTCGCCGGATTTTTGTTCAAGTGGCAGTACTTCAAAATCCCATAGTTGTTTTGAAACCAGTTTGCCATTCTCTACATACATATTCAGCAGCAACACAGTGCTGCCTTGCATACGTTTATAGCGGCCAACAAATTGATCAAGGTTGCCGGCAGCATTGGGTGCTTTACTCCAGGCGCCTAAAGTTTGAATGCTGATGAACAGCAATAATGCGAGATACTTTTTCATGTTTTTAGATTTTAATGTGAACGATTAGTTAGGGCTACATTGCCGGGAACAAAACAACGGGCTTTAAGTACCTAACACTACTCAAATCATGATATGAGTAGTGTTGATGATGCCTCAAGGCGTGTTTTGCGCAGAGTTTTTCTCACCTTAGCAGCGGCCTTACAAACATTGCGTATCTTCAAACAAATGAAAATCCCTTTAACCATTACCGAGTTTATTATACTCTCGCTGGCGATACAGAGCATGGTGATGGCAATAGTATTATTGTACCGCTCAAACAGGTTAAATGGCAATGGATGGCTGTCGGCTATAATTTTATCCATATCATTTATTGCGGTTGTAAGGATAGTGTCTGGCTGCCTGCATCTGGAAGACACCTATCCCTGGATCACCCCGCTCCTGTTTCAGCCCGTTATGCTGGTCGGGCCCTTTATTTATTTCTATGCCCGCTCGCTTATATACGGCAAGATTAGGTTAAGGGCAAAACACGCAGTGCATTTGCTGCCGGTGATAAAGGGCGCAGGACCACAAATAGCTTTTATTTTATTTTACAGCGGATTGCTAAGCCTGCCATTTATACAAAGCTTTTATTTTACCGCAACCGCGCAATTAATTTTATTCAATGTTTATCTATCGGATAATCTTCCTTTGTTCATATCCCTGCTAACCTATTCAATTTTAAGTTACCGCCTGGTAAGGAAACATGAGGCCGGTGCATCTGCATCAACCTACAAACTAAAAGATATTAAATGGCTCAAAAACTTACTGCGCTTATTTTTGAGCTTAGTAGTACTGTTTGCAGCGAGCCTGATTTTAAACATGCAGCCGATAGCTAACAGGGACGAGTTTACCAATGCGATATTTTTTATTCCGCTGACGGGGTTTACCTACTGGCTAAGCATATCCAGCTTTTTACGGCAAGGCAAAATGACACCTGATGACGTGGTTACCTATAACAAAGTGCCTGCAAGGGTTTACTTTTCTGATGAGGATGCAGCGCGACACGGCGCGCAACTACTGGCATTAATGATTAAAGATAAGCCTTACCTCGACCCACTCTTGAAGTTGGACACCCTTGCCGCACGGCTCAACATTACCGAACGCGCTTTTTCTAACCTGCTTAATCAGCACGTAGGTAAAAGCTTTAATGATTTTGTGAATGAGTACCGCGTAGAAGCGGCCAAACTTAAACTGGCCGATCCAAATTTCGACCAATATACCATAGCTGCTATTGCTTACGAATGCGGCTTTAACTCCCTGGCTACTTTTCAGCGTTGTTTTAAGCAGTTTGCAGGGATAACTCCAAGTCAGTTTTTACAGCAACGAAAAGCAGGGGCCCAATTAGTTCAGCAGCAATGAAATTAGCAGGCAAACAATATATTTTCTGTGTATTAGCAACTATACTATTGACCATAATCAGCCTTACGGCCGCCGCGCAAAACCCATTAACAAAATATGCAGGAACATATGAGCGCGTGGTAGGTAATTACCATGCAACGGTTACTGTTTATATAAAAGACAATAAACTGCGGGCGAAACAATCATGGGACCGTAAAGTGCGAACATTTGAGCAGGTAGGTAACGACAAGTTCATCATTGCCATGGATGGCTGGGCAGTTGAGTTTAAACGGGACAAGCAGAATAAAGTAGCGCAGATGAAAGTGTTAGGGAATGAGGTTTGGGTAAAGAAGCAAACTGATGCTACTGCAGTGTACAGCTTTAGAATGTTCTGATTTACATACTTTACTTTAAGATAGTAACATACCCGCTCATAACCTTCTTTTGAAAATTCAGGTCTATCACATAATAATAAGTAGCGGCCGGTAAGCTTTTACCGTTGGTTGTACCATCCCAGTCAGTATTGTAGCCTTTTGAACGATGCAAAAGCTGACCGTTTCTGTCAAAAACACTTACCAAACAATTTGGGTAGCCTAACAAACCTTTTATAAACCAGGTATCATTAATTCCATCTGCATTGGGTGTAAATGCATTCGGAATTTCAACCCTATCAACTAAATGAATCGTTAATGTCTGGCTTTCGGCAGGTAAACTGCAAGTGTTGGCAGGAGCAACTACACAACGCACTTCATCACCGTCAGCAAAATCCTTGCTTTCTAAGTAAGCCGTATTACTACCGGTTAAAAGTCCGTTAACATACCATTGGTAACCGGCACCGGGATAGCCATTGGTTACATTAGCAGTAATGGTTATAGAGGTGCCCGGGAAAACATAATTTACTGACGAAGCAATAGAAACCTTAGTATTTACCGGATTGGTTAATGCTACTATTGAAGTATTTGATGTTGCCGGGAAGCCAGCTAAACAAGGGCTGTCATTGTTGATCAAGGTACAAGTAACCTGATCACCATCTTTAAACGTGGTGCTGCTGAAAATATTGGTAGTATTGTTAACCGCTACATTGTTTACGCGCCATTGATACAAAGGATTAGCTCCACCATTGCTGCCGGTAGCTGTAAATGTAACCGCAGAACCCGCACATTGGCCGCTGTAAACGGGTGATATACTTACCTGTGGAGCCGGAGGTAACCCTACGGTTAACGCCTGCGATTTAGGTATTGCCGACACATAATATTGCTGTGTAGTATTTTGTAAGATAGTAATGGTAGTGGTACCGGGGCCAACAATTTTCACATCGCCCTGTGCGGATATAGTTGCTACACTGGTGTTACTGCTGGTATAGGTAACAGGTATTAATTTGTCGCCTATAAATGCGTTAACGTTAAAATCAGCGCTGCAGATGGTCTTGGCGCTGAAAGCAGGCAAATCAACATATAAATGTTCAATAACCGTTAAAATTTGGCTTACCGGATTTGCCGCAGTATAATTTTGATTTCCCGCCTGATTAGCGGTGATTGTACTGATACCAGGACCTACCAGATGAACAAGCCCTTCTGGTGTTATTGTGGCAACCGCAGGGTTGCTGCTGGTAAATGTAATGGGAGTTTCAAGGTTGTTACTTGTAGCGGCCGGGGCGTAGTTGTTATTTTGGTCGAGTTTATCGGGTTGTACTACAGGAAAGTTTATTACTGAAGGTACCTTGGCAGTAAGGTCAACCGCTATATTAACTGTTGTACTGTAACTCCCGCCCCCATTGTAAGCTGTAATTGTATAATTGGTTGCCGGCCACATAACTGTAGGTGTGCCCGTTATAATGCCGGTTTGCGGGTTAAAGCTTAAGCCGGTTGGCAATGGTTTATCAATGGTAAAACCAGATATTGATACTTTGTAGATTGAACCATACCTACCCACATATGCATAACCTTTACCATCCAGCACCAGGGCTATGGCAGTTGTCAATCCAAGCTCATCCGCAACTTTACTAACTGTACCATTAGGCGATATTCTAAGCAGCTGACCAGCGTTTTGTGCTATTACATAAATATTATTTGTTGCATCTACCCTGAGCTCACGCGGACGATCTAACCCTGTGGCCACTGTAGTGACTGTGCCATCGGTAGCAATTTTTCGTACAGCACCATTTCCAGTATCAGCCACATATAAATTTCCGGCATTGTCAATCCCCACAGCTGTTGGGGTATCAAATGTGGCAGTAGCGATGTTACCGTTGGTAAAACCCGCACTGCCCGTTCCCGCAAAAGTAGTTACCGCGCCTGAAGGAGTGATCTTTCTGATCAGATTATTACCCTGATCTGCCAGGTAAATATTATCCGTAGCATCAATAGCCATGCCTCTGGGGTAATTAAAACTTGCCATTGTACCGATTGGACTGTTTGTTGCACCCCTCGTTCCATTACCTGCAAACGTTGAGACCATTCCGGCACGCGTAATTTTTCGGATAAGGTTGTTACCCAGATCGCTTACAAAAAGGTTTCCAGAAGCATCGCGCACCAACGCATCAGGGTTATCAAAGGTAGCCTGGTCAAGAGGGCCATTATTTGCACCCGTACCATATCCCACCGGCCCCGCGTACCTTGATATCACACCATTGGGGCTAACTTTCATTATTTCATGAGAATCGTAGTTTGCGGCATACAACGTTCCATCTGCTTCTGCAACAATTCCCGTAATTTGATTTAAAGCACTTGCAAATGCGATAGAAGCAACATTCTGCCCATAATTTGCTGCTGGTATATTACCCCCTGTATTGTTGGGTACCATTAGATTAATAGGCTTGTTTATAGCAAATACTTGCGGCGATAAATAAGATATATTTGGTGGAGTTGTAATAGTAGTGGGAATATCATGCACCTGAATTGAAGAAAGTGTTTTTAGAGCCGGCGCTTTAGCAATTTCCAACTTTAAAGCCGACTGCCCATTTGTAATGAAACTTACTTGTAGTAAGATCAAAAAAAATAGTATGCTTTTCAAGTTGGCCATTTTTGTGACTTCAGTCGGGTTTAAACGCCTAATATCGGCTTTGCCCGGAGTAAACAGAAATTGAACATTTAAATTTTACATTGTTTTAAAGATCATTACCTATTCGGTTTTTAGTCCAGATTGCCTGAAAATCGTTTCACCCGTCTCATTTTCGTTTCACTTATTTATAATAAACTATTAACTATCAAAATATTACAAAGAATATCGTTTCAAATCGTCTCACATATTCAATGAGACGATGGTACCGTATAGGGGCAAATAAAATGCCCTCACCTTTAGCAGATGAGGGCTTTTGTTATGATGTTATTACACCTTACAAGTAATTAATATACCCCGTAGCGTTAGTGCGTATTTTATAAACTTTGTTCAAGCTAACAATGTAAAGGGTTTTCATGTCCTTATCGCCAAAGCAAAGGCTTACTGGGAACTGCGGCAGGTTGATCATGCCTACAAAAGCGCCTTTATTGTTGAATATTTGAACACCGTAATAGGTAGCAACATAAATATTGCCGGCTTTATCAATAGCCATACCGTCGGCACTTGATGAGCGGCCTTTTCTGTCTAACACCAGGTCAACCAAAAACAGTTTAGCAAACTGGCGACCGTTGCTGATAGTGCCATCAGGGTTTACATCGTAAGCCCATATGTAGTTGTCTTTCTCACTCTTAACAGGGTACCAGCTTTCATCATCGTAGCAGTTGTTGATGTAAAGTGTTTTACCATCTGGCGATAATACAATACCGTTAGGCATAGCAAACTCATTAGGTTTGGTTATGCGGGTAACCGTTTTACGGTCAGGCGATACATAGTAAACCGCGCGACCCGGCTGGAACTTGGTTGGCTCCATGGTAAACTGCGGGTCGGTAAAGTAAACGCCACCTTTAGCATCTGTAATAACATCATTCGGCCCGTCAATTGATTTACCATCGTATTTATTAGCAACAACGCCAACCACTTGTCCTTTAGTGGTCATTTCAACTACCTGATGCCCCATCATATCGCAAACTACCAGGTTACCGTTTTTATATGGGTAAAGGCCGTTAGTCTGCATTTTACCTGCGCTGATAGCCTTATAGCTGCCGCTTGGGTCAATCTCTAAAGTTGAGCTGCGTTTAGGGTCAGCATTAAAGTCTTTATCAAAATACATGCTTGACATGTAGATCTTGCCGTTCATCCATTTCGGACCTTCGCCGAAGATAATGCCCGGTTTGGTTTTGCTGCCATCAATTAACAGCTCCAATTTGGCATCAGCTGGGATAAGCGAATTAAATGCTGATACCGCTGCTTTCTCCTTATCTAAATAGTCTTTACGTGCAGGCCAGAACATGTCAATAGCATCGCAACCCAGATCGCCAATGTTGGCGCCATGTACCATGTTTGACGGAATGCGTACCACGTCGCCCGGCTTCATAGCTTGCTCATCATCTAATAAGATCTCGTCGCAACCGCCGCGCAATACAAACATCATTTGCTCTTCCGGGTGGATGTGACGCTCAAATACTGAACCCGGATCCATTGAAATAAAGCTCAACTGAACGTTTTTGGTTGAGATAATGCGAGAGTGCGCGCCTTTAGCCAATGGCGTAAGCTGCACATTGTATAAGTCATAAACCTGACCGGCTTTGATGTTCGGCTCCAAAGTAGCTTCAACATCCTTTACCTCGGCAGGCAGGTTTTTAACACCGGCCTTTGTTAAATAGTCTAAACGGAAAGGGCTGTATACCTCTAATACCTTAGCGCCTTTAGCACCAGCGGTTAAAGCGCTTTTGCTGCCTTTTTCTAAATAAACAAAATCAGTACGTGGGGTACCCGCGTTTTCGCCATCCGGTGCCTGGCGTTTAAGTGCTGTCATAGTAACGGGTGCTCCATTAATGCTTTGATCAACCGAGCCTTCCATTACAAACAGCAATCTGTCGGCAGGTAAAGTTTCTTCAGGTATTTTTGCATTGGCATCTAAAGTAATAACAGCGCTCATCAAACCTGTACCCCAAAACAATTTAGCTTTAACACCCGGATACAGTTCGGCACTATCAACAGTGGCTGTGCTTTTTACTTTGCCTTCTTCTAAGTTGGATGGGATACCATTTTGCGGAACGCCCGTAAGCTCACGTTTGGTTAGTTTATATTGCTCAATAAGCTCATCATTCTTTTTTTGCCACCCCGACGATGTTGTGCCCGACTGGCATTGCACCAGCGCTACGGCCAATAGCGTTAAGGCACCGTTTACGATGCTCCTGTTTATCAGTGATCTTCTCATAGTTTGGTTATTGTAGTTTTCGACTCGAAAATTAACTATTTCGTTTTCAAGTGACAAATTTGTTTTCTGCCGCTGATGAATATAGCCTTGCAGATGTTAAGAATGTTACATAGCGGGCCTGCCTAAAGCCTAAATGTGTAAAATCCACCGCTGGGATAAAAAGCACTTTAACAAGTTTGTTGTTAAGACAATTTAAATGACAGTTAATTAGCACATTAATCACCTATAAAAAATGCCGCTCACACCCGTAAAAAAGATTTTTTTTACCTGTGTAAATAAAAGTTTTAGTACTTTGCAGCCCATTAACTCCAAAGCTTTTTGAAATTTTACAGGCAAGTAATGTCTCTTTTTTGGAGAGATGATGGGTTAGTATTTACTGGTAACAACATTTAATAATTTATGAACAAATTTCGCAGTTCCGAATGGTTTGGAACAAGAGACAAGATGGGTTTCATCTACCGTAGCTGGATGAAAAATCAGGGTATGCCCGAAGACATGTTTGACGGTCGCCCTGTAATTGGTATCTGTAACACCTACTCGGAGCTTACTCCCTGTAATGCCCACCTGCGCGATATTGCTGAAAGCGTAAAACGCGGTGTATTAGAGGCGGGCGGTTTCCCGTTAGAGTTCCCTATCATGTCATTAGGCGAAACTTTGTTAAAGCCTACTGCTATGCTTTTCCGCAACCTGGCTGCTATGGATGCTGAAGAGTCTATCCGTGGTAATCCTATTGATGGTGTTGTATTGCTAACCGGTTGCGATAAAACTACACCTTCAACCCTGATGGGTGCTGCCAGCGTTGACCTGCCTACCATTGTGGTACAAGGCGGACCAATGCTTAACGGTAAATTCCGTGGCGAAGATATTGGCTCAGGTACAGCTGTTTGGAAATTTAATGACGCCCTTAAAACCGGCGAAATGACCTACGACGAATTTGCAGAAGCAGAAAGCTGCCAATCACGCAGCCCGGGCCACTGTATGACAATGGGTACCGCGTCAACCATGGCGGTAATGGTTGAGTCATTAGGTATGTCATTAAGCGGTATGGCTGCTATTCCGGCTGTTGATGCACGTAAAAAACGTATTGCTCAGCTATCTGGTCGCCGTATTGTTGAGATGGTTAAAGAAGACCTTAAGATCTCAAAAATATTAACCCGCGAAGCATTCGAAAACGCTATCAAAATAAATGCTGCTGTTGGTGGTTCAACCAACTTCATTATTCACCTCACTGCAATTGCAGGCCGTATAGGTGTTGACTTGAATATTGATGATTTTGACCAATTAGGCGCTAAAATGCCTTTGCTGCTTAACCTCATGCCTTCGGGTAAATTCCTGATGGAAGACTTCTTCTACGCAGGTGGTTTGCCGGCTATCATCAACCAAATTAGGTCTGAGCTGCACATGGATGTTATAACCGTTACAGGTAAATCGCATGCCGAAAACATTGCTAACTCAACTAAAATATATAACAGCGACGTTATCTATACTTACGATGCACCGTTGATACCTGAAGCAGGTACAACCGTATTGAAAGGTAACCTTGCCCTTAACGGTTGTGTTATTAAACCATCGGCAGCAACACCTGCTTTGATGCAGCACACAGGCCGCGCGGTAGTGTTTGAAAACATTGAAGACTACCACGCACGTGTTGATGATCCAAACTTGGACATTGACGAAACCTGCGTTATGGTATTAAAAACTGTAGGACCGGTTGGTTATCCGGGTATGCCGGAAGTGGGCAATATGCCGCTACCTAAAAAGATCTTAGATAAAGGTATTACCGATATGGTACGTATATCAGACGGACGTATGAGCGGAACCGCTTACGGTACCGTTATCCTGCACGTATCGCCTGAGTCTGCCATTGGCGGAACATTAGGTCTGGTTCAAAACGGAGATATGATCACTTTGGATGTTGCCGCAAAACGCATCCACCTGGAAGTATCAGACGAAGAACTGGCAGAACGCCGCAAAACATGGGTAGCGCCCCCTGTTATGGCAAGCCGTGGTTATGCAAGCTTGTACATTAACACTGTACAGCAGGCTGACAAAGGTGCCGACCTTGACTTCCTGGTAGGCTGCTCAGGTTCAAAAGTTCCACGCGACTCACACTAATAAAACAGCTTTGAGAAAGCTGATAAAGTAGCCGGAAACGGCAAAAACGGAGAGGATTTTAACCAAAATTCTCTCCGTTTCCATATAATTATTAATACAACCCAATTATAAACCTATGTTAGTGTTTATCCTTATTCTTTGCATTGGTACGCTTATTTTACTAACTACCTGGGCAAAAATGAACGTTTTCTTAACGTTCATCATCGTATCAATTATGGCAGCATTCCTACTGGGCATGCCGCTTGAAATGATACCAAAAACTATTGAAAAGGGCATTGGTGGCATGCTCGGTTCGTTAGTTGTAGTTATAGTACTTGGCGGCATGCTGGGTAAACTGGTAGGCGCCAGTGGAGCTGCACAACGTATAGCTACGTCTATGCGCAATGCCTTTGGCGAAAAATACATAACCTGGGCAATGAGTTTAACCGGCTTGATCGTTGGTATTCCATTATACTACAACGTAGGTTTCTTTTTGCTGATCCCCATTATCTTTTCTGTAGCTGCTCGTTATAAACTGCCGTTGGTTTACATTGGTATACCTATGCTTACGGCCCTATCGGTTATGCACGGATTTTTGCCGCCACACCCATCGCCTATGGCATTAACGGTACAGTTTCAGGCTGATATTGCAATGGTGTTCCTGTATGGCTTTATTATCGCCGTACCTACCATCATACTGGCGGGACCTATTTTTGCTAAAACTTTAAAAGGCATACAATCACACACCACCATCAAATTAACGGCTGAAGATATTCCTGACGAGAAATTACCATCGCTTGCAACAAGTATACTTTCATCACTATTGCCGGTTTTATTGATTGGCGTTGGCAGTACCGTGGCTACTTTAGCTAAAGGCAATCCGGCAGTACAGCAAATGGCTCATTTTATAGCCGACCCCAATATTGCCATGGTGGGCACTATTATAATTGCAACATATACCTTAGGCATACGCTTAGGAAAAAGCATGCGCGAGGTAATGGATGTGTATGCTGACGCAATTAAAGAGATCTCGCTCATCTTGCTTATTATAGGCAGTGCGGGCATTTTAAAACAAGTATTTATTGACACCGGTGTAAGCGATCAAATAGCTACAGGTTTACAACAACTAAACATGCCGCCGCTATTATTAGGATGGATAATTGCAGCTATACTAAGAGTATGTTTAGGTCCGGCTACAGTTGCCGGATTAGCTGCTGCAGGTATTGTGTTCCCCTTAATGCAAAAAACCGGCGCCGACCCCAACCTGATGGTACTTTCTGTAGGCGCAGGTAGCTTATTCTGCTCGCATGTTAATGATACCTCTTTCTGGGTGTTTAAAGAATATTTTGGCTTGGATATGAAACGCACCTTCTTGTCATGGTCAATGATGGAAAGTTTGGTTTCGGTATTGGGATTGGTCGGCGTGTTGATCATCAACATGTTCATCTAACAAAACAAGGGCATAAAAAATGGCGATAGATCTCTCTTCTATCGTCATTTTGTTTTTATAAGCTATTTTAATTCGCTTTCTTGATCTCTACCCTGCGGTTTAAAACCCTGCCTGCTTCGGTATTATTGTCTGCAATCGGCTTCGTTTCGCCATTACCTACAGGTTGCAGATTAGCCGCGCTAACACCACTGTTTACCAAATAGGTTTTAACCGCATTTGCGCGCTCTACAGAAAGGGCCATATTATGTTGAGGCGTACCTTCTGCAGATGAGTTGCCATTCAGCACAAATTTTGCCGACGGGTCTTTTTTCATCTCAGTGGCTGCTTTATCCATAATTGGATATGACTCGGTTTTTAATATGCCCGAATTGAACTCAAACTGAATATTAGTAAAGTTATAATCAGGCGGCGCAGGGGCGGGTGCCGGAGCAGGTGCCGGTTGTGGCGTTGGAGCCGGATTAGCTGCAACAGGCTTAGGTGCAGGCCGGGATGGTGGCGGTGCCGGAAATTTTTCGGCAACCGGCGCAGGTGCAGGAATTTTCTTTGCCTTACACGCCGGCAACACGGCTGCCAGTGTTATAACTAATGCCGGAAAGAAATAAAATCGTAATAGTTTCATAATGATAGTGGCGTTGCTATAAGTAAAAATAACGGTTTGCTATTGGCAATATTACTTAAATAACGGCAATGATGTATCTTGTTAAGTCAATATCAGGTAAAAAGCTAAACTTCAATTGTCATTTGTATATTTGGTCACCAATTATTTAAACTTATAATGCTTTTAGCAAAATACCCTAAACTGTTGTTAGTGTGCTTTGTGGCCCTGCTGTTGTTTGTTGCGTGCAATTCACACACCAAGGTTGACGTATCTACGGGTGCAGTTAGTGGCTTGATCAAGACTAAAATAGCTGAAGGTAAAAGAGTGGCTGATGTAAACAGCGATTCATTAAAAATAATTGTGCGCGGTCTGTATGAACTGTACCGATCTTCCCGTAATGATTCTGCCCTGGTTTATGCAGACTATTTTGAAAGTGCGTATAACTGGCGCAATTCACAACCTCAAAAGGCCATGCAGCTGGCCATTAAATCATTAGCAAATGCGCAAAGCGCAGGCCTTACAAATGATCTGCCGGCAATATATCTCCTTATAACAGGTATAGAAACACAGCTAACCAATTATGCACCGGCATATAGCGCTATACAAACAAGGCTTGATATCGCATCAAAAAATTCAGACACTGCCTCAATTATTGCTCTGGAAGGTCTGAAAGGCATGTTTAAACGTAGCGAAGGCGTAAAAAAAACTAACGATAAAATGCTGGATGAAAGTTTAGCCATAAGCAACTATGCTTTAAAAATGGCCGAAACTAACGCCAAATATGAGTGGCTGCAAATAAGGCAGCTCAACTCAATTGGCCAATGCTACGTTTATAAAACAAAGTACAGCGATGCCGTTCCATATTTTAAAAAAGCTATTGATCTGGCAATAAAGTACAAACAAAGGTTGTCGCTCATTCGCTCGTATTGCCGGTTAGGAGAAGCGCTTTACTATTTAGGAAACCAGACACAGGGTCTTGCCTACCTCAACAAAGCTGTTGTTTTAACAAAAGAAAAAGGTGAACCTTACTGGCTCAATGAAACTACTGCAACCTTGTATCGTTGCTACTCTTTTTCAAAAGATTACAAGCAGGCCATGCGGTACAACATGGAAAACCAAAGTATTCGGGATTCGCTGGAGGCCCTTGATAACGTTAGGCATGTTGAAGAACTGCAGTTAAAATATGAGGCCGCAAATCACGAAAAAGAGATTAAACTACTTAACGCCCAAAATAAATTTGAAACGTATTTGCTTTACACAGCCATATTGATTTTACTGTTATTGGGCGTTATAGCTGCCTTATTTTTTAGCAAACAAAACAAAGAGAAGAAGTTACTTAAAGCCGAAAAAGCGTTGCTGGATGATGAGTTAAGGGCGGCCGAGATAGAGTTAAGCGCCTTTACCGAAAGCCTGAAGGACAAGAACCACCTGTTAGAAGAGTTTAAAAACGAAATTGAGCACCTGCAATCGCAACACTTTAACAAGGCGGATATTGAGCATATGGAGCAATTGCTTAAAGCTCATATTATGACGGATGAAAGCTGGGACCGTTTCAAAAAACTGTTTGATAAAGTGCATCCCGGCTTTTTAAGAAACATAAAAAATAACGTGCCGGAAAATACTACACTAACCGCAACAGATATTAGAATTTTAGCGCTCATTAAACTCCAGTTAAGCAATAACGAGATGGCCAACCTTGCGGGAATAACCGTTGAAGGCATAAAAAAATCCAAACAACGCTTACGCAAAAAATTAGGCCTGGAAGCAGTTGAAAGCTTAACCAAATTTGTAGAAAGCGTGTAAATGCAATAGCTGTCCACGTATTTATACTTAAATATGCTGCAAATCCGCTCGTTTGTCTCCCCTTTGTCTACTCTTTTCGATGCTTAATAGTACCCATCAAGCCTTAACTTTACATCAACTCGATTAACTGTAAAGAAATTTGACAAACACTATAATGTCGCCTATACAATCCCCCCAGGTGCAGGCAAAAAGTACTGCAACAAAAAAACTATGCCCGAAGTGCAAAAAAGGATATTTAGATACACGTATAAAAAGAAGCCGATTGGTGAAAGGATTATTTTTCTGGCTTCCGCTTAAACGCTACATCTGCTTTTCGTGCAGCGCCAAGCCATATATTTACGAGCCGGGTAAATAAAACCATTTACCCGGCTCATAAAATATCAGGCAACAACACTTAACGTAGTACCAGAGATAGTAACTGTATATTTTTTTAAAGCTACAACGGCCGGACCGTTAAGTACCGCACCGGCCTGACTGAACTGGCTGCCGTGTAACGGACAAATAAATTTTCCGTCGCTTGCGCTGTAGTTGATGTTGGTACCTTCGTGCGTACATGCAATTTGCACAGCGGTGAAGGAGGTGGCCACATTATCAGCCCCTATTCTTACCAAAATAACACCATTGCTTGATTTTGATGCGCCAATAGTTTTTATTTCACTGTTTAAGTCGGCTGTGAATACGGTGCCCGAACCGCTTGGTGGTGCCGGAGTACCGCCACCGCCACCTGATGGTGAAGGGTCACTGCTTTTGCCACCACAACTTGCCATACAACCGGTGCAAAGGGCTAACACGCCAATGCCCAGCTTTGATAAAAATTCGTCTCTTTCCATTGTTTTAGAGTTTGAGTTAATAATTGTTTTTATTACGATGCGACAGATCGAAAATGCGCGAGATAGTAAAGCCAAGTCTGAACTCGCCCTTGCCCCAGTTAGAACGGGTATCGGCCAGATAATTGCTCGGCGATATAGCCTTGGCATTTGAGAAATTGATGGTGAAAACATGCCCGCCGGTCTCTACTTCTATGCCTACACCCAGCGGGTCATAAAACTGGTAGCCCAATGGCGGGTTATCTCTGAATGATGAGAACGAGTGGGCATAATCAACCACAATACCCATACGCTTGGTTACCTTTAACCTGGCAGCTGCGCCCAGGGAAAAGAAGGTTTTTTCATTACCTGTAACTACAGGTTGCGGAGCATTGCTGCTCACCAGCGTGGGCGTTATTTGCAAAGAAAAACTCTTGGAAAACTTATGCCCTATTATAGCTTGTGCCACATAAGCAAACCTGTCTGAATACTTATTGAACGAGCCATCATTTTTGTACGGTTTTAAGCCAAACTTTCCTAATAATGATACCGCAAACGGACTACCATCAGCATCCTGGTTAATAAGCGTATACTTGGTGCCAAGCTCTATGAGTTGCTGGTATTTGCTACGGCCAAACTGTACATCCCACTTCTCGCCGAGGCCGTACTCAAAATCTATATAGATATCGCTTGAATTATCTAAACCGTATAAAGTTTGACCACCGCCAAACGGACCGCCTACATCGCCAAAGCGGTGGATGACCAGGAAATTAAGGTTACCTTTTTTAACTGTTTCATTGGTCTCAGCAAGAATGAGCCTGCTTGATGAGAAAATGGCTACGTGAGCCGGTTCAGGCTTATTGGCAGCATTAAGGGCATTCAACAATGAATCGGCTGAACTGCCCTTTTGCTGCGCGCTCAGTTTAAAAATTGTAAAAGATAAAGCTAAAAGCAGAAGATATTTTTTCATGACTATCGGGGGTTATTTTGCTGGTGAATAATTGGCTGTTACAGTAATTTTTATGCTCTCGGCGATGTTGTGAAATACTATTTTGGGTATCTCAATGTTATGATCGGCACATTTAACCATAAATTCGGCATTAAGGCTAATGTTACCATTGTTAACTGTGATGGTTCCGGGCAGCGTACGGGTTTGCTTAACACCATGCACCTCCAACTCGCCCGTTACATTTACCGGATAGGTACCATTTTGCGCGGGATTAATAGCCTGTTGCATCTTACCCTTAAAAGTTGCGCGCGGATATTTATCGCTTTCCAGATACTCGCTGTTAAAATGCTCTTGCATTAATGATTTTTTGAACTTGAACGATGAAATGTTCACGCTAAAAGCTATCTCGCCCGTTGCCGTGTTCAAAACCGAAGTTCCGCTGTTTGAAGCCGCGTCAATATCCTCAATAGGCGCCGACGAAAACAAGGTTATCCGCGCGTTTTTACAAGCATAGAGGTCCTGCCCCACCTTGATGCTGCACATCCAGGCGAGTAAAAAAATGGCTATATATTTCATATTACTTTGGTTTTCCCAGTGAATTTAAATTCCAGTTAAAGCCTATTGCAACGCCGGCCGTTTGCAATCTTACCCTGCTGTATCCCACCTCGGCAAGTGGTATTTTTATGTAAGGCATTACGTTTATACCGAGTTTTGAATTGATTTGTCGCCGGTATGTGGCCTGAAAATTAACAGCACCAAATAAATACTTCCCCGGGCTTTTAACATCATAGGAACTTACTCCTGTATAGGGGCCTGCATAAGTGTACGCGTAACTCTCTCTCAGCATTATATAAGAGGATATGCCTGTACCAATGCTTATGGTATTCTTATTTTTTGAGAACAACTGATAATCTATATTAACCGGGATATCCAACATACGGCAATCGGCTATAACATTCTCCGGATTGTATTTAAATTTATAGGTAGAGTTAGGGCTGTATTGCGAAAACTCCATTGCGTAAGGCTTGTAAGAATAGTATGCCCCGGTGCTAATGGTAAGCTTATTAAACTTAGCCGAGAACAACAAACCTATATTTTTACCTGTGCCTACACTATTAAATGAACTAACGCCATTCATGTCTGCAGCCCCTAACACATTAATGGCCAACTGGGGTTTGAGGCCCTTTCCATTAGCGGCCAGCTGCTCATCCCTAAAATCTAACAATGCAATGGGTATATGGCTCAATACATCAACAGCAGGCAAACTATCTGCATGAGCATTTACTGATGCCAACTGCAACATGTCATCCCTGCACGGCGCTTTAGGCAGCAAAATAACCTCCAACCTGGTTGGCTGCGGTAAATGCTTATCAGCTGGTATAGACACTGTATTTTGCATTTCATTTTTTTTAGCAAGCTGAGTTTCTACAGCGCTTAGCCTTGGTTCGTCAATCACAACGGGTTGCGAACGCTCTTTTACTGTTGTAGTATTCTCGCTAACTGCAACCGTGGTATTTCCTTTGTGTGGAGTGTCCATACCTTTGGGCTGCTTTACTAAAATCTGCTGCGCATTGTTGGTGTTTTGCTGAGTTTTGGGTAACAAGTACCACCACCCCAACGCAAGCAATATTATAGCAGCGGCAGCGGTAAGTATTGGCCGCCAGTAAGCAATTCTATATGGTTTTTTTTTACCATCCAGCATTTTTTCTAAAGCATCCCAGTTCTGCTCTTCAAAAGCCGGCAAGCTGCCCGGCTCTTCAAGCGCTTGCCTGAAAACTTCATCAATAGGTTTTTGCTGTTCGTTTTTCATTACTTACCTCACATTGTAAACATCTTGCGTATAACAACTGCCCTGTCAACAGCTGCTACGGTTTGATAGTCTGCGCCGCTTTTATAGTTATAAACTGCCGCATCGGCAGCCAATATCATCTGCTTTAACTTTTGCCTTGCTTTAAACAGGTTTGATTTAGATGTACCCTCGCTAATACTCAACATCTCGGCTATCTCATCATGCGAATACCCATCAATGGCAAATAAATTGAATACCGTACGATAGCTTTGCGGCAGTTGCTGTACCATTGCCAACAGATCATTATAGCCTAAATTATTATATGGCACAGCATCATCGCTTATGTGTTCTGCTGTTTCCAGATCTTCTGTGTAGGCAGTTTTTAAATTTGAGCGGTAATAATCAATGGCGGTGTTGGTTAAGATACGCCCCAGCCATGCTTTAAATGAACGATTGCCATCGTAAGCATTAATGTTTGTTAGTACCTTGTAAAACGCCATATTCATTACCTCTGATGCTTCGTACCTGTTGGCCGTGTAACGCAAACATATAGACATGGCGAAGCCATAGAACGCCTTGTAGAGTTGCTTTTGGCTCCTCCGGTCCTGATCAATACATCCTCTTATTAAGCGGTGTAGTTCTTCGTCGCCCATATATAATGGTTACATGGTATACAGTTAAATGCAATTGTAGGTATCACGGCGCAAAATGTAAAATGGTTGCCTGCACATCATAAAATTATTATAAAATATTGCATATCAGCACTATAAATTTACTGAACGTTGCAGAAAAACGGGCAAAAAAAATCCCGCGGTTTTCCGCGGGAAATTTTTTGTTAGCCTTACTCGTTCACTTATCCTGTTATCTCCATCACCAATCCATTTCTGCACAGGCTAACAATATATTGGCTGACTTTGCAGCCAGCCGGCTAATTAAGGGGCTACGCTGGTGTAACGCGCTTTGCTTAATAACAAAGCCGTCCACGTAAAGAAAAACAAACAAACCAGCAATATCAGGTTACCGGCTATGTTTGCCGCCGAGCCTTCGTTTACTACAAAATAAACTGATGATACAGTTAACACGGTTAATGCCATTGTAATTAATACTGTTGCAAATAATGATTTCACTTTCATAGTTACCTCCGTTGTTTGATGAGATATTTACAAAAGGCTTGCCAACACAATAAAGTGCTCATTTTAAGTTAAAAACGAGGCATTATTAAGCAATCGGGATAATACGCTGTGAATAGGATTCCCCAATATATGGATGTTTTGTAACACGGGTGTTACATTTGTTACCAAGCCAAATTCACCTCCTTTTGCAAGAAACTATGGCACTAAATACTTATCAGTAAAAAGTACCACAAACACCCCGAACAATACCATTAATACTGACCAATAAAGGGTAATTTTGACATATGAAGACCAGCATACCCGTATACGATATCTGCAGCCTCACCAACAACACAGAGGATGATATACTCATCAACAGGTTTGCTGCTTATCTGGCCAAGCATAAAAATTTGTTTATACCACATAAACACTCTTTTTATCATTTGGTATATTTTACGCAAGGATCCGGTTCGCAAACCATCGACTTTGAATATGTGCCGGTTAAGCCGCATCAAATATATTTCATGGTGCCGGGGCAGGTACATAACTGGAATTTTGAAGGTAATGTGGATGGTTATATCATTAACTTCTCTGCGGGTTTCTTCCAGTCATTTTTATTGAAGGCCGGTTATCTGGATGAGTTGCCATTCTTTTCGGGCATTGTTGCTGATTCGGTTATTGATATTCCGGTAGATGTACAAGCAAATGCAATTGCACTGTTTGAGCAGTTGGTTACTGAACACGACGGTAATAAACCTTTAAAGGCCGACATGATACGCGCTACGCTGTTAAAGTTATTTATTACCATTGCACGGCTCACCCCGGCGCAGCGAAACGCGCCAACATATAATTATACACTGTTGCGTAACTTTCAAAAACTGATAGAGAAGAACTACACTACGCTTAAACTGCCGAAAGAGTATGCCGAGTTGTTGTTTATAACACCCAACCATTTAAACGCGCTTTGTAATGCCATGCTGGGAATATCGGCAGGCGAAGTGATCCGCAACCGCATAGCGCTGGAAGCTAAACGGCTTTTAATAAACCGGGAACTAACCGTAGCCGAAATAGCCGATCAGTTAAACTTTGCCGATAACTCGTACTTCACAAAGTTTTTTAAAAAGCAGGCCGGAGTTACGCCCGAGGAGTTTAGAAGAAATAATCAAAAATAATATGGAAACTTTAAGTGTTAAACCCATGAAAATATCTCAAACATACGCTCTTATCAATGCAAAATGCCCAAAATGTCGCCGTGGCGATATGTTTGCCAATAGCACCTACAGCCTTTCATCGCAAAAAATGAATGAAACTTGTCCGCATTGCGGCTTCAAGTTTGAAATTGAACCCGGCTATTTTTATGTGGCCATGTTTGTGAGCTATGCCTTTAACGTTGCCCAAATGGTAACATTGGCCGTTGGGTTATATATACTTACCGGCAGTAAAAACCCCTGGTTATATGTTGGTGTGCTGTTAGGTTCGGCCGTAGTGCTTTCTCCGTTCAACTTCCGTTATTCAAGGGTGGTACTGATGTACTGGCTAACGCCGGGCGTGCATTATGATCCCGACAGGTCAAGAGACGATTATAAAAGGATAGGCAGCTGAAAATATTGAACGCCGGGTATCAGGTAAAATACTTCATCATTCCATATTCGAAATTCGGTGTTCGATATTAAATTATGTACTTTAGCATGCATCTGTTAACATGCCTGCTATCCAATGAAAAAAATATTCACGCTTGCTTTTGCTGCCTTATTATTTACTGCGGTATCGTCTTGCCGAAAGAATGACCAGGAAAAAACCATCAATGTGGTTGGTCTTTTTTCGCTTACCGGCAACTGGTCGTCCCTCGGTCTTGCCTCCAGGGCTGCGTTGGAAGTGGCATCAGATGACATTAACCAGTACCTCACTGCAAAAAATATTAAATACCGTTTAAAATTTATAGTTAACGATACCAAACTTGACCCCGAACTGGCCAAAACTTACTTCACCCAAGCAAAAAGAGAAGGCGCTAAATTTATAATAGGACCGCAATCAAGTGCAGAACTAACCGCCTTGAAACCATTGATTGATGATGCCGAGCTAATGGTAGTTAGCCAAAGCAGCACCGCGGGCAGCCTGTCCATACCTGATGATGCCATTTTCAGATATTGCCCTCCTGATAAAATAGAAGGCGCAGCCATGGCTAATACTATTTATACAAAGGGTATAAAAGGATTGGTAACTGTGGCGCGCGATGACGCGGGAAACAAAGGCTTACAGACATCAACAGGTGCGGCGTTTACCGCTAAAGGCGGACAAACCACCGCGCTAACCCCCTACGCTGCCACTGCTCCAAATTATGCTGCTGTTATAGCCTCAATAAAAGCACAGGTAACCACGCTTAGCGGCACTTATGGCGCAGACAAAGTTGGGGTTTATCTGGCATCGTTTGATGAAGGTGTAGAGCTATTTAAACTGGCGGCCGCCGATGCCATATTAAGTAACGTTAAATGGTTTGGCAGCGATGGCGTAGCTTTAAGCACTGCCTTTTTATCTGATGCAGCTGCTGCAGACTTTGCTATAAAAACAGCCTACTTTGCTCCGGCTTTTGGCTTACCTGTGGCAACCGAAGCGCAATGGAAACCCATAGCAGCCCGCATTAAAGCCAAAACCAATTTAGAGCCCGATGCTTTTGCTTTAGCCGCCTATGATGCAGCGTGGAGCATTGCACATACATTAGAAGCAACCAACGGTTCTACAATAGATTTTAAGCAAACTAAGTTTAAATTTACTGAGCAATCAAATGCATATATGGGCATAACCGGCAGTACCACGCTTGATGAAAACGGAGATAGGGCCGCAGGAAGTTTTGACTACTTTGGAATAGTTAAAGAAGGTTCAAACTACGTGTGGAAACTGGTAGGAAAATCAGAATAAATAGTTATTTGCCCACCGTAGTGCAATAGCAGCAATTTTAAACGCTTCGGTTTAACTCGCTAACCATAACAAATCATAAAAAAGAATAAGTCGCCTATCTTGTGTTACGAGTAACAACGCTCTTCGCAGATAACAAGTAAGATACTCCGATACAAACAGCAGGTACAGCAATATGAAAAACAGTTACTAATGCGCTCATAATAATTAAGTTATTGGTTACTATTATAACGCATTATTTTGTGGTTTAGTTGTGATATTTGATAGAATAAGAAAGAATTAGTTAAATTGTTTAATTGCCAATTAATTGCTGTGAAGTTGCTAACAAAAGTTTAAAAACGTTAAAAATATTTTAACGCAGATAAAGCATTTCAGCAGCATCAGGCAATTGTATAAATATTACATCCCTCAAAATCAAAGTGTTTTTTGTATTTTTCGGCAGCTAAACTGATCTGTATGACACATCCTGCCAATTGTTTGAATTGCTTCGCCGAGTTAAAGGAGCATGATAAATTTTGTTACAATTGCGGGCAGTCTGCGTTACACACGCACAAACGCATTACCATGAGTCACATTACTCATGAAGTAATACATGCGCTCACCCATGCCGATAAAGGTTTTTTTTACCTGATAAAAGAACTGGCCACCCAGCCCGGTTTAACCATAAGGGAATACCTGGCCGGTAAGCATAAAAAATACTTCAACCCCTTCAGCTTCTTTTTTATAGTACTGGGGATATATGTGCTATCTAATTCTGTATTGAAACCATTTCATCCGGCCGTGACGTCATACTCGCCTACATCACAAACCGGCCAGGTACAATACCCCAAAGAAATAAAAACACCAAAACAACGGGCCAAGTATGACAAAATTCAAACGCGGGTAAGCAAAGCAATGAATTTTTTCAACACCAAAACCAATATAGTACTCTGCATTAGTACGCCGTTTATTGCGTTTATAATGTTTTTAATATACCGCAGGCAGTTATTTTACGCCGAACACCTGGTGGTAATAACATTTACCAACACGTTTCTCAACTTGCTGTCTATTTTGATATTTACGCCATTGCTTTACATTTTTAAAGACTCCGCAATATCCAACCTCTTAATGGCACTGATGATGTTGGCGCATATAATTTACTTATCTATTGTTTACTATAGCGTTTTAGACCGAGCTAAGACTGTTAAAAACTACCTGAAGTGTTTAGGTTCTTCGTTTGTAGCCATACTGGCCTGGGGAATTTTATCTATGCTGGTGGTTGGAGGCTACATAACCTATGGCATTCTATTTTAATAATACCTTCAAAAGTTAAAGGCTCCCAATTGGGAGCCTTTAACTTTTTATCTTTTCATATTGCTGCGGATCTCTTTGACCAGCTTAACCTTTAATACAATAAAAATGGCGGCAACAAATACACCGGCGGCAACAAACTCATACCGGTTTTTGGTAAAGCCCCAGTAAGCCGTCATGAGGGTAATAAATATGCCAATGTTATAGGCCGTGTTAAGTAATATTTTTTTACCCATATTAATACACTACCACATCCGGGTCTATCTCGGCAGCCCAGGCTAAAATACCACCTTGTAAGTTTGATAAATTGGTAAAGCCCTGCTGCTCCAACTGCATAATAGCAGCAGCACTACGTTTGCCACTGCGGCACATTACCACTACAGGTTTATCTTTAGCAATTTTATCAGTTTCAATCAAAATGCCGCCCAATGGTATCAGCACCCCACCAAGGTTTGAGGTTTCGTACTCAAAATCTTCTCTAACATCAATCAGTTGAAAATCTTCTTTGTTATCCAATTTCTCTTTTAATTCCTGTACGGTAATTTCCTGCATGGTTTTAATAATTTATCAGGGTCAAAGGTAAGCGTTATGTGTTAAATATTTACGCCATACTTTTGTAACAATAAAGGCCTTACGGCGTTTTATTTTATATTATAGCATACTGATGGATAAAGTTACCCGGTTTTTTTGGTTCTGCTCGGGCGCGCATGTTGACATTTTAAAGAAATACCCTGCTGAACACAATAAATATGTGGGCATAGGGGCCACTATATTTTTCACCGCTTTATTCGCGGCACTTTCGGGCGGTTATGCCATGTATTTTGTTTTTAACGGCGATGCTTTTGCCGTTGGCTTCGCCATATTATTTGGCTTGCTCTGGGGTACAGCCATTTTTAATATGGACCGTTACATTGTATCAAGTATCAACAAAGATGGCAGTACCAATAAGCAAATTTTACAGGCTACCCCCCGTATACTGTTGGCCATTATGATAGGTGTTGTTATTTCGCGTCCGCTGGAGTTGAAGATCTTTGATAAAGAAATTCGCCAGAAATTAAAAACAGCTTATCTGAAAGGGCAAAACCGTAAGATAGATACGCTGCAAAAAACCTATACACAAAAGTATGCCATGGAGCTTTCTAAAGGCGCCGAGTTGCGTAAAGAAAAAGATTCATTAGAAAAAGACATTAATCGCTCACGCTTTCAACTCAATCAGGAAGTTTTTGGCGATAAAACCAACCAAACATCGGGTATTACGGGCTATGGCACCTACGCCAAGCAAAAGGAATCGGTTTTAAAGGAAAAGCAGGATAGACTGAAAACTGTTACTGATGAAGTGGAGCGCATGGATCAATACCTCGGTCAGCGGAAAGATTTTGAAGGATTGACCAACCTCCGTTTATTTTCCGACAAACAGCTGGACAGCCTGGCCAACATAGCCGGCTTTGCCGACCGTAACTGGGCTTTGGGGCAACTTACTTATAATGAGAACGGCACGCGGGATCTGGATACCTATCTGGCCATATCTTTTATAGGCTATCTTTTTATCTTATTTGAGTGTTTGCCTGTGTTGGTAAAGCTCATGTCTCCAAAAGGTGCTTATGATGTTGCCATTGCCAAAATGGGCGAAGCAGACATACACTATGCCGAACGGGATAAGGAACGCGACATGGCCATAACCGACAGCGTTTTTGATCACCATTTAGATGCTGATGTTACCAACCGTAAAAAGGCACTCATGGGGCAGTCTGAAGCTAATATGGAGCGCTACCGGCATAGGTAATTACTGGCTTAATGCGGTTGTTTCGGTTTTTATTTTAATTTTACAGTAATTAACTGAATAATGAAAAAACTGCCCTTAATGCTGGCTTATGCTGCGCTGTCAATTTGCGCTGCCTTTGCTCAGCCCGCCCCCAAACCCATTTACTATACTGTATCGTTCCTCAATGCCGCGCATCATGAGGCAGAGATAACGCTTACCATACCAAAAGCACCTACCGGAATTATTGATCTGCGCATGAGCCGGTCTTCGCCGGGACGATATGCCACGCATGAGTTTGGCAAAAATGTTTACAATGTAAAAGCATTTGATCCTGATGGCACGCCATTGCTTATTAATCAGGTTGAGGGCGACCATTATGAAATTGCTGAGCATGGCGAAGCAGTAAAGGTAAGTTACACCCTGTTTGCCAACTGGACAGATGGTACTTATGCAAGCGTTGATGCCAGTCATGCGCATTTAAATATGCCGGCTGTATTTTTATTTATAAACAACCTTGGCCAGGAAAAGCGCGAGATAAGGGTTGAATTTAATGACCTGGATAAGTACGGCTGGAAGGTAGCAAGCCAATTAAAGCATGAGGGCGTAAATGTTTATTCTGCACCCAACTTTCAATACTTGATGGACAGCCCAACCGAGCTCTCAGCATATAAAACGAGCAGTTGGGAAGTGGCTAATCCGGACGGAAAAAAGCAAAAAATAAACCTCACCATACATTCAGCTGATGACCAAAGCACTATTGACGCCTTTGGTAAAATGGTGCAAAAGGTAACGCTCGAAGAACAGGCCGTTTTTGGCGAGCTACCTGCTTATGATTACGGCCAATACACCTTTTTAGAAGATATTTATCCCTCAAACTCGGGCGATGGCATGGAGCACAGAAACTCCACCTGTATTGTTGATGCTTCCGAAAAAGTAGCAGGGAATGAAATTGGCCTGTTGGGCACCTTCTCGCATGAGTTTTTCCATGCCTGGAATGTAGAACGTATCAGGCCAAAAACACTGGAGCCTTTTAACTTTACCCACGCCAACATAAGCAATGAGCTTTGGTTTGCCGAGGGTTTTACCCAATACTATGGCGAACTGATACTTACCCGTGCCGGCTTTTACACCAGCGATGAGTACACACGGGTGGTAGGCGGTTTGGTGAACGCTATTTTAAACACACCGGGAGCGGCCAAATATTCGGCTGTTGAGATGAGCCGTAAAGCCGTATTTACTGATGCAGGTGTTTCTATTGATCCTAATAACTACCTTAATAATTTCACCAGTTATTATACCTATGGTGGCGCAATTGCCTTAGCGCTTGACCTTAAACTGCGCAGCGATTTTAACCTAACTTTAGATGATTACATGCGCGCCGTTTGGCTGGAAAGAGGCAAAAAAATGAAGCCTTACACCGTTGCAGATTTGCAAGACGAGTTAGCCAAACTAACCAAGGACGCTAAATTTGCCACAGACTTTTTTAAACGCTTTGTAAACGGAACTGATAAGAATGATTATAACGCCTTATTGGTTAAAGCCGGCCTGATTATGCGTAAAGCGCAACCGGGCAAAGCCTGGATTGGCCTGTCTTCAGCTTCTATAAGGGGCCGTTCGGGTCAGGTGCAGGCAACAGGCAGTACTGGCTTGACCCTTATAGGCAATTCGTTAATGGGGTCGCCAATTTATAATGCAGGTATTGACGCGGGCGATGTAATATTAACAGCCGACGGAAAAAAGATCACCGACCCGGCATCTTTCAATCAGGTTATTAATAATAAAAAACCGGGTGATAAGGTACAGGTTACCTACCGCAACCGTGCCGGCGATCATGAAGCCACCATCACGCTTACAGAAAATCCGGCGTTTGAAATTATTACATTTGAAAAAGCAGGCATGCAGCCAAACGCCGCCCAACTCGCTTTCAGAAACAACTGGCTATCATCTAAAATAAAATAAACACTTATGAAAAAACTTATAGCATTAATATCAATACTAACGCTAAGCATCAGCACCTATGCCCAGGATGTTGATAAACTGATAGAACAAAAAGACGTTGCCCGTATTATTCAAACCCTTGCAGCCGATGATATGCAGGGCCGTGGCACTTTTACACCGGGCATAGAAAAGGCTGCGCAATTTATTGAGGGCGAGTTTAAAAGCATTGGCTTAAAACCTTTAGAGGGATTGAATGGCTTTCGGCAAGTGGTTGATGTTAAAGCCCTGGGGCAATTACCTACCCGTGGTAACATGGCCGAAAAGTTAAACAACAACCCCTTATTTAATGTAGTGGGCGTATTACCCGGTAAAAGCAAACCCGATGAATACGTAATATTCTCTGCGCATTATGACCACTTGGGTGTAGTTAAGCCGGTAGAAGCCGACAGCATAGCCAACGGCGCTGATGATGATGCCTCAGGCACAACTGCGGTTATCACTTTAGCTAAATACTTTAAAAAGCTGGACAACAACGCCCGCACTATAATTTTTGTAGCTTTTACTGCCGAAGAGATAGGCGGCTTTGGCGCACGATATTTCTCCAAAATGGTTAATCCGGATAAAACTGTAGCTATGTTTAATATTGAAATGATTGGCAAGCCATCAAAATTTGGTGAAAATTCTGCATTTATAACCGGCTTTGAACGTTCTGATTTTGGTACTATCCTACAAAAAAATCTGGAAGGCACAGCATTCAAGTTTCACCCGGATCCTTACCCTGAACAAAACCTGTTTTACCGCAGTGATAACGCCACACTGGCCCGTTTAGGCGTTCCGGCGCATACTATCTCAACAGACCAGATTGATATTGATAAGCTTTACCACTCCGTTAAAGATGAATTCAACTCATTAGATGTAAAGAATATTACTGCTACCATTAAAGCCATTGCACTTAGCTCGCGCGGCATTATTGCCGGTGTAGAAACACCTACAAGGGTGGCTAAACTGGAGAGGTAGACTTACTTATCTTTCCATTTTGAATGTTAATTTAATATTAACTCAATATTATTTGCATGTTAATATAATAATATAACATTTCGGGATTTTCTGCGTAGGTTTAATATTACAATAAACTTTTACAGAAAATGATCGCACGTGTTGGCAGGTTAATGGCATTGCTGCTGATCATTACTTTTCCCTCAGCATTTGGCCAAAGTAATGAAAAGCGGCTATGCTTTGAGTTTTACGAGGGAACCTTTAACAGCGAGGTTAGCTCCGCTTTTTTGCCTGAGGTGCCGCAGGTGTTATCCCAACAAACGGTAAAACAGTTTTACAATACGGCCAACGCATCCACCTATCAACCGCTGGTTGACTCATTACTTGCATTCAAAAAACGCTATAAACTAAACGACTGGATCTATTATCAGCTGGTGCGTAAAACAGCGCAACAATTGAGCCCTAAAGCCGACAACTACGGTCGTTATACATTGTACAAATGGTTCTTGATGGCTAAATCCGGCTATGATGCCCGCTTGGCGCTTACCCAGGATAAAGTGATTTTTTACGTATATAACCGTGAGGATGTAGAAAACCTGCCGTTTTTTATCGTTGATGGTCGCAAATATGTTTGCCTGAACTGGCATGACTATGCGCGCGCCAATCTGAATGATGATCCTGCCAAACCCGTAACGGTTGACATCCCCGACGCCAACCGGCCTTTCTCCTACAAAATAGATAAAATGCCCGAACTGCGCCCGTCTGATTATTTTGACAAGGAATTGCAATTCACTTACAAGCACAAAGCATATTACTTCAATGTGAAGCTAAGCAAACAGGTGGATGCCATTTTTAACAACTACCCTGTTGTAGACTTTGCCAGCTATTTCAACATCCCCCTAACTAAAGAAACCTATGGCTCATTGATACCTACGCTTAAAGAAAACGTAAAAAAAATGAGCCAAAAAAAGGGAATAGACTACCTGATGCGCTTTACCCGTTACGCTTTCTTATACGAAAATGATGAGGAGAACTTCGGTTTTGAAAAACGACTATCGCCCGAGGAAACCCTATTTTCAAAATACAGCGACTGCGATGACCGTGCCGCTCTATTTTTTTATCTGGTTAAAGAAATTTACAATCTGCCCATGATAGCGCTGCTCTACCCTACTCACATAACCATTGGTGTGCAGTTTGATAAGCCAGTGGGTACGCCTGTAATGTACAAAGGTATAGCCTACTCTGTTTGCGAACCTACTCCGCAGAAGGAAGATCTGGGTATTGGGCAATTATCATCGGCATTAAAAAACGCGCCGTACCAGGTGGTTTACCAATACGAGCCAGGCAAAAGCGGCATGTAACAGCCGACCCCATCAACGCAAATACCTATCTTTACGCCCAAAAGCTGTAGAGCCCGATGTATTTTATCCTGTCGAAAGTATTGTTTTTTATACTGGTTCCTTTAAACTGGGTATTTGTACTTTTCATCATTGCCATTATTAAACGGCGTAAACCTGTTGGCCGCAGGTTTGCGTTTGCGGGGGTAATTGTGCTTTACGTTTTCACTATACCCCTTTTCTTTAAAGGCTTCGCACGGCTTTGGGATGTTGATTCCGCTACTTCAAAAAACAACAATAAAAAATACTCCTGCGTTATAGTTTTAGGCGGATTTGCCGGAAGCGACGCCGATGGTAATGGGCGATTTACCTGGGCCGCCGACAGGTTTATTACCGGCATGCAACAAGTTAAAACAGGCAAGGCCGCGCATATACTCATTTCCGGCGGCAATGGCAGCCTGATACCGGGTAAATTCAGGGAAGCGCGGTGGGCCAAACAGCAGTTAATGCAGTTAGGCCTTGCGGATAGTTTGATACTCGCCGAAGAACGCTCCCGAAATACTTTAGAGAATGCGGAGTTTTCAAAAATAGTGTTAGACAGCAACCAACTAAAGCCGCCCTACTTGCTGGCAACATCGGCCTTCCACATGAGGCGTGCAAAAATGATATTCAACAAAAAAGGAATGGATGTGGTGCCAATATCATGCAGCTATCTTATAGGTAACGATTCCTTTCACTTAACCGACCTGCTGCCACAGGCCGACGTAATTGGCCATTGGGACTTCTACACCAAGGAAGTAGTGGGATATTTGGTGAACTATTTTGGCTAATGCATAGATCTGTTACGCTTTTTTTATATGATTTTCTAAAAAGCGGCGTTTCAATAAAACATTTTCTACTGAAAAACATTAAATAAGCTTATGAGTACATTGTTGCACCGGGTCCGGTCAATTGATGCTTTTCGTGCCGTTACAATGTTCCTGATGATATTTGTGAATGATATTGACGGAATGCCCAACACCCCTGAATGGATTAAACATGCGCCCGAAAACGCCGATGCCTTAGGACTGGCCGACACTATATTTCCGGCATTTTTATTTATTGTAGGGCTCTCCATACCATTCGCCTTTAAAAACCGTCTGCATCAGGGTTATTACAAAATTCCGTGGCGCATTGCAACACGTGCTGCTGCCTTAATATTTATAGGCGTATACTTCACCAACGCCGAAACGTATGATGAAGCCGGATCATTACTTCCCCGCCCGGTATGGGAAAGTTTGGGTACCATCAGCATCTTCCTGATATTTTTAGATTACGACAATGAAAAGCCCGCCTGGCGCAAACACCTGCTGCGCGGTTTGGGAGTGGTGCTGCTCATCATTATGTCATGGGCGTATAAGAGCACCGATCCTGCTCACCCGTGGCTGCATTTTTCGTGGTGGGGCATATTGGGTTTAATAGGCTGGGCCTACCTTATCTGCGCGCTTATTTATTATTACTCCGACGGGCAATTGTGGATACAGGCGGCGGCATGGTTGTTCTTTATGTTTTTTAATATCGACTTCCATTTTGGCTGGTTTGACTTTTTGGCCCCGCTGCAAAACTATGTGTGGATTGCCGGCAACGGTGCCATGCAGGCCTTTACCATGGCCGGTGTATTTGTAGCCGTGTTATACATGCGCCTTGCCGAACGCAATGAACTTAAGCTGCTGTGGATAGGTATGCTGCTGATGTCGGTAATACTGTTCAACCTTGGGTTTATTGTGCGCTACATAGCGGGCGGTATATCAAAAATACGCGACACACCTGCCTGGGTGTTGATCTGTACCGCTATAAGTCTGGTAGTTTATGCAGGATTTATTTTTATAGTTGATTTTAAAAAGAAATACCATTGGTTCAAAGTGATTGAGCCTGCAGGCATAGCAACGTTTACCTGTTACATAGTGCCCGGCATATTTTACCCTATTTACGAAATGGCCGATATTGAATACCCCCAGCTACTTAGCCAGGGAACCGGCGGCATTATTAAATGTATCATTTTCGCCTTTGCCATGATTTGGTTTACCGGCTTGCTGGATAAGGTGAATATCAGGTTGAAGATATAGGGTGTTTACCCTGCACTTACCAACCTGTCTTTGCAAGCGATAGTGGTGGCAATCTCTGTGACAAGTCGCTGATAGATTGAATGATAATGCAACACGGGCTACTTGTCGCTTCGGCCTATCAAGTTCGGGATTGCTTCGTTCCTCGCAATGACGCGGTGGTTGTTGGATGTAAACCGCTTAAGAGAAACGATATAAACTGCGGATGAAATGCTTCCTTTATCATATCAATTCAACAGCAGTTCGTCTATCTCCCTTTTCAGTGCATTGTCGTTAGGATGCTTTGCATTTTCGTCTTTAACAAACCCTCTTTTATCAATCAGCATGTATTGTGGGTAGCCCGAAATACGGAACTTTTCCGTCAAAACTGCTTCTTGAGAAGGAGAAAGTAAAAAATGCTCACCAAGTATTTTATGTTCAGCAATAACCGACTTCCAAATGTTCTCCTTAGATTTAACCGCAAGGTATAAAATAGTTACACCTTTGTTTGAATAAGCCTTATAAAGCGCATTGGCATCGGGCACAGCAGCAAGGCAAGGTTGACACCAGGTTCCCCAGAAATCAACTAAAATAACCTTTCCTCTGTATGGTTCAATAAGTTTGTTAAAAACGCTGTCGCTTGGCGTTACTGGGAGGAAGTTAATTTTGGAGCCTGCGCTTAATTGATAGTTTTTACGTTTCTCATCAGCAGTTTGCAACTCGGCCAAAAGTTCGTCGCGTAGGTAGCCTGTGCCGATTGAAGGAAGAAAAGTATCCAGACGACTTTTTATTAAATCGATGTCTTTTACGTCGTCAATCATTTGACAGATAAAACCTGATAATAAAACATCCCTTGCAAAGCCCTGAGTGTGGTTAACAAACAACCCGATCAACGCATCAAAGCTATAATCACCTATTTGAGTAGCTATAGCGTCCTCATTTACTCCGTCGTTCGCTTCTAATATGTTTTTGATAAAAAGCACATCAAAAATGGAAGTTTTATCGGGACCTTTCTTTTGTACTTTTCCTAACCGCAATATCTGTTTCCCCGTGAGGTTCTTACCGGAAGATATTAAAAAGCCGGCTATTACAGACATAGGCATATTGGCCTTGTACTTTTCTAAAAAATAAATGTTTGAATAAGAACTTAGAAAGTCAAGATAGGCTGAAGAAAAAGCAGCTTCAGGGTTATCAAGGGCAAACCGATCAAAAAAATCAAAATACGTTTTGGGCAAAGGCTTATTGGCGGCGCCTATATTAGCTCCAGATGTATATTGAATAAGGTCGTTAGCGCATTCATATTCCAGCTCAAATTTGGCCCATTTTTTAAACAACTCGCTGGAGTGATTTTTTGCAGTAAAGTCGTTATAAAAATCTGTTTCTTGTTTTAATCTGTCAAAAATAAACTGTTTAAACTTCTCAGGTGTTCTCTTTTTGGTCTGGAAAAATTGCTGATATCTACCGTTCTTTCCTGGATATCGCTTCTCGCAGTAAGCTGAAAACGCATTTTGATAATCAACCAGTTCCCTGTTAATAGCCGGTCCTTTTGCAAATTTAATGGTTTTCAACAGAGCCGTTTGTTCAAACTCGGTTGTGATACTGTCACCCGGGCTAACCAACAATTTTATATTATCCCCATAACCGAAAACAACATCTTGTTTGTGATTTATGGACAATGTTTTGCTGAAAGTACCGTCGCCATTTATCTGCATAGCAATTATCCTGGGTTCGTCTTTTATAGAGCTATAAACCCATATTTCAAACGGTACCGTGTCACGGTCTGCTTGATAATCGCTGATTTTACCGCTGAGGTTTACAACATCTTTTTGAGCTTTTACCGAAACAGGAAGCAAGGAGAAAAGCGCCAGATAGATATATAATAAGGGATGCCTTTTCATGGTTAATAAGGATAGGTATAGATTGGTTCAGGGTAGATTAAAATTAAGTTGATATAGGTTTAAAGCATGTGGAGAATCTGCAATAACACATCCATATCCACTCAGACTAAGGTAACAACAAGCTGCATAACGTCCAAATTACTGAGAATTAAAAATTTAGCTGTTGCATAGCTTGTCACTATAACAGCCCCGCTCACTGACTACCTAAAAGAGGCACCCCACGGTAGTCGCAGACCGCAAACATATTCGTCCGAAGTCAGTGACATTCGGACAGCGGCAATAGGAGTAAGAGAACGCCCAGATTGTCGTTATTTTACCAAGGCATACCATTAGGCTTTACAGCTATTACAGAAATTTCTGCCAAACAAACAATACGATTACTCCACCTTCCCCTGGTCCATAGCGCCGTTGATTCTCCGCCATATATTAAGCGGATTGGCGTTTTGCAGTTCTTCGGGCAATAAAGCATCGGGCATATTTTGGTAAGCCACCGGCCTTGTAAAACGGAAGATGGCGGCGGTACCTACAGAGGTAGCGCGCGAATCGGAAGTGGCCGGGAACGGTCCGCCGTGTACCATGGCGCTGCTCACATCAACCCCGGTTGGGAAACCGTTGATGATGATGCGACCCACTTTCAGTTCCAATATGTCAATCAGTTCGCGGTATGCTTCCAGATCGGCGGGGGTGCCGTGAATAGTAGCTGTAAGGTGACCATGCAGATTACGCGCAATATTGAATATCTCTTCTTTAGAATTAGCCTCTACTACAATGCTCTCCGGCCCGAAGATCTCTTCAGCCAAAGTAGCATCGGCCATAAAGGCTGTGCTATCTGTTTTAAATAAAACAGGCGCGCCAACGTTCAACCCTTCAGTAGTTTGCCCTTTTGAAATTACTTCTACCCCCGGGTGTGCTGCCCTGTGTTCCACACCGGTATTATAGGCATTGGCAATATTAGGCGCCAGCATAACGCCGCCCACGGTTTGCTGAAACTCCTGCTGTAATTTATTGGTAAAGCCTTCGCTTGCCTGCGATTTTTCATACAGCAAAATACCAGGGTTGGTACATAACTGCCCCACACTAACGCTTACTGATGATGCAAAGCCTTTGGCAAAGTTCTCCGCCTCGTTCTTGGCTATCTCAGGCAAAACAAATACTGGGTTAGAGCTACCCATTTCGGCATAAACCGGGATGGGTTCATCGCGCCTAACAGCCATGTCATACAGCGCCTTGCCACCCTTGGTAGAGCCGGTAAAGCCAACAGCTTTAATGGCAGGATGCACCACTAAGGCCTGTGCTACGCTTAATCCGTTATCAAACAAATGCGAGAACACACCGTCAGGCACGCCGGTTTTTTGCGCCGCGCGTAAAATGGCTTGCGCCACCATGTGGCCCGTTGCAGGATGGGCAGGATGCGCCTTAACAATAACCGGGCAACCGGCCGCTAATGCCGAAGCGGTGTCGCCACCCGCGGTTGAAAACGCAAAAGGAAAATTACTTGAACCAAACACCAGTACCGGACCTAAGCCAATGTGCATAAACCTAACATCGGGTTTAGGGCGTGGAAGGCGTTCCGGCTCGGCGGTTTCAATGCGGGCATCCAGCCATGAACCTTCGCGCAGCAAATTGCCAAACATCTTTAACTGGTTGATGGTGCGGTTAAGCTCGATGGTAAGGTTCACCTTTAGCAATGCGGTTTCGGCCATGCAAATGGCTAAAAGTTCATCACTGATAGCGCTCATCTCTCCTGCTATTGCATCCAGGAAATCTGCTTTTTCAAAGCCCGACTTTTTTCTATATACTAAAAACGCTGATGCGGCTTTAGTAGCGGCCTCCTCAATTTCGGCAGGAGTTGCCGAACGGAAATCGGCGATCTTCTCGCCGGTAGCAGGGTTGGTTGACTGCCAAAGAACATCGCCCCCGGCCTTAAGTTCAAAACCTATGATCTGTTTTCCTTCAATCATAACATAATAACTTTAACGCCGGGGGCGAGTTTAAAATTTAATTCGCGTTTTTATTTACGAAGTAACGGTATTGCTTAATGTACCTATGCCTTCAATAGAGATGTTTACCACATCACCTACCTGTAAGCTAAATTCGTCAGCAGGGATAATACCCGTACCTGTCATCAGGAACACGCCGTATTTGAAGTCTAATTCTTTAAACAACCACTCAGCCAATTCGCTGTGTTTTCTTTTCATCTGGCTTATAGCGATAGACTCGGTGAAGGCAACTTCGCCACCTCTTTTAATTTCAAGGGTGATAGTAGCTTCAGGGTTGATTGGCTCTTCGCTTACAAAAATACAAGGACCAACGGCTGCAGAACCGGTGTATGATTTTGCTTGTGGCAAGTACAATGGGTTCTCGCCTTCAATGTCTCTTGATGACATATCGTTACCAATGGTGTAACCTTCAATGGTTCCGGCAGAGCACATAAATAACGTAAGCTCTGGCTCTGGTACGTTCCATTTAGAGTCTTTACGGATACGTACATCAGCACCGGTACCTACAGTACGGTATGCAGGGGCTTTGAAGAAAAGCTCTGGTCTGTCTGCATTGTAAACACGATCATAAAAAGTACCGCCGCCGGCATCTTTTGATTCTTCGATACGTGCAGTACGGCTACGGAAGTAAGTTACGCCCGATGCCCATACTTCCTGATTAGCTAATGGCGCTAAAACCTCACCGGTAATAGCATCAGCTAATGATGAATCAGCAGTTAAACTGCCAATTTCAGCAAGTACAGTGGCATATAAGCCTTGTCTGTTAATAAAAGTGTCCCAATTGGTTTCTGTTGAGAGAAAGTATTGCCCTTCGTTATCAATGACAATGCCGCGTTTAGTGTTGTATATCTTCACTTGTAGGAGGTTTAATTTCGTTGGCGAATATAGGCATATTCACAACAAACCCAATAACACTCAGCGTAAAAACAATATTACAGCAGGCCTAAGCGGTAATTACACCGCTTATAATACGCTCCATATCTTCCAGGTCAAAAGGCTTGGCTATATAGGCTTCGGCTCCGGCTTTTTCTGCCAAAAGTTGTATATCACTATTGGCAGAAAAATAAACAACCGGGATGTGTTTTAAAGCTGCATCATTTTTTAATGCCTGCGTGGCAACAATACCGCCTGTATCCGGTATCCAGTTATCCATTAGTATAACATCGGGTATTATACCGTTTACCTTTTCAATAATGTTGTTGCAATCGGTAAAAACGTGCACCTCCCAACCCTGCTCTTCCAACACATAGGTACATACACTTAAAATGTCCTCATCATCATCAAAAATAATGATCTTTTTACCGTTATCCGTCATTAAGATTATCCGTCTTTGTTAAAGTACTATTCGGGGGCGTGAAGCTATTAATAAGTACCAACAAAAGCAAATTTTTTATTTGGAATGGTGTACTAAAATTCGATGTAAACCAGCTGAGTAACCTGCTTTGAACTCCGGTTGGCATCCGTAATAACAAGCGCTCCTTTGTTAAACAGCGTTACGCCCTCCCAATTGTTTTTAAAACCATCAAACACGGCAACTTCCTGCCACTTATTCTTTCGATAATTTTTTAGGCGGATAATGCGCGCGAAGGTGTTGCCCTTTAAATATTGCGGATCATGGTCAAGCTTACTTTTAAGCGAGGGGATAGCATGTTTAATATCGCGTTCGGGGTTATTGACAAAATTGTTATTCAGATATTTATCATAATCGCCATCCCAGTGGTAATTAATGGCGTATATACTACCATCAGCTGCGGTAGCGGCATCAGTATTTCTGAAATACAAAAAAGGCGTTTTCACCTTTTTGGGCAGTTGCGTTAACGAAGTATCTATCAGGTAGGCAAAATTTCCTTTTGCATCAGCATTAAACTCATAAAAAGCGATGAGCTTGTCTTCCTTTGGCAACCAGGTAATGCTTTCAAAGCCGGCATTGCTGATGTATGAAGGGCGTACGAGGGTAACATATCTCTGGGCATCTATCAAAATTTCGTTGTTTGCAGTATCAACTACGCCTCGTATTAAATAACAATTAGCTGCTATATCAGCCGTCTCTATGGCTATGTAAGCGTATTGACCCACGAATGTTAGTGTTTCAAAACCCTGATACATTTGTTTTACCTCAGCGGGCAATTTTTCAAGGCCACGCACCTTTAGTGTTCTGTAGGCAGTTATGACTGTGTCGGCTCCAGCTAATACGCGGCTTATGCTGTCTGCCTTAATGCTGTACATTTCAAACTCGCCGTCGAGCGCAGTTTCTTTATGGTAGCCATATTGCGGTAAAATGTAGATCCTGTCTCCCAATCGCGCCATTCCAGAGAACTCCTGGTTCACATCGTTTAATTTAAGTGGAAGAGGAATGACCTTGAATTTACTTTGCGCATGAGTTGCTAAAGAAGCAAGCAACCATAAAAACACCAATACAATCCTCAGAGACATATAAAACTTCATCTGCAACATTAAGCAGTATAAAAATACCTATTACTAATTGCCTTTGACACTGTTTTTATAAAATTGATCTATAAATAATGCGCTGTTAACAGCTAAGACCTGATGTTACGCCTACAAACTATCACATCTACCATTAAAACAGCCAACTAACAACGTCGTTACTGACCAAAGTTGTAAAAACAAAAAAATCCACCGTATAAAACGGTGGATTTTGTCAAAATGTATTGCGACGTACATTTATGGGCATTAATAAGATCAGTTAATGGCCGCAAGTTATACCTATTTTCGGGTATTTTATAATTTTTGTTAAAATAATAACATTTGATAGAAATTATTTTATCAATTATTCAATTTCATGATGAATATTATAGTATTTTGTTTTTAATTTTACGTACTAAATAAAAATACATTGCAATTAACAGCATATTAATGCACAATTGCACATAAATTAACTGATCAATGAAAAAAAGCAAGGCCATTTGCAATCAAAACAATTGCTATTTGTTTCAAAACTGCATAAAGGAGTGGCATCCGGCCATTTTGCAAAATCAAAAAACTTTTAGGGTAAAAAAAGGCGAGGTAATATTCAGAGAGGGAGACAAAGTGAGCGGCATTTACTTTGTAAACTCGGGCAATGTTAAGGTGCACAAAAAATGGGATGCAGATAAAGAACTCATCCTCCGGTTTGCTAAAACAGGCGCTATATTAGGTCATAGGGGTATTGGCAGCGACACGGGATACCCAATATCTGCAACCGCTTTAGAGGCGGGCGTTATTTGCTATGTAGATATGGATTTTTTTGAGGCTACACTAAAAGTGAACGCAGAATTCACTTATAAACTGATGCAGTTTTTTGCCAGCGAGCTTTGCGAGTCTGAACGGAAGATGCGTAACCTGGCGCATATGTCTGTTAAAGGCAGGGTGGCCGAATCATTGCTGTTACTGCAAAAGCAATTTGGCGTTACCGATGACGGCTTCATTAACATTGATCTGAGCCGCCAGGATCTGGCCTCGTTTTCGGGTGCTACTTACGAAACTGTTTTCCGTGTGATCAATGAGCTGGTTAATGAAAAACTACTGGCCCTATCCGGTAAAAGCATAGCTATTATTAACCAAACCGGGTTATCTAAACTTACCATGTTAGAGGTTAGTTAGCTATAACACTAAGCTGTACCATGTAAATATACGGGCCGAGTTAAATTTACCAACCCAATAAATTTACAAATACCTGTATATCAATTTATTGATAAAAATACCTCTTCCTTTGGGACTACTTTTAGGTTAGTAAGTTTAGATGTAAAAAATCACCAATTTACTGAATATCAAAATACTGCAATTTCGTTAAACAAAATCGCGTTTTGGTCCACCGGATGGGACACCTTTCAATACACTAAGACGCTAAATTACAGCGAAAGCATTTCTACCACCTTTAACAGGTCGGTATTCAAATCAATGTTGTGTTTAATAGAACGCTCAAACGAGGTGCCGATAATGTCATTATGTATCAAACCAACCATTTCGTTACGATGGCCGTTTCTTAACACTTCTACAGCGGCAACACCTAACCGACTGGCCAGCACACGGTCCATACAGGTTGGTTTACCACCACGTTGTATGTGGCCCAGTACTGATACACGGGTATCATAGTTAGGGTATTTTTCTTTTATTATTTTACCTATTTCAAAAGCCTCACCCGGTTCTTCCCCCTCGGCAACCACCACAATTTTTGAAGCTTTGTCTTTACGGCCCATTTCTAAGCGCGCAAACAGGGCGGGCATGTCAGAACGTGTACCGGGGATCATCATCGCTTCGGCGCCAATAGCTATACCTACACGCAGGGCTATCAAACCGGAGTCGGATCCCATTACTTCCACAATAAACAAACGGTCGTGCGATTCTGCAGTATCCCGTATCTTGTCAATTGCTTCAATGGCGGTGTTTATTGCCGTATCATAACCAACGGTAAAATCGGTACCTAAAAGGTCGTTGTCAATAGTACAAGGAACACCTATAATAGGCATATCATACTCACGCCCCAAGTCTTTAGCACCAATAAAGGTACCGTTGCCACCTAAAGCTACCAGACCGTCAATATTTTGGGATTTTAACTGTTCAAAGGCTTTCTTTCTTCCGGCGGGTGTTTTGAATTCTTCGCTACGGCCGGCTTTTAATATGGTGCCTCCGCGTTGAATAATATTCGAAACAGACTTGCGGTTCATTGGTGTAAAATCACCCTGAATCATCCCTTCATAACCGCGGCGTATGCCTACAACTTCTAAATCATACAATACAGCCGTACGCACCACCGCCCTTATGGCAGCATTCATACCCGGCGAATCGCTTCCCGACGTAAATACACCTATTTTCTTGATCTTAGCCATGCTGATGTGAGAAGAAATTTTTACTATTTCGAATTCGCTGCAAATTAAGTTATTTTTTTGCCGCCTGTAAAGTTTTATAAGCAGAAATTCCGCTGTCCAGATACTTTATAAATTCAGGAATGTCAAAAATTGCCCCCTGTGGCGGAACAAGCGTTTGTCCGTTTTCGTCAACAATTACATAAAAAGGCTGGGCGTTGGAGTTATAAGTACCAATTTCAAAATCAAGCCATTTACCACCTAATGTTGTTATGCGCTTTTTGGTAACTGCCGATGTAAATTGCTCAGCCTCCGGCAAAGCTGTTTTATCATCTATCACCAGCTGCACCATTACAAATTCGTTTTGTAATCTTTTCAAAACTTCCGCATCAGGAAAAACATTCTGCTCCATTTGGCGGCAGTTTACGCAGTTCCAACCGGTAAAGTCAATCATTATGGGTTTCTTCACCTCGCGGGCAACTGCTTTGGCCTGCTCAAAATCATACCACTCGTCAATACCTTTCACTTTTGGCAGGCGCCTGAAAAGTTCTTCGTACTTTTTTTCCTTTATAGATACGCTGTTGCTTACTGATTGCACTGGTGCTGTTCCGGCAGATATATCAAAATCCTGCGTGCTTAATGGCGGCAGCAAAGCGCTGATTGATTTTAGCGGCGCACCCCACATGCCGGGTATCAGGTAGACTGTAAAAGCAAAAACACCAATGGCGATGAATGTGCGCGGAACAGATAAGTGCTCAACCGGGCTGTCATGCGCAAACCTGATCTTACCAATAAGGTATAAACCGGCCAGCAAGGATATAGCTATCCAGATGGAAAGCACTACCTCACGGTCAATGATGTTCCAGTGGTAGGCCAGATCAACATTCGACAGGAATTTTAAAGCGAAGGCTATTTCAATAAAACCTAATATTACCTTAACGCTGTTTAACCAACCGCCCGATTTTGGCAGGCTGTTTAGTGCCGACGGGAACATGGCAAAAAGCGTGAACGGTAAAGCCAGCGCTGTTGAAAAACCCAGCATGCTTATGGCAGGGCCTAAACGCTCTCCTTTGAGCGCGGCATCGATCAATACCGAACCAACTAAAGGGCCTGTACACGAAAATGACACCACTACCAATGTGGCCGCCATGAAGAATATACCTGCTAAACCGCCTTTGTCTGAGTTTTCATCTAACTTATTGGCCAATGAGCTGGGTAGTGTAATTTCAAACGCGCCAAGGAATGATACGCCAAATGCTATCAGCAATAAAAAGAAAAGAAAGTTAAAAATGCCATTGGTAGCCAAGTCATTCAATGCCGTTGGGCCAAAAATTACGGCTATGAGTATGCCTATAAATACATATATAAATATGATGGAAAGGCCATAGAGCATTGAATTGAATATGCCCTTTGTGCGGCTGCCTGCCTTTTTGGTAAAGAATGATACTGTTAACGGCAACATAGGGTAAATGCACGGCATTAAAAAAGCCGCAAACCCTGCAACAAAGCCGGCTAAAAATATAGCCCATAATGATTGCGGAGCTTTTGCTGCCGAAGCAGATGCAACAACCGGTTGAGTTGCTTTTACAACCTGCTGTGTATCCTTTTTTGAGGCATCGGCCAAACTATCGGCTGTTGTTGTTATCTCAGTAAAAACCATACCCGATGTATCGGGCTCCTGGGCTTTTGCTTCGCCTGCACTTGCTAAACACAGCAATAATACAAAAGCCAGTAAGGCAACTGTTTTAGTCAGTAAAACTTTAATATTAAACATGCTTATTACTTAGCCGGAACAGGTGCAACAAATTCAACTTCGGTTGGCGGCAAACATTTTTTGTCGTTACATACCATAAATTCAAGCTTACCTTTCACAGTAGTTGCACCGGCTGCTTTCAGCTTTACTTTTTGTTGAAAAACAACCTCGTTCTCAAAAAAGCCAATGTTCATTTTAAATTGCTTATCAAACTTGGCAATAGCCTTGGGCTCAATGGTTTTGCCAACTAACGCGTAGTTTTTTGAAGGTTCAAATGTGAATGAAGTTTTTATAGGGCCACCTTCTTCAATAAATTGCGAATAAATATGCCAGCCGTTTTCAATACTGGCTTTGATAAAAACAGTCGCCTCAGTAGCGCTGGTTCTTTTTGCGGCATAAGCCCATTTTACCGGATTTTCAATTTGAGCGAATGCGCTAAAACTAATTATTAATGCGGCAGCAACGGCCATTATCTTTTTCATATCACTTATTTAAAAATTCAATTTCTTTCAGATTGTACAGTTTACTGTTCCCATCTTTCTGTACACTCAACAAGCCATTTTCGGCCACTCCGTTAATTACACCGCTAAAAACTTCATCGCCGGCTTTAAACGGCTTTTGCTGATTCAACCAATACAAACGTTTCAAATACTCGCTTCTTATCAACTCTACCTTGCCTGCCTTTAAATGTAAGTAGTATTGTTGAATCTGACTGCAAATCTCTGACAATAAAACCCGCAAATCGTAATCTTTATGTAAGATTTGCTTTACCGACGTAGCGTTGACAGCCTCAGCGGAAAACTCCTCCTGGTTAACATTCAAACCAATACCCACAACCGAGTTATTGATGCGTTCGCCCTGCAAGGTGTTTTCTATCAACATGCCGCCCAGCTTCCTGTCGCCATAATATAAATCATTGGGCCACTTTATTTTAACCTCGTTACCCAATACCTTATACAGCGCCTCATATACGCCAACGCTAATGGCGCGGGTAAGATCAAACTGATGGACAGCGTTTAAAAACGATGGTTTAAGCAATAAACTAAAAGTGAGGTTTTTTCCGGGCTCGCTCAGCCATTTGTTTTGATGCTGCCCACGGCCCGCAAACTGGCGTTCTGCCATAATGACCGTACCCTCTATTACTGGCTCAGAATTTGCCAATAAACTTTTTAGGAAATTATTGGTTGAATCTACTTCTTTTAGTGTCAGTAAATTTTGTCCAACAAATAATCCTGAAATTATGTTATTTTGCAATGTTATAATAATGCTTAACCAAAAAACGTTCAAAACTAATTCTTTTTGATGGTAAAAAATAAAGCGAAAAATGAATCCGCTTATATTTCTGAATTGGCCATACATGGCATACAGGAAAAAAAAGGGAACGATATTGTAAGACTTGACCTACGCAATATAAACAGCTCGGTAGCCGACTATTTTGTTATTTGCCATGCCGACTCAACCACCCAGGTAAAGGCAATTGCTAACAGCATTGAAGATGAAGTATTTAAGGCAACGCAGCAGGAACCCTGGCGCAAAGAGGGACTGCAGCATGCCGAATGGATATTGCTTGACTATGTAAACGTAGTTGTACACGTTTTCAGAACAGACAAGCGCGAGTTTTATGGTGTTGAGGAACTGTGGGGTGATGCTGAAATTAAAAGCTACAAAAGTGCCTAAGCAGGGTAGCTTTGCAATTGATTAAATTTGAAATTATAGAAATGAAAGATAATAATGCTGAAAAGCCAAAGCCGCAAAGAAAAATTCCGGCTAAAAGAATAACACCCAAACCTCCGAAGTTTAATTTTATGTGGGTTTATGCCCTGGTGATTGCCACCTTTATTGGGATAGCCCTTTTTACAGGTAACACCGGTGGCCGCGGTATTGACCAAAAACGTTTTGAAGACAAGATGCTTAAGGCCGGAGACGTAAGCTACGTTGAAGCCTACAAGGGCGGCGATTTGGTTTTTGTTGAGGTACACATCAAAAAAGACAGCTTAAAAAAACCTGAATATGCTGACGCACGCAAATCGCAAAATGCGTTGAGCATGAATGCCAATGCCGAACCGCAGTATTCTTTCACTTCTCCGTCATACGAGTTGCTTCAAAGATCAATTGATAGCGCACAGAAAGACCTGCCCGAATCACAGCAGATCAGTATCAAATATACCCAACGCGAAAGCCTGCTTTCAAACGGCCTGGTTCAGAGTGTTATTATGATCGTACTTTTCGCTGCTATATTGATGTTCATTATGCGCCGCATGTCTGGCGGTGCGGGTGGTGGCCCGGGTGGTCAGATCTTCAATATTGGCAAGTCAAAAGCTACTTTATTTGATAAGGAATCTCAGGTATCAGTTACTTTTAACGATGTTGCCGGTTTGGAAGAAGCCAAGCAGGAGGTAATGGAAATTGTTGATTTCCTTCGCAATCCTAAAAAATACACCAACCTGGGTGGTAAAATACCTAAAGGCGCATTACTGGTAGGTTCGCCGGGTACAGGTAAAACCTTATTGGCAAAAGCCGTGGCAGGTGAAGCACAGGTGCCGTTCTTCTCCCTATCAGGTTCAGACTTTGTGGAGATGTTTGTGGGTGTTGGCGCATCACGCGTACGTGATCTGTTCCGCCAGGCTAAAGACAAAGCACCGTGTATCATTTTTATTGACGAGATAGATGCTATTGGCCGTGCCCGTGGTAAAAATAATATTGTAGGCGGTAATGATGAGCGCGAAAATACATTGAACCAATTGCTGGTTGAAATGGATGGTTTCGGTACAGATTCTGGTATCATTATCCTTGCGGCTACCAACCGTCCGGATGTATTAGACTCGGCTTTGTTACGTCCGGGCCGTTTTGACAGGCAGGTATCTATTGATAAACCCGATCTGATCGGTCGTGAGCAGATATTTAAGGTACACCTTAAACCGGTTAAACTGGCCGAAGGTGTTGATGCTAAAAAACTATCTGCCCAAACTCCTGGTTTTGCGGGTGCCGAAATTGCCAACGTTTGTAACGAGGCCGCTTTAATTGCAGCACGTAAAAACAAGGAAGCGGTAGATATGCAGGATTTTCAGGATGCTATTGACCGTGTGATTGGTGGTTTGGAGAAAAAGAACAAGATCATCTCTCCGGAGGAGAAAAAAATTGTTGCTTACCACGAAGCCGGGCACGCCATTGCAGGCTGGTTCCTGGAACACGCAGATCCGTTGGTTAAAGTATCTATCGTTCCGCGTGGTGTTGCTGCGTTGGGTTATGCGCAATACCTGCCAAAAGAACAATTTTTGTACACCATTGAACAACTGGAAGACGGCATGTGCATGACCATGGGTGGCCGTGTTGCCGAGGATATTACTTTCGGTAAAATATCAACCGGTGCGCAGAATGACCTGGAGCGTATTACCAAACTATCATACGCCATGGTTACCATTTATGGTATGAACCCTAAAGTTGGTAATGTATCCTTCAACGATACCCAGGGCGAATACCAGTTTAACAAACCATATTCTGAAAAAACCTCGCAATTAATTGATGAGGAAGTACGCGGACAGATCAATGCTGTTTACGAGCGCACTAAACAATTATTGTTAGATAAACGTGAAGGTTTGATCAAACTGGCCGAAAAACTTTTAGAGAAAGAGATCTTATTCCAGTCAGACCTGGAAGAGATATTAGGTAAACGTCCGTTTGACCACCGCACCACTTATGATGAGTTTGTAAATGGCCCGAGCGAGTCAAACCAGGAGCCTGCAGCGCAATCTTTAACACATGAAGGTGTTGCTGACCACTCCGGTACGTTTAACAGAAACCCCGAAGAGAAAGAAGCTTCAGGTAACGAATAAATTAAACAGCAAAAGCTTAAAGCAAAAAGACCTTTCGGGCCTTTAGCTTTAAGCTTTTTGTTTTAGGCCTTATAGCTTAAATGAAAGACATCACTACATCAAAAGAGAAGTTACTTAAAAAAATACGCCAGGCGCTGTTAGAGAAACGGGACAACCCGTACCCTAACCTGGAGAGCCTGCCGCATTATCCTCCGCCTGATGACCTGCTTGAAGTGATGTTTGCCGAAGAGTTTACAGCCGTTGCCGGGCAGTTCTCTTTTTGCGAAGATGAAGTTCAATTTATTGAGAACCTGCTTACGCTGGCCGAAGAACGCAACTGGCATAAAATATACTGCTGGGAACCCGCCTTGCAGCAACTGCTTGACCAATATGAGTATCCCTACTTTGAAACGGATAAAGACTTTGAGCAGGCAGAAGTTGGCTTTACGCTATGCGAAGCATTAATAGCCCGAAACGGCAGCGTTCTATTATCAAACGCAGGCATGGCAGGCAGGCGTTTAAGTATTTATCCGCCGGTGCATATTGTACTGGCTTATACCTCCCAATTGGTTACCGACTTGAAAGATGGCTTTAAGCTCATCAAAGACAAGTACAATGGCAACCTGCCATCAATGATCACTAATGTAACCGGCCCAAGCCGCACAGCAGATATTGAAAAAACACTGGTATTAGGTGCCCACGGCCCTAAAGAACTGTTTGTATTTTTATTAGACAAGTAAGGGAAAGCCGACCCCAGTCCCCCGAAAGAGGCCGGCTTTTGTGTGGCAGAGGGTTTAGGATGAAAGTGATTAGCCACGTGGTTTAGTATCCCCCTTTTTTTTCAAGCAATCAGGCTGAGGTTTTAACTTTTTACTGATCTTGTTATCAGCCGGTGCTTTACAGTAAGTAATAAAGGTTAAGTCAAAATTGCTTAAAAAGGCAACTCACCTCTACGCTTCATTGACCGTATTTGGCGCGGTGTTTTATACTTAAAATACCGTTAAAAAACGGTACTGGATTACTGCGCTCTCTGCTTATTTTAGGGAAAAAATTCAACCCCTAAAACCCAAACAATCATGAAAAAATTATTGCTATTGCTACTTGTATCCATCGTTGTTTTTAGTTGTGACCAAAAAAAAGACGAAGAGAAAAAGCAGACCGCTGTTAAGAAAGCTGCCTTCACCCCGCATGACCCCGCAGGATGCCCGGTTCCTACAGGATCAATAGTTTATAAAACGCTTAATAATGTAGACTGTAAAGAAGCTGAGCAATGGATTGTCAATTACGAAGAATATATAAAGAAAGAAAATCACAAAATTGAACCCGTCACCTTCCTCTTAACAAAAAAAATGGTTGAAGATATTGTTGCCCTTCTTCAAAAAGAAAAAGCTAAAACACCTAAGATTGACGGTATACGATTTTATTTTGCCAAGGAAAAACCTGATGCGCAAGAAACTAAACTGTTGTTAATTTCAACCACAGATAGTACATCCGCAGGTTACCCAGGATTACATCATGATTATTATAGGCATGAGAATATTTTTGGAACGCCCAAAGATTTCGTTATCAAGCCGGAGCCTAAGTGGAGCACCGCCGGGGCGCTACTTAATAGCCATTGTGAATCATGTACAGACTATGACGGTAATTGTAATCCAGCTGACTATATAGGTGCTATTAAGAGAAGTTATGCAGAGGCAATGGTGGATGAATTTAATGGCAGAAATATGAATACTAAAGCAGTATGGTTTGATTTAGAAATGTTTAAAAAACTGGTAAAAGAGAAACATTTCAACGGCATTAGAGTATATATGGCAACATATCCAAATAATGAACATAGTACCGGAGAGGTTATAGATGGTAGAAATACGCTAATTATAACCGTAGTAAATGACAAACTTGAGGATGATTTTAGATGCGATACTTCTGCGACTTTGCTTAAAGATAGAGAGGCCAGCGTGTTCTATTTGGGCCCTCCTGAAAACAACGGTGGTCTTTGCCCAATAAACTGTAACTAAAAAAGGGATTGCCTTTAATAATGTCTAAATACTTTACTTTATACACCAGCGCCGAACTGATCTGTTTCATTACGGCGCTGGTTTGCCTTTTGTCGGTCAAAGAAAGATATTGGCGCTTTTTTATAGCATTCATGTTTCTTACATGTTTGGTGGAGTTTGTTGCAACACCGCTTAAGGAAATGTACAAAGCTGACCCTAAACCCGAAAACTCTAACGCCTGGATCTATAACTTACTGCTGTTACTACAAATTGGAACATTTTTAATGATGTTTTATAACCTTATTGGGAAATATATCCAAAGCAAAATCATCATTTTTACGGGCCTTGTTATCTTACTGAGCCTGTACGGCTACGAATTGCTGACCAACCAACATGGGTTTTATGATTACAATGTTTTAACTTATTCGGCACTATCTGTAATAATGATACTTTACAGCTTGTATTATTATTATCTGCTGCTTAATAAGGAAGAATACACCGACCTAAAAGCATTACCCGAATTTTGGTGGACAACCGGCATTTTGTTTTTCTTTTTTGGAACAACAGCCATCAATTTATTTTACAGGTTACTGGTGTCTGTATCTGTGTCTGCGGTTAACACCATGTATATATTTTACATCAATAACATTCTTATTGTAATTTTATACGGCTGCTGGACATACGCCTTTATATGTAAACGATGGATGACATCAAACAAATAATAATCCTCTCCACCTGTATCTTTTTACTGGCTCCACTGGCATTAATTATTTATATCAATGCTTACAACCGCCGAAAAAAACGTCACATAGAGGAGCAGGAGCATCTTAAAACGGCATTTAAGCAGGAATTACTAAAAACGCAGATCGAAGTACAGGAACAAACGCTAACAGATTTTAGCCGGGAGATACACGATAATATTACCCAGGTACTGTCTTTTGTAAAACTTAATCTAGCAAGGGTAGCCAAAGCAGTGCCGGATGCTGAACAAAAAATAGAAGAGAACCGTGAGCTTATTGCACGGGCTATAAGCGACCTGCGCCACCTTTCCAAAAGCCTTAGCTTTGAGCACGTTATGCAACAGGGACTAATTAAAGCGCTGGAAGCAGAAACCAACCGTGTTAATGATAGTGGATTGATCAACATTTACCTGAGAATTGACGGTGAAAGCTACACTTTAGGCGAACAACGCGAGCTTATTTTATTTCGAATTTTCCAGGAAACTTTAAACAATGCGCTGAAATATGCCAACGCAGGCAAATTAAATATCACTTTGCAATATTCTGAACAATTGTTTAATTTAACCCTCGAGGATGATGGTGTGGGTTTTTCTCCTGAGGAGCTGGCAAATAACATCGGCTCAGGGTTAAAAAACATGCAAAATCGCGCGGCAATGATGGGCGCTGTAGCTAATATTTACAGCTCGCCCGGCAATGGCTGTAGCATAAACATCGCCCTGAACCCTAATACTAAACAATTGTACGCTGATGGGACCCCTCCAAATAGCATTAGTTGACGATCATAAACTATTTAGAAGTGGTATTGCCGCTATGGTGAATGATCTTAACGGCTATAGCATTATGTTTGAAGCCGCTAACGGGCATGAACTTATGCGAAAGATATCGTCTAAATTGAAGCCGGATATTATTTTGCTTGATATTAACATGCCCCAAATGGACGGCATCAGCACCGCGCAATGGCTGCGCAGCAATTATCCGGATGTAAATATTATTGTACTATCCATGTTTGAAGATGCCGACAAGGTGCTTACCATGGTAAAACTCGGTGTTAAAGGATATTTGCTGAAAGATGCAGAACCCCATGAATTTGAGCAGGCTCTTAGTAACGTAGCTCAAAATGAAGTTTACTTTCCCGCTTTTGTAACACGACACCTCATCAGCAATTTTAACAAGCCTGTTGATACCATTAAGCTGAACGGCCGTGAAATAGAATTTCTGAAACTCACCGGCACCGAACTTACCTATAAGGAAATTGCCGACCAAATGTGTGTAAGCGTGCGCACGGTAGATGGCTACCGCGATCAGCTTTTTGATAAACTACAGATAAAAAGCCGCGTTGGGCTGGTGCTTTATGCCATAAAAAACAAATTAATAGAAGTGTGAATTTGCTAAATATTTTAGCAAATTTGCGTAATGGCACATCAGGAAAATCCGGAATTTTTTAAGGGACGCGGGGCGCAGGTAAACACCGACAATAAGTTTTTAAAACGAAAATACGTTTTAGACCATATTGAAGGCCTGGATGAGCCTTTATTAGAAAACAGCGCCACACAGCTATTTGAGGAAACGCCGAAGAAGATTGTAAGCGAATCAAACAGTCCTGATCTGAGTCACATGTATTCCATTAACCCCTACCAGGGATGTGAGCATGGCTGTATATACTGTTACGCCCGTAACAGTCATGAATATTATGGTTTTAGCGCCGGCCTTGATTTTGAGCGAAAAATAGTAGTGAAGCGTAACGCGCCCGAACTGCTGGAACAATATTTTAACAAGAAAAACTATCAGCCGGTAACCATTATGCTCTCCGGTAATACCGATTGTTACCAACCCATTGAACGTAAATTAAAAATAACCCGCCGACTGCTTGAGCTATTTCTGCAGTATAAAAACCCGGTAAGTATCATTACAAAAAACAACGTAATCCTGCGCGATCTGGATATAATTGAAGAACTGGCTAAGCTCAATCTCATTCATGTAAATATGTCCATCACTTCATTAAACGAGCAGTTACGCCAAAAGCTGGAGCCACGCACCGTAACAGCCAGCGGGCGTTTAGGCGTTATACAAAAACTATCAGAAAAAGGGGTACCGGTAAGGGTAATGGCCGCGCCCGTAATACCCGGATTGAACAGCAATGAACTACCTGATATTATCAAAGCAGCTGCCGACCGCGGCGCCTTATCTGCCGGGTTTACCATTGTTAGGCTGAATGGCAGCATTGCCGAAATATTTACCGACTGGATACACAAAGCCTTTCCAGACAGGGCAGAAAAAGTTTTAAATGCTATTCGCTCCTGCCATGGTGGTAATTTAAACGACAGTGATTTTGGCAGGCGCATGAGTGGCGACGGACAAATAGCGCAATCCATACACCAATTGTTTAAAATGGCTTGCAACAGATTTTTAGCCAACAGGGAAATGCCACCTCTTAATCACAGTTTGTTTGTACCCAAAAGCGGTAAGCAGATTACCTTGTTTTGATCACTTAGTAACTAATTCGGCTAATGAATCGGGAGTCATTTCAATGCCGTTAACAATGTGAGTAGCTTTTTCATAAAAGCTTTCTCGTTCAGCAAGCTTCTCGGTTATAAAAGCAACCAGTTCCTCGCCATGCTTGCCTAATATAAGCGGGCGTGTGGTTTTACCCTTATCTAAACGCTCAGCCAGTGTTGCAGGTGTTAGTTTGATGTAGATGCTTTGGCCGTTGGCATTCATCCATTCCATGTTATCAAAAAATACCGGCAATCCTCCGCCTGTAGATACCACTACATTTTCGGCGTATTCCGTTTCTTTCAAAATTTTGGATTCCAGCAAGCGGAACGCGTCCTGCCCATGCTCTTCAAAATATTGGGTTATGGAAGTGCCAACCTTTTCTTCAAAAACCTTATCAAGGTCAACAAAATCATACTCCAGCCTGTTGGCCAACTTGCGGCCCCAGGTGGTTTTGCCGCATCCCATAAAACCCACAAAAAATATCTTCATTGTAATTTAACTCTCGGATCTATCCAAACGTAAACAAAATCAACCAGTATGTTGATCACCACAAAAATAAAGGCGATGAACAGAATAGCGCCCATCACAACCGGAAAGTCTGACATTTCCAGTGCCTTCACCGTAGTTTTGCCTAAACCATTATACCCAAATATGTACTCCACAAAAAATGAACCCGCCATTAACGACGCGAACCAGTTGGCAATAGCGGTGATTACCGGGTTAAGCGCGTTCTTTAAAGCATGCCGGTAGATGATGGCATTGCGGCTTAGGCCTTTTGCTTTAGCTGTGCGGATGTAATCCTGGCTCAATACATCTAACATTGCGCTGCGGGTAAGCTGCACTATTATAGCAAGTGGGCGCAGGCCCAAAGTTATCATAGGTAATATCAGGTTTTTCCAGTTGGCCACCTCGCCCTTAAAAGGGTCGTACCCGTACAAACTGCCCGACATGTTGAGTCCGGTATAGTTACTCAGCACAAAACCAAACAACCAGGCAATAATGATACCCGCGAAAAAAGAAGGCGCGGAGATGCCTAAAGTTGAAAAAGCCAAAGCCAGGCGGTCTATCCAGGTATCTTTATTTAAAGCACTAACAATGCCTAAAAAAACGCCTATAATAATGGCGAAAATCATAGCGGTTGTTGCCAGCACAAGCGTGTTAGGTACAACTTCCATCAATAGCGAAGCCACATCTTTACTGGTTTGGTAAGAGCGGCGCAGGTAGGGCCATTTTAATGCTAAGACTTTATCAGCAGAGACAGGAACAAGCGAAGCAAAATTGTATTTGTGCTGATCGGTTTTTAAGTGAATGCCAATTGGCGACAGGTCGTTTATATAATAGGCAAACTGTATCGGCAAAGGTTTATCCAAACCAAACTCTTTGCGTACCGCTTGTAGGGATTGCACATCGGCACGTTGTCCCTGCGTCATGCGGGCCGGGTCTACCGGTAAAACGTTAAATAAAAAGAAAACCACTACCACAATGCCCAGCATAACCGCTTGGCTGTATAAAAACTTGCGGAGCAGGTAGCGGGCTATCATTGTTGCTGAGTGAAGTACTTTTTCACCATATCATCGTAGCTCGGTACGGTGTGATAATGCCATTTATTAACAACGGTACCATTCTTTAATAACATTACACCTGGATTTGCCCTCACCATTGATTTAAGCGGTACGCCATCAGCGTACAAAACCTCGCTTATTAAATGGTAGCGTTTGGCAAAAGCTTCGGCAGTTGCGGAGGTAGATGAAGTTAAAAGTATGGTACGCGTATTAAAGCTGCGGGTTAAGTTAATGGCCAAAGCATTGATCTTGATAATGGCCGAAGTGTCGGTTTTATTTAAGTCGTTAGCTACTATGATGAGGTTGTTAAACGGATTTTCTAACAGTTCCTGTGTGTAATCATTCCCTTGCGCATCGTGAATGGAAAGATCCTGAATTTTAGGCGTAAAACCCTTTTTAATTAACTTGCTTTCCGGATTGCCTACTATTTCCCAGTTATTATCTTTCCAGATGCCGCTGCTCAGGTATTCCTTATCCGTTACCTCCTTGGTTGCACCCGTTTTTTTGTTTTTTAGGTTATAGTTGATCTGGTATTCATCAGGCGCTGCGCCCGGCGGCCTTTTCATTTCATTAGGAATATTTGCGCCAACTTTGTAAGGCAGAAAATCAACCACCGGCAAAAAGTTATACGTGAACAAGCCAAACCCAAGTGATACCACCGTTGCGCCAAACAGCCAGTTATCGCCGGCTTTAGGTTTGAAAAGCGGTTTAATGCTTTCTTTATTCTTAAACAACACCAATATCAGCAGCAGTAATACAAGATCCTTACTGAACGATTGCCATGGAGTTAGCGGGATGGCATCGCCAAAGCAACCGCAGGTTTGTACCACCTTAAACGCGGCCGAATAAAAGGTGAGGAACGAAAAGAAAATAATAAGCAGCAACAGGCCCCACACGGTTTGTTTAGCCCGAACACCAATAAGCAAGGCAAAGCCCATTATAATTTCGAGCGCGCATAGAATGATGGATAGCCTCAGCGCCAGTCCGTTTAAAAAGGTGATATGGAAAACCTCAAAGTACTCCTCCAGTTTATAGGAGAAACCAAGCGGGTCATTGATCTTAATGAGGCCTGAAAATATAAACAGCAGACCTACAAAAATGCGGCAAAACCATATCAGTCCGTTTTTCATTTTACTTCCAATTTTATTAACGCGAACACTGAATAGTTCAGCATATCCTGGTAGTTGGCTTTTATACCTTCTGATGCTAAGGTTAGCCCCTTATTATCTTCAATTTGTTTAACGCGCAATATCTTCATCAAAATCAGGTCTGTTAATGAGCTAACGCGCATATCGCGCCAGGCCTCGCCATAGTCATGATTTTTGGCGAACATCAGCTCCTTGGTTTCCAAAGCTTTTTCGTCAAACAAAACACTTACATCTTCGGGTGCCAATTCAACAGGCGTTTCGGGGCCGCATTCCAGTTGCATCATGGCAATAATGCAATAGTTAACAATGCCAATGTATTCGCTGGTTATGCCCTCATCAACTTTTGATACCTTTTTTTCTTCTAAAGTGCGGATGCGCTGCGCTTTGATGAAGATCTGATCTGTGATAGAAGCAGGGCGGAGTATGCGCCAGGCCGTACCATAATCATGCGTTTTCTTCATAAAAAGCCCTTTGCAAAGGGAAATAACTGCGTCGTATTCGGCTGATGTATTGTTCAAAATTTTAAAATTTGAAATTATTGCGAAACACTTATTAACGATGTGCAGGGTTAAAAGTATAACCACATTTTTGCGTCTCTGAGGATAGAGAGTTCACGTCAATAAAAATTGAATAGATAAATTAACTTTACAAATCCAACCTTAATGTATTTCAAAGATAAAACAGTGGCTAAAGATACATTTTTTCATAAAAACACAACGCTTAACGCGGGCGGCAAACTTATTGATCTGAGTACACCGGCCGTGATGGGCATTATCAACCTCACGCCCGATTCGTTTTTTGAAGGCAGCCGTAAGCAAGGTGTTGATGATGCATTAAAACAGGCAGAAAAAATGCTGGCGGACGGAGCTACGTTTCTTGATCTGGGCGCTTATTCATCCCGCCCGGATGCAGATGATATTTCTGTGCAGGAGGAAATGGACAGGTTATTACCCATAGTTGAAGCTATAGTAAAAAATATGCATGAGGCCGTTTTGTCTATAGATACCTTCAGGGCGAGGATTGCAGAAGCGGCTGTTCAAGCCGGAGCGCATATTATTAATGACATATCCGGCGGACAGCTTGATGAAGACATGTTTGCTACTGTTGCCAAACTCAAAGTACCCTATATTTTAATGCATATGAAAGGCAACCCTAAAACAATGGTTGCCCTGGCAGAGTACCAGGATGTTTTTAGCGAAGTGTTTAACTACTTTACCACCCGCATTCATCAGTTGAAGCAATTAGGCGTTAAGGACATTATTATTGACCCCGGCTTTGGTTTCGCCAAAAAACCTGAGCATGGCTATACGTTATTGCGCCGAATGGCGGAGTTTCAGCAACTGGGCCTGCCGCTATTGACAGGCGTATCGCGGAAAAGGATGATCTACGGTCCGTTAGGTATTTCTGCTGATGAAGCGTTGAACGGCACCACGGTACTAAACACTATAGCTTTAACCAAAGGTGCAGCTATTTTAAGGGTGCATGATGTAAAGGAAGCTGTACAGGCGGTTAAGTTGTTTAATATGATGAGTGATTAGGTTTCCTCTAAAAATAAAATGGCATTGCGGAATTACAATCGATAATAATTAGGCACACCGATTCCTATGGTCCAGAAATTCTGGACCATTTTTAGTTCTTCGCTATAGTTATCGTTTATGTTATCTTCGGTTATTGGTTCTATGTCTTCAGGCGCAAGGTCTCTCCAAACGCCAATAGATGTATTTGTAAAGGCGTAAGAATAAGGAGCTTCAGATGTATCTGGGTCCCCTTGATTATGCATTGAGAGTATTTTCAGTAGCTTGTTCGCTCCGATAGTAAATGGATTAACATCGTAAATCGTTAACTCAATATTTTTTGGAAATGGTCCGTATATAAATTCTATAAATTCAATGTTATCATGTTGATCTATATCAAACCTTACTTCAAGTTCTTTATAAAAAATCCTGTCTTTGTTATCTATTGAGGGATGGCCTAATAGAGTATAAACATTATTTTTATGTCGCCCTAACAGCACTTCACCGATATCTTTAATAACAATCCCCTCCAGCGGCTTAATTTCTATATTTTGCATGAGTATAAGATTTATCTGTAAACCGATTTTCGCCCAAATTTAAAATAAATAAGTTTCCTCTGCGTTCTCGAGGAACAAGGTTGGGTGCTATCCTATATCTTTCGGCAACTTAGGTTACAGACTATTCTTTCTAAAACCTTATCCTTTTACAAATTTTAATATCACAACTTAAACTGCACCGCAAGCATATCCTTTACTTTAATTCGGTTAACTTTTGAAATGGGGATCTTTGTGTTGTCTTTCAGCAATAAACTGCCGCCGTCCTCACGTATCCAACTTTTTATGTAATCAACATTAACCAAATGGGTTTGGTGGGTACGCAAAAACCTATGCGGAGCCAGCATATCTGCATACTCTTTTAAGGTTTTTGATACTAACACCTTTTCGCCGTCTTTCAGAAAAAAGCGGGTGTAGGTGTTGTCGGCCTCACAGTGCATAATATCACTTACATTAACATACCGTGTTTCGCCAAACATGGGCAAAGCAATACGCGGGCTCACCTGCTTTTCATCTTTCAAATACTCCAACAGGTGACCTAACCGCTCGTTCTTTTTGGTTTGTTGGATGGCCTTTCGCGCCTTGTTTATGGCGGCCTTTAGTTCGTCTATATCTATCGGCTTCAGTAAATAATCTAAAGCGGCAAATTTTATGGCTTGAATACCGTACTGATCGTAAGCCGTTAAAAATATTACCGCAAAGTCTTTTGCATCCAGCTCTTTAAGCAGATCAAAACCCGAGCGCCCATGCAGTTGAATATCCAGGAAAACCAGTTCGGGCTTGTGTTTTTGTATGGCTGCTATGCCTTCGTCAACGTTGCCTGCAACAGCCACCACTTCTACGTCATCAGCATAGGTTTTGAGCAGCTGTTGCAGGTTTTCCTGGTTGGATAGTTCGTCGTCTACAATAAGGGCGCGCATGTTTACAGCCAGTTTTTAAGTTCAATAGTTATTACAGTGCCGGTATTGGTCTGTTCTATGTTCAGCAATATAAAAGTATTTTTATGGATAGCGTTGAACAGGGCGATGCGCTCACGGCAAAGTTTAATTCCTTTCCCGTTTTCAGGCTCGCCTTTAAAACCGCTGCCATTGTCTGCCACCTTTAGTACAATATCAGTATTGTTTTGCGTGATGGAAACATCAACCCGGCCGCTTTCTTTCAAAGCAGATATGCCATGTTTTACCGCGTTTTCAACAAAGGGCTGCAGCAGCATTGCCGGTATTTCAATTTGCTGATCTATTTGCTCATCAACATTTATGCTATAGTTAAAGCCGAAGCGGGTTTGCTCCATTTGCAGGTAATCATCAAGCAGGTCGGTTTCTTTTTCAATGCTGATGAGCTCTTTTTGTGCACCATCCAGCACATTGCGTGTTAAACGTGCAAGCCTGCTGAGGTATTTATTAGCATCTTCAATAGCATTTTTGTTGATAAGATTTTGTATTCCCGCCAAAGCGTTAAAAATAAAGTGCGGATTCAATTGTACCCTAACCGATTGCAGTTGCAATGTAGCTATATGCCTGTTTTGAGCTTCTTTTTCCAGTTTGCGTTTGTGCCTGTTACGAAAGAGGGTAAAATTTATAACTGCGGCTGTTATTAACGTTAAAATAATAGCTACAACGGTTTTTACAGGCATGTACTTCTTTTCAGGGGGCAGCACAGTAAAGGTAATGCTGGTTGCAAGGCTGTCAAATACATGTACCGGCCTGCCACCATGCTTTACAAGCCATGGCACAAATGTTACTTTATACTTCCCCGGCCTTTGCCACACATCCTTTATAATCTCAATCCTGTTATTAGTTTCGCCCATTTTAATGGTTTCGTTACCATTTTCTGTGGGGCGCGTTAACAATACCCGGTAGTTATAAGAGTAATTCCTGTCAAATGCCTGGAAAACCAGCGTCTTTACAGAATCATCAGCCCTAAACCTTATGTCATTTCTATCAGTGGTTTCAATAAAGTCTTTTACAGTAGTAGGGCGAAAGCTAAAGTTTTTTCTGTCGCCTTTTTTATAGTAAAACTCTTCTGTTTGCTGCAAGGCGGTTAAATCTTTTGCAAATAAGCTCCCATCGGCTGTTCTGATTTGTGAAGAAAAATATTGAACATGACCTTTAAGATCGGGGGCTTGCACCTTTCTCCAATCAATATAAGCAGCATCAGAATAACCGTAGTTATTAATATTATACACTTCAATTTTTAAGACCCTGCGAGGCGCGTAGTCAAATTTTCCTAAATAAGCATAGACAGATTTCCCGTCAGCGGTTTTCCTGAATACATTTGGTTTTGTCCAGGATACAAGTTCTTTTTTTTCGTTTTCAACAACATGGTAGCGAAAATCTCCCGCGTTGAGTGGCGTAATATCTAACGCCGCAAATTCCACACTGCAGTCACCATGAATTATAATGCTCTTTTCACCTTTGTTACCTCTGAATATTTCGCTTTTCTTTGCACTTCCTCAGGTAAAACGCACACCTATCAGTCCTAAATTGCGAGGATAGAAATAATGATCTTCTGTTAGCTTTTGTGCTAACAAAGTCCTGTTGATATTTGCCTTTTGGCGGGGAGTAGCCTTAGTTATATCTACCCACTCCATTCCAGCCCAAATCCAATTTTTTTTCAAAACGGCGGTATCAAGCTTTTGGCTTATTGCATGAGTGGATAAAAGACATATAAATGCCAATGTGATGATTTTATTAATGTGCAGTTTCATATCTGTTATGTTTTAGGTTTTAATTATGATGTAAAACTGCATAGCGGCTTAAACTTACACAACGCACAAACAGTAAGCAAGCAGCAGAGATTAGTATTTGGGCAAATAAGGGGCTATTTTACTCACCCCGACCTCGCTGCGCTGGTTGACCTTCTCTCGCCTGCGACGGAAAGAGGGTTGTTGAAAACCGACATCTCTCCCCCTCTTTACGAAGTAGAGAGGGGTCGGGGGTGAGTCGATGGGCTGATAAACGCCCAGTTGTATGTAGCATTTTTTTACATATAATATTTAATTGGCAAAGGTTTATCCCCTACCTTTGCGCCTGAAAAAAACAACAAACACCAATGAGTTTCAGAATAGAACATGATACCATGGGTGCCGTGGAGGTGCCTGCAGACAAATACTGGGGCGCACAAACCCAGCGCTCACGCAACAACTTTAAAATTGGCCCGGAGGCTTCAATGCCTAAGGAAATTATTGAGGCTTTTGCTTACCTGAAAAAGGCGGCTGCTTATACCAATACTGATCTGGGTGTGTTACCTGCCGAAAAACGCGATCTGATAGCTCAGGTATGCGACGAGATATTAGCGGGCCAGCATGTTGGCGAGTTCCCCCTGGTGATCTGGCAAACAGGTTCGGGTACGCAATCAAACATGAATGTTAACGAGGTGGTTGCTAACCGCGCGCACGTTGTTGCAGGCAATAAATTAGGAGAAGGCAAAACCTTCATCCACCCGAACGATGATGTGAACAAGTCGCAATCATCAAATGATACTTACCCTACCGCTATGCACATTGCTGCATACAAAATGCTGATTGATGTTACCATTCCGGGAGTTGAAAAACTTCGCGATACATTGGCTGCTAAATCAGAAGCGTTTAAAAGCGTTGTAAAAATTGGCCGTACGCACCTAATGGATGCTACCCCGCTTACTTTAGGTCAGGAGTTTTCAGGTTATGTTTCGCAATTAAACCACGGCTTGAAAGCTTTACGTAACACGTTAGATCACCTTTCTGAACTGGCCTTAGGTGGTACAGCAGTAGGTACCGGTATCAATACCCCACAAGGTTATGACGTTAAGGTAGCAGAATATATAGCTGAATTTACAGGCTTGCCTTTCCGCACTGCCGAAAATAAATTTGAAGCATTAGCGGCGCATGATGCTATAGTTGAGAGCCATGGCGCTTTAAAGCAAATTGCCGTATCATTAATGAAAATAGCTAATGATATCCGTATGCTGGCATCTGGTCCGCGTTCAGGTATCGGCGAGATCCATATTCCTGATAACGAGCCGGGCTCATCCATTATGCCGGGTAAAGTTAATCCAACTCAAAACGAAGCTGTAACAATGGTTGCTGCACAAGTTATGGGTAATGATGTGGCTATATCAATAGGCGGTTCAAACGGTCATTACGAGTTGAACGTGTTTAAACCGGTAATGGCAGCAAACTTTTTGCAATCAGCCCGTTTAATTGGTGATGCCTGCGTATCATTTAATGACAACTGCGCGGTAGGTATTGAGCCCAACTATGATGGCATTAAAAAACACCTTGAAAACTCATTAATGCTGGTAACCGCGCTCAACCCGCACATTGGTTATGAAAAAGCGGCTAAAATTGCCAAAACAGCATTGAACAACGGCTCATCATTACGTGAGGCTGCAATTGGCTTAGGTTACTTAACCAACGAGCAGTTTGACGAGTGGGTGCGCCCTGAAGATATGATAGGCAGCTTGAAATAAGCGGTCTATTTTAATTTGTCATTCTGAGTGATAACGAAGAACTGTTCTCTTGAGCGATAGCGAAAAATCTTAAAAAAGCGGCTAATAAAGCGTACAAGATCCTTTACTATCAATCAGAATGACAGTTCTTTTTATATAAAGCAAATGCAAAAAGCTTTCACCTTTCTCTTTTTAGCTTTCACCTTGTACGCCTGCTCGCCTAATAAGCCAATGCAAGGCAAGGGCGAAGACTATTTGCAAGGAATGTGGAAGCAGGATAGCGTGCCCGGGCAAAAGCAATTGCTTACTTACTCTTTATACGAGTTCAAATTCAGTTGCGATTCAGTTTATGCTACCATCCAAACGGTAAGCAAAGTAAATACAGGTTATGATACCTGCATGAATGCCGGCAACTGGACAGAATATGTTCGTGGCACCTACGAACAAAAAAATGACACCCTCCGCATTAAAGGTAATTTTTGCAACGCCGATTTTAGCCTCAAAAGCGCCGGCGGCTGCTTCCGGTCTGGTGTCTATCAGGATGTTTTTAAGGTAGATCGTTCCAACGATTCGCTCATCCAATTTTCAAGCATTGCTAACGTTATTCCCATAAAACTGCATTTAATAAATAAAGTAAGTTGTAACCCCAAATCCTTGTAGTTATGAAAGCATTTAGAAATATTACAGCCTGTTTAGTTTTGTTTTTTACCCCGCTGCTAAGCATGGCCTGGGGCATGAACGGGCATCGTATATCGGGCCAGATAGCCGAAAATTACCTCACTCCAAAAGCTAAAGCGGCAGTGAGAGCCATACTGGGCGAATCTGTTGCTATAGCGAGTAACTGGGCCGATTTCATCAAATCAGACACAACTTACAACTATTTGTATGACTGGCACTTTGTTGATTTTGACCGTCCGTATGCTTATCCGGAAATGGTAGAGTTCCTGGCGCATGATAATCATACAGATGCTTACACCAAAACCAACTTTTTAATAACTGAACTAAAAAAGAAGAACCTGCCTAAAGATAAAAAGCTGCTGTATCTGCGCGTACTTATCCACTTAGTTGAGGATATACACCAACCTTTCCATACCGGGCATACACAGGATAAAGGAGGCAATAGCATTAAGCTTACCTGGTTTGGCGAGAGCACCAACCTGCACTCAATATGGGATTCAAAGCTGATAGATTATCAGCAATTGAGTTACACCGAATATGTGGCTGCCATTGATAATACTACCGCTGCAAAGCGCGCCACCTGGCAAAAAGATCCTTTAACCAAATGGATATTTGAATCGCACGAGATTGCTGAAAAGGCCTACACCGAAGTGCAAGGCAAGGATATTAAAAGCGCTTACGTTTATAACTTTAACCATATAGCAGAACTTAACCAACGCCTTTTGATGGGTGGGATACGTTTAGCCGGTGTTTTAAATCAATTATTCGGATAATAACGCTTAAAGCTGAAAAACTAAAGCAAAAAGCTTTTACCTTAAATAATGAAAATACTAATGGTATGCCTGGGCAATATTTGCCGTTCGCCGTTGGCGGAAGGTATTATGCAGCACCTGGCCGATAGAGCAGGATTGAACTGGACGGTCGACTCGGCCGGAACAGGCAGCTGGCATATTGGCGAAGCACCCGACCGAAGATCTGTAAAGGTTGCGCGTAGTTACGGTGTGGATATTAGCAAACAAGTATGCCGCCAGTTTACTCCTGCCGATTTTGATGAGTTTGACCACATACTGGTAATGGACCGTTCCAACCTTTCCAACGTTTTGAATATGGCGCGCAACCAGGCCGACAAAGCCAAGGTAAGTATGCTTTTAGGCGCAGATGTAGTTCCTGATCCTTATTATGACGATACCTTGTTTGATCCTGTAAATAAATTGATTGAACAGGGCTGCAAAAATTTTATTGAAAAATTCAAATAGTATATTTATCATTAGATAACATTACTGATCCCTTCCCGGTTTTCTGATACTTTAAGCTAAGGCATACAGCTTGTTGCTTTTGCATATAGTTATCAGAAAAATTATTGTCGCTTTGTAAATATTCTCAACTTAAAGTTTACGTGGCAATGACCATAAAACTTTAGGTTGTGTGCTTTGTTGTTTAACTATTTCGTAGTTCAAACGTATTAGTTGTTTGAACAAATTAAATGCCCCTAAGTGCAAGCGCTCAAACACATGGATGACGCAGTGAAAATAACCCGCCCAAAGGTTCGTGTAAGAGCTTTCAGAGCTATTGACGAGCCCGAAACCTGTATGGCGTTTGTGCAAGGCCATGCTGATGTACTTACCAGTATTGGCATAAAAAAGGTAACTTCATCAAAACACGAGTGGACAGCAAACCCAGCGGTTTTTGTTATTGTAGTTGAAGCGCTTGATGGAAGCAGGGTTTTTGGCGGAGCGCGTGTGCATGTGGCCGGCGGTACAGAATACCTGCCTATTGAACAAGCCATTTCCAAACTTGATCCAACAATAAACGAATTGGTGTGGCAGTACGCGCAAACCGGCAGCGGTGAAATTTGCGGCTTATGGAACTCTAAAGACATGGCCGGCTACGGTCTTGGCACCCCTATACTAATACGCTCGGGCATTGCCATTGCATCGCAGTTGGGTATACAAACCTTATTTGCACTTTGTGCCCCTTATACGGTGCAGCCTGTGGTAAATTGTGGCATGGAACTGGTTGACAAGGTTGGTAATAAAGGTACCTTTTACTACCCTAAGCTTGACCTCATTGCCACAGCAATGGTTCTTAACGACCTGCTCGAACTTAGCAAGGCAAACGCTGATGCCCGCGGCGAGATCCTTAAAATGCGTGCTGATCCTGACGGATTTAAACTTGTTGATTATAAAAAAGATATAGACATTGACTTTAAACTTAAAGTGCCTAACTTGGATAAATGGAACCTGAATGAGATCATTGATTCAGCCTACCAATTGTTTTTAGAAAGCCAAAGTAAAAAAGCAGTAACCTACTAACATTATAACCGTATATAACCACATGAGTGAAAAACATTACGACATTAACTATCTACAGAATTCGCGCAGGTTGTTGCTCAATTTGAAGGAACGGTCATATACCTTACTTAAAGACGTAACCGCGGGCACCATTATTGACCTGGGTTGTGGTGCCGGTAAAGATGTAATTGAACTGGCTAAACAAAACGGCAATAATGTAAAAGTAATAGGCATTGACCACGACCCTGTAATGGTTGCTCAGGGTAAAACAGACGCAAAAGATATAGATAATGTAAGTTTCATCCAATCGGAAGCTGCTCCGCTTCCTTTTGAAGATGAATCAATAGCAGGATTAAGAACTGAGCGTGTTATCCAACACCTCAAAGCCCCTCAACAAGTAGTTGCAGAAGTACACCGGATACTTAAACCTGGCAGCCCTTTTGTAATTATAGAAACCGATTGGCACAGTCTTTCCTTTTTTACAGAATTTATAGAGACGGAGAAAAAGATCAACGCTTATTTAACGGATATTAAAGTAAACAATGGCTTTGCAGCGCGTAAGCTTACCTCCTACCTGGCGGCGCAATCATTCAATAATATAAAGGCGGAGATACATCCCATTGTGGTAAACACCTTGCAGGAAGCCAATGATTATTTTTGGATAGAAAAGATAGTAAAGGAAGTAGTTGAAAAAGGCTTCATCACACCAACGGAATACACCGACTTTTACACCGCATTGCAAACGGCCGATGAAAAAGGCTATTTTGCCGCCTCAATTAATATGATAGTTGCATGGGCAACTAAGTAAGTAAACCTTAAAATGCATAAATTTATACTTAAACCTTTTTTTCTTATTTGCTTAGTTTTTTGGTGTGCGGGCAGTTTTGCGCAGGTGGTGATAACTGATAGCACTGCCAACCTGTTTATAGGTAAAAGCATCTACATTTTACAGCCTCAAACCGAGCTTTCATTTAATCAGGTAGCGCAATCAAAGGATTTTAAAAAGTATAACGCTAAAATTCCTAATCTCGGCCTGGCAGCAAACAGTGTTTGGATAAAGTTTACCGTACACAATCAAACCGAAAATCCGCGCTTGCTACTTGACGTTGCCTATCCTATACTTGACGAAGTGGAGCTATTTTCACCAGACAGCTCTTTGGCATATACCAGCCAGCTGTTTGGAGAGATCAGGCCTTTTAAAGAACGGACCTACGACCACCCTAATTACATATTCAACATCAACGTAGCTCGAAATACAGAGAAGACCTATTATTTACGCATTAAAAGTGCTGAGCAACTAATATTGCCAATATCCATAAGTCACCCGGCATCGCTGTGGCAGGCGTTAAATCATGAAAGCGTACTATCCGGCTTGTTTGTTGGTGCTTTCGTTATCATGTTTCTTTACAACCTGTTTGTATTTTTCTCAGTTAAAGATGTAAGCTACTTATATTATGTAGTTTACGTTGCATGTGTTGGCCTTACACAAATAGGCATAAAGGGCTTTACATTTCAGTATCTCTGGAGCAACTCGCCGGCATTTGAGGTAAAAAGCGTGGTATTGTTTGCCTGTGTTGGCGCTATAGCTGCCATATTATTTACGCAAACCTTCCTATCTACACCTATGCGGGCACCACGTTTTAACAAGGTGCTGATCTTTATCAATGTATTGCTGGCATTATCTATCATTCTTACAGTAATAGGAAAAATACAGGTTGGCTTCCAGTTAATGCAGATGTCAACTACGCTGTTTGCATTCAGTTTGATCATTGTGTCAGCCATAGTTTTGGCCGGTGGTTATCGCCCCGCACGCTTTGTGTTATTGTCATGGTCGGTATTGCTTATAGGAGCCATCATATTCGCCTTGAAAGATATTGGCGTTTTACCTTACAACACCTTTACCAGCAATGTTATGCAAGGTGCATCAGTAATTGAGATGGCCTTACTTTCATTCGCCCTTGCCGACAGGATCAACATTTTTAAACGCGAGAAAGAAGCGTCACAGGCGCAAGCGCTAAGCATTGCCAAAGAAAACGAGCGCATTATACGCGAGCAAAACGTTATGCTGGAAGTGAAGGTAACAGAACGGACACAGGAGTTAAATCAATCATTAGTAGACCTTAAACAAGCCCAGTCTCAATTGGTTGAGGCCGAAAAAATGGCGTCTTTAGGTCAGTTAACCGCGGGCATAGCGCATGAGATCAATAACCCTATCAACTTTGTATCGGCCAACGTAAATCCGTTAAAACGCGATGTCGAAATTTTACTGGATACCATCAACACCGTTGAAAACATTGGCCTTTCAGACCTTTCAGCAGAAGAAAAACAAAAACAAATTGCCGACTATAAAGAGGAACAAGACTTTGACTACCTGTTAATTGAAATTGACCATCTGCTAAAAGGAATACATGAGGGCGCAACGCGCACCGCTGAAATTGTTAAGGGGCTACGCATATTCTCCCGCCTTGATGAGGACGACCTTAAACTGGCTGATCTGAATGAAGGGCTGGAGTCAACCATGATAATTGCCAACAATTTGCTTAGCAGTAAAATAAAGGTGATAAAGCTTTACGGGCAGCTACCTTTGGTTGAATGCTTCGCGGGCAAATTGAATCAGGTATTTTTAAATATCATATCCAATGCAGCTTATGCCATCACCAAAAAATTTGATCAAAATGATGGCGGTGAGCTTACGCTTCAAACTCTTTTGGATGGAGACGAAGCTGTTATCAGAATAAAAGATAATGGCATAGGCATGAGTGAAGAAACCAGGCGGAAAATTTTTGAACCGTTCTATACTACCAAGGATGTAGGCGAAGGCACAGGCCTCGGCATGTCAATAGCTTACAATACTATCAAAAGGCATAATGGTAAACTAATTGTAGAGTCAGCACCGGGAGAAGGTGCAGAATTTATCATTCGTATACCGGTAAACTTTGACAGATCTGCAGTTGAATAGCATTGGCTGTGTTCAACATAATTTTTTATCTTTGCGGCATCATTTAACACCGTTTGCAGCGGTATCAATGTTGTTATGGCTAAATACAATACACTACTGTACTATTGTTATTCAACAATAGCTGATGCGGAGCAATTTGCTGCCGATCATTTAAAATTTTGTAAAAGCTTAGGGCTTACCGGTCGCATTATAGTTGCCGACGAAGGTTTGAACGGCACAGTTTCGGGCACTGCCGAGGCATGTAAGGCTTACATGGATGCTGTACATGCCGATGAGCGCTTTGCCGGTACAGAATTTAAAATAGACGAGGTAGATACACCTTCGTTTGTAAAAATGCACGTGCGCTACAAATCTGAGATTGTGCACTCGGGCCTGCGTGATCCTAACATGATCAATCCGCAGAAACAAACCGGCAAACATCTGGAGCCTGTAGATTTTATGGCCATGAAGGATGATGAGGATGTGGTGATATTAGACGTGCGTTCTAATTACGAACATTCTTTAGGCAAGTTCAAAAATGCCATTACGCTGGATATTGAAAACTTCCGCGATTTCCCGGAGAAGATCAATGAGCTTGCCAAATACAAAGACAAGAAGATATTAACTTACTGCACAGGTGGCATAAAGTGCGAAAAAGCCTCAGCACTTTTATTGCACGAAGGTTTTAAAGATGTATACCAGTTGCACGGTGGCATTATTAAATACGGAAAAGAAGCCGGTGGTAAAGATTTTGAAGGGAAATGCTACGTGTTTGACAACCGACTTTCTGTAGAGGTGAACAGCGTTAACCCCACAGTTATATCAACCTGCTACAATTGCGGAAAGGTAACGGATAAGATGATCAACTGCGCCAACCCTGAGTGCAACGAACACTTTACCCAGTGCGATGAGTGTGGCACCGCTATGGAAGGTTGCTGCAGCGATGCCTGCCAAAGCCACCCACGTAAACGTGTTTACGATGGCAGCGGCTACTATGTGAAGGTTCCGCAGCCGGTTAACATAAAAAACAAAAAGGTAGAGCTGGCTTAAGCTTTACCTTTTACCATTGCATCACCCTTATACCTATCTGCCCGTCAAGCATGGCAAATTCTTTGGCACCCCAGGGTCGTAATGTAACCTTATCTAAATTAGGGTGAAGCAAACCGGGGAAAGCTGAAACCACCTTTTGGTATACTTCATCAATATTATCTGTTTCCAGGCGCAACTCGGGATGATTGTTGTGGGCGTGATGCATATTCTCAAATATCATTAATTTCAACTGCCCCTGTTCAACCACGCAAAACGGATTAGGCCCTTCCAATTCCTGATGCCCCATGGTAAATCCAAGGCAATCAATAAAAGTTTTAAGCGCTATGTTGATGTCGGCATAAAACAGGCTGGGTACCAGTTTAGTAAAGTTCATGGTCGGGTTTTTTTATAAAGATAAAAACACCTGCGCTAAACATCAACTCGTTATACATTCACCTTAATAAATTACTTTTGACAAACTGCTTATGAAGACAGCCTGCCTGGTATTTATCTCGATATTTCCTTTCCTTCTTGGAGGGCAGGAAAGCGTGCCTGATGGCGCACAAAAACTAATGAGGTATTACCCATCTGTAATTGCAGGTTTTTCCGATAACCACCTCATTTTATCAGACGGCACTAAACTGCTTTGGGATGATGGCATCAAAGGTAAAACACCTCGGCAATTGCTGGAAACCCCCGACGTTGAGGATATGTTCACCCAAACTTACAGCAAAGGAGCGCTGAATACATCACCGCAAAAAAACCATGACCCCGGTCGTATTAGAAACGAACAGCTCTTTAAAAAACTTTATGGCGATACGCGTTCGGCAGTAAATAGAGAGTTGGTTCAAATTACCTGGTGCCCAAAACTGGTTGGTCAAAAAATTACTGTTACCCGTCTTCATGGCGTTGCCGAACAGTTAAAAAAGGTATCTGAAGAACTGGATAAGCACCCAGAGCTTAAAAAGTATCTCACCAACATTGGCGGTACTTTTAACTGGCGCTACATTAATGGCACAAAACGACTGAGCACGCACAGTTTTGGCACAACCATAGACATTAATACTGCCTATTCTGACTATTGGCAATGGACGTGTAAGTGTACTGCTGAAGATGCCAAAGTAAATTACAAAAACCGCATACCACAAGCCATTGTTGATGCGTTTGAAAAGCACGGCTTTATTTGGGGTGGCAAATGGTATCATTACGATACCATGCACTTTGAATATCGCCCTGAATCGTTGTAAATTACTTCAACCAACTAACCTGACATGAAATATCTTTTCGCCCTGCTGTTACTGCTGCTCTACCCGCCGGTTGCAGATAATGTTACTACCAGGTTTCCCGCTCCCGCAGGCTACACCCGTCAGAAAAATGAACCCGGCAGTTTTGGAGAATGGCTGCAAAAGGTGCCGCTTAAACCTGCAGGCACGCCTACTAAAACTTATAAAGGCGACATAGCCCGTACTGATGCTTACACAGCTGCTGTTGCCGATGTTAGCATAGGCAGCCAGGACCTGCAACAATGTGCCGACGCGGTTATGCGGCTCAGGGCCGAATATTTGTATCAAAAGAAAGACTACAATAATATTTCATTCAATTTTGTAAGTGGCTTTAAATGCGATTACAATCACTATGCAAACGGCTATCGTTATAAAAATGGCAAATGGGTACTTACAGCCGGAAAAGATTATACTTATCCAGCTTTTTTGAGGTATATGAACCTGGTATTTAGCTACGCCAGTACTTTATCATTAGAAAAGGAATTGCAGCCGGTTAAAAATACCGACGAGATAAAAGCAGGCGATGTTTTCATCAGGGGTGGCTCGCCGGGGCACTGTTTTATTGTGATGGATGTTGTTGAGAACAGCAACCATCAAAAGCAATTTTTACTGGCACAAAGCTTTATGCCTGCTCAAAACATACAAATATTAAAAAGTGAAGGATCACCGTGGCTCAGCATGAACAGGCAGCCGGTTATTTACTACGGCGAATTGGTCAAGCCACAGTATTTAAGGAGGTTTGTTGAGTAGAGATTAGTTAATTGGTGATTAGAGATTAGTTTTATGCAACAAAAACAACTAATCTCTAATCACCAATCTCCTATTAACTAACCCACATGCACACCTTCTGCAATTTCTTCAATCATTTTTCTGTTGAAGGCAGGCAGGTCATCAGGGTTGCGACTGGTAACTAAGCCATTGTCAACTACAACTTCCTCATTTATCCAGTGCGCACCGGCATTTTTAAGATCGGTTTCTAATGATGGATAAGAGGTTAATGTGCGTGCACCTATCATTCCTGTCTCTATCAGCAATTGCGGCCCGTGGCAAATAGCTGCTACTGGTTTACCTTCATCTAAAAACGCCGATACAAATGCAACCGCTTCCTTATTCTGACGCAACTTATCGGGGTTAAGCACACCGCCCGGCAGCATCAGCGCATCGTAATCATCTGGACTTACCGCGCTTAGTTCTTTGTCTACATCAATTTCAATTCCCCAGTCGGTATGGTTCCATGCCTTTATTTTTCCGCTCTTTGGCGATACTACATCTACGTGCGCTCCGGCTTCTTTCAAAGCTTCTAACGGACTTGTCAATTCCACCTGCTCAAATCCTTCTTCTGTAAGGATGGCTACTTTTTTATTGCTTAACGATGCCATAATCTTCTTCTTTAATTATAGTTTACAAAAATTTATTTTCTGTTAATATAATTACAGGTAAACAAGTATATGGTTTTAAAGAAGTGATATTCTGCAACCATTACTGACAAAATTTTGCGGGTGGCTCTTATTGGCTCTTGGTGGCTCTTGCCTGCTCTTAGTGGACCACGGTGGCTCTCAGGGCTCCCGGTGGTTCACCCGGACCAGAGCCACCACCTACCTTAATGTGCTCAAAATCCACCAAACGCTCGCCAAACTATATTTATCATTAGCATGACATAACCTGCCCGCACTTTTGCTAATTTTGTTCCACGATGACAAACCTCACCCGCGAAACAGTTTTACAGGCTTTAGGCAACGTTGAAGAACCCGATCTGAAAAAGGACCTGGTTACTTTAAACATGATACAGGATATTGAGATTGATGGTAATAAGCTCAGCTTTTCGGTTATACTAACCACACCGGCATGCCCATTAAAATCATTAATTGAACATGCCTGTCGCAATGCTATAGCCCACTTCATCAGTAAAGATGTGGAGGTAAGTATTAACATGACCTCGCGTGTAACTACGCAAAAAAACACAGGCGTGCCGGGCGTTAAAAATATTATAGCGGTAGCATCAGGCAAAGGTGGTGTAGGTAAATCAACCGTTGCGGCTAACCTTGCTTTGGGCTTGGCTAAAAGCGGTGCCAGTGTAGGTTTGATAGATGCTGATATTTACGGGCCTTCGGTACCTATCATGTTCGGTTTAGAAGGTGCTAAGCCACAAGCCAGCAATGTAAACGGCAAAACACGTATTGAGCCCATTGAGAAATATGGCATTAAACTACTTTCTATCGGTTTCTTTACTGACCCTAACCAGCCTGTGCCATGGCGCGGACCAATGGTATCAACCGCTGTAAAGCAGTTATTCAATGATGCCGACTGGGGCGATCTGGATTACCTGGTGGTTGACCTTCCGCCGGGTACAGGCGATATTCATATCACCATCACCCAAACGTTCCCTATTACCGGGGCGGTTATTGTAACTACACCGCAGAACGTAGCCCTGGCCGATGCTAAGAAAGGTATAGGCATGTTTTTAATGGATGCCATTAATGTGCCGTTACTGGGTATAGTTGAGAATATGTCATACTTCACCCCTGCCGAGCTACCCGATAACAAATACTACATTTTTGGACAAGGCGGTGGCAAAGGTTTAGCAGAAATATTGGAGGTGCCGTTTTTAGGTGAGATACCGCTGGTGAAAAGCATAAGCGACAGTGGCGATGCCGGAAAGCCTATTGTACTAGCGGATGAGCATGACCTGATGGCAAACGCCTTTACCGAAATGGCTAACCGCGTAGCGCAACAGGTATCAGTAGCCAATGCTATGGCTAATAGCGCTAAAGTTGTAAATAATTAATAACTTTACTTTTTAAAACAGTAAAAATGAGTTTGATAGAGCAGGTTGAAGCAGCATTGGATAGCATCCGCCCATATTTAGAGGCAGATGGCGGCAATGTTTCTGTGGAGGAAATAACTGCGGATAATGTGGTTAGGCTTAAGCTGTTGGGCTCATGCGGTTCATGCCCTATGAGCGTTATGACGCTTAAAGCTGGCATTGAAGGCGCAATAATAAAAGCAGTACCCCAAATTACTGCAGTTGAAGCCATTAACCTTACAGATATAGATGACCCAAACGCGGTTCTTCCGGAAAATTTACGATAATTGTTAATGATTTGTTAAAGTGGCAACATACTTGCTGCGGCTTTAAAACTAAAAAGTAATTTTATCCGTTTTACTGATAATTGGCTTGAGTACATGAAATACATCATCGGCATATTGCTCCTCATTTGTTGCATCAACGCATCAGCACAAACTGCTGAGCGCCCGTTGCTACAGTTTAGTGGCGTGGTACGCAATGCCGATAATAAATCAATTGTGCCTTACGTAACAATTACCAACCTCACTACCGGTAAAGAAGTTGGGGCGGCTAACTACGAGGGCTACTTTTCTTTTGTAGCGCACGAACAGGACAGCCTTAAATTTACCAGTGTTGGTTATTTTGCTACAACCGTTGTTATTCCTAAAGACATAGGCAAAAAAAGCTTGATAGTGGAGATATTTATGCGGGCCCAGGTGGTAAACCTGCCTGTTGTTCGTATTTTCCCATGGGCCACTACTGATGAGTTCAGGCATGATTTCCTGACCATGAAAATTGCTGATGATGAGTTGGAGATAGCCCGTAAAAACTTAAGCGCGTCGTCAATAGCTACTTTAAAGAGAACTTTACCATTAAGCGGTTACGAAAGCTTTAATGCTCAGGATAAGCACAATACGTTGGTAAATTCGCGCGCATTTACCAACCCTTTACTTAACCCAATGGCTTGGGGCAGCCTGATACGCGATATTGCAGCAGGCGATAAAGCACGAAAAGAAGATAGCAACTAAACTATCTTCCCTTCTTTACCGCCGGAAATTTCATTTTATATTCCACCTTCACCATTCCGCGCGAAATATCATTCAATCTTTTTTCCAGTAATCGCTTGCGTAATGGGCTTAGCTTGTCGGTAAACAATTTACCTTCAATATGGTCATATTCGTGTTGGATAACACGGGCGGCTAAGCCTGAAAATGTTTCTTCGTGGTGTTTCCAGTTCTCGTCGTAATAAGATATACGTACAGTTGATTTACGCATCACATCCTCTCGTATCTCAGGAATACTCAAACAACCTTCATTAAAAGCCCACTCCTCACCGGTTTCTTCTAAAATATTCGCGTTGATAAAAACTTTTTTGAAATCCTTCAGTTCGGGCTCATCGTCATCAAAAGGGGTAGCATCAATAACAAACAAACGCATGCTCATGCCCACCTGGGGAGCTGCCAAACCTACACCGCGGGCGCTATACATGGTTTCAAACATGTCGGCAACCAGTTCTTTAATATGCGGGTATTCAGCTGGTTCTATCGCCGTTGCTTTTTGGCGTAAAACCGGGCTTCCGTAAGCTATTATAGGATATTTCATAGCGCAAAATTAAGCTTTAATTTCTAAAAAATTAACACAGCGCTGTCAGGAGCGCTATTGTTCCGGCTGAAACACAAGGGTAGTCAACTTATCAGCATCAAATATCTCATTGCTTATATGCTGTAGTTGTTTGGCTGTAACATTGTTTATCTTATCAAACAACTGTTGCAGGCTGTCGGCATGATCATAATCCAACACGCTTTTGGCTATGGAGAGGATCAAACTCATCCTGTTCTCTTCTGCCAACGCTATCTGCCCTATAAATTTCTGTTTGGCCTGGTGGAGTTGCAGGCTGCCTAAAGGCTGTTCACGCAGTTTCTTAAACTCTTTATTTACCAAGCGGGTTGCCTTGTCAGCCTTTTCAGCATCGGTACCAAAGTAAACCGAAAAGATGCCGGTATCGGTAAAAGAAGTGTAGTTTGACTCAACGGTATAGGCTATACCATGTTTTTCTCGTATCTCTAAATTAAGACGGTTGCTCATACCCATGCCGCCTAACAAATTGTTGAGCAGCAACAACCCTGTTCTGTCGGAGTGTTTGGCTTTGTAAGCTTGGCCGCCTATTATGCAATGCGTTTGAGATATAGGCTTCTGTACAATGGTTTTTTCCGCACTGTTGCTTTTAGGCGTTATCCTGTTTTTAACAGGATGGTTGGCAGGTACTTGTCCCCAGTATTTTTCTGATAGCTTAATCACCTTCTCGAAACTGTAATCGCCAAAAACAGCGAAGATCATTTCGGAGGTATTGTAGTTGTTCTTAATAAATTCCTGAATATCTGCCTTGCTGAAAGCCGTTACCGTTTCGGGAGTACCCAGGATGTTGTTACCCATAGCATGCCCCTTAAACAACAACGCCTCAAAATCATCCTGAATAGCTTCTTCGGGTTGGTCAAGGTAGGAGGCTATCTCATCCAGTATTACCCCCCGCTCCTTCTCCATTTCTTCTTCAGAAAAGGTAGAATGGAAAACAATATCCTCAAACAGGTCGATAGCACGCTCCAGGTGTGGATTAAGCATGGAGGCATGTACACAGGTGTACTCTTTGGTGGTGTAAGCATTTAAATCAGCGCCAACCAGTTCAAGCCTGTTCAGTATCTGACTGGTATTGCGCTTTTCCGTCTCCTTAAAAAGCAGGTGTTCAATAAAATGGGCCAGGCCTTCCTTATTTTCGGGTTCATCGCGCGAGCCCGCATTGACCATAAAACAGCAATGTGTTATAGCCGATGCCGCATACTTATGCAGTATTTTAATGCCGTTGGCAAGTGTATGGACCCGGTACTCTGTCATAGGGGGGGCAAAGATAGCGATATAATGTGTTTTTGAGTGGAATTAACCTTTAGGCAATTCATTCAAAATAACTACATTTACGCCGCAAACAAACAACCATGAGGAGTAGCAAATTACCGGTAGCATCTATATTTTTAGTACTGGTATTTGGCGTAAAATATGCGGTAACATATTTTTCTCCGGAAAGATCGGCGCAATTAGATCCGGTTTTTACAGGGATACTGGAAATTGCTATTGTAGCGTTTATCATATACTACCTTCGCATGTTTGTTAAATGGGCCTACAACTATCGCAAAGCTGCCTGACGGCAGATACCCTATGGAGAATAAAATAAAAATAGCCGATCTCGAATTTAATTTACTGATTGACGCGGAACATATTAAAAACCGCGTTGAAGCCATTGCAGAGTCACTTAATACCGAGTTTGCGGGTAAAAACCCACTTTTTGTTGGTGTGCTTAACGGCTGCTTTATGTTTATGGCTGATCTGGTTAGAAATATAACTACACCCTGTGAGATATCCTTCACCAAAGTAGCTTCCTACCACGGTGGTTTGCAAACTACCTGGCAACTGCGCAATGACCTTGGCCTGGCTGTTGATATTGAAGGCCGCGATGTTATTTTGCTGGAAGACATAAGCGATACAGGCAACACCTTAAAATTTCTGATAGACGACCTGAAACAACGCAACCCGGCATCATTAACCGTGTGCGCCCTGTTGCTTAAACCTGCTGCTCAGCAATACCATATTCCTGAGGTTAAATACGTTGGCTTTGAAATTGAAGACAAGTTTGTGGTAGGCTACGGCTTAGATTATAAAGAGTTGGGCCGTAACCTCAACGGCATTTACCAGCTTGTGCTATAAAAATGTGACAACAATCACGGTAATCCGTAGCTCATTTTTAGGTTATTGGCTTTGATTATATAAGCATCCTGCTAAATTTGCGGTTGAGTGTTAGTATACCCTGTTGATAGGTGTGCTAACGTCTGTAATAAACCGCTGTCTGTTTCTTTTACAGGCATTTGATCATCTTTTGAAGAATAGAGCGCTATGATTGCTTTCGTTATTGTTAACGTTATTTTTTGCCTGTCGTTTTTGGTATTTGCCTACCTCAATTTTAACGACCCCGACTGGTACCTCTGGGTGCCTATCTATGTGGCTGTTGCTGCCTGCTGCGGTTTAGCGGCTTATGGCATGTACTATCCTAATGTATATCTGGGCCTAACCGCTTTCTACCTTATTTATGCGGTAAAACTGTATTTTGATAAGGATGGCGTTAGAGATTGGATAGTGAAATATCGCACCCCAAGTTTGGTAGAATCTATGAAAGCCGAGAAGCCCTTTATTGAAAACACCCGCGAGTTTTTTGGGTTACTCATTATATCAGCAGCTTTAATTATTGATTACTTTGTGGTAGTGAACCAGGGGCTTGTTTAGTGTTATGTACAACTATAATGTAGATGCCCTTAAGGCATTGTTTAAAGATATATTGTCGGCCAATACTTCTGAGGATGTGCTGAACTGGCTTTTACATGAGGGGAACTTCAACACCCGCTTTGTAATGGTGCCGCGTAAAACCGGGAAGGCAGCTTTACAGATTAGCCGTGAGCAGGCTGATAGCTTAAATGCCCTGATACCCGGCTTTAGCCTGAACGGATGGAGTATAGATATGCTGAGCCGTGCGTGGGTGTTGCTGAGTTTAGATGCTACTGACAAGAACGAATACTTCCGCAAGTTAGAGCAACTGTTTCTGGCTGCCGAGGTGAATGAGCTGTTTAGCTTGTATTCATCATTGCCTTTACTGGCTTATCCTGATATGTGGGCCAAACGTTGTGCCGAAGGTATCCGCAGCAACATAGGCAACGTGCTGGAAGCCATTATGTACCAGAACCCCTATCCGCAGAAATATTTAGACCAAAGCGCCTGGAACCAATTGGTGCTTAAAGCGTTTTTTACAGGCAAGGATGTGGGTAAGATACAAGGCATTGATGCCCGAGCCAATAAAGAGCTGGCCTATGTAATTAGCGATTACATGCACGAACGCCGTGCAGCAGGGCGTGACATCAACCCATCATTATGGCGATTGGTGGGACCATTTATTGATGAGAAGCTGATTGAGGATGTGAAATGGGCTCTGCATAGCGGCGTGTATGTAAATGAAAAGGCTGCCTTGCTGGCTTTAACCCAATCAGATTACCCGGCTGCTGTTGAGTTATTGAACCGGTACCCTGAGCTACGGAAAGCTATAGAAAACAATCAAATAACCTGGGATGGTTTAACGCTGGAGTTTCAGCATTAACATCGCCCTCAAAATATAAATACTATGTGTTGTACACATTCATTTGAAGACAGGCAATCAATAGATAAGGATAACACCCCTGTTGACCTGAGCGGCATTGCAGGCATGAAGTTTTTTGACCCGCATGTGCACATGACCTCGCGCACTACTGATGATTACCAAGCTATGGCCGATGCAGGGGTTGTAGCCTTGATAGAGCCTGCCTTTTGGTTAGGTCAGCCGCGTACGGGTTTAGATAGCTTCCGCGATTATTATAGCAGTTTGATAGGCTGGGAACGCTTCCGCTCATCGCAGTTTGGTATTAAGCACTATTGCACCATTGGCCTTAACTCCCGCGAAGCCAATAATGAGCCCCTTGCCGAACAGGTGATGGAAATGCTACCTTTATTCATCTACAAAGAAGGTGTGGTAGGTATTGGCGAGATAGGTTTTGACGACCAGACCGCTGCCGAAGAAAAGTATTACCGTGCCCAACTGGAACTGGCTAAAGAGGCCGGCTTACCTGTACAGATCCACACCCCGCATCGGGATAAAAAAGGTGGCACCACCCGCAGCATGGACATTGCTTTAGAGCATGGCCTTGATCCGCACATGGTGATAGTTGATCACAATAACGAGGAGACTGTTAAAGAGGTGCTTGACCGTGGCTTCTGGGCGGCATTCACCATCTATCCGTTCACCAAAATGGGTAATGAGCGTATGGTGGAGATAGCCAAACAATACGGCTCAGAGCGTATAATGGTTAACTCTGCTGCTGATTGGGGCATAAGCGACCCGCTTGCTGTACCTAAAACCGCCGCTTTAATGAAGCTGCGTGGCATCAGCGATGAAGATATCCGTTTGATTACTTACCAAAATGCCATTACCGCTTTTGCGCAAAGCGGCCAAATTAACGAGGCTGATTTTGCTACAGGAGCAGGCGCTATAGATCAAAGTCAGCGGTTTGAGGGGAACACCGTTTTACGTGGAGGACAACAGCCGCGTGTAGATAAAAACTCTATTATCATTAGCTAAATGGCATCAAAAGCTATAGCCTACCTGCGCATGATGCGCCCTGCCAACGTGGTAACATCTGTTGCTGATGTATTGGCGGGTGTGGCTATTGCGGGGTACTTTACGGGCCTGCCATTGGCTACCAACAGCTTTTACCCCATTGTGTTGCTGTGTTTGGCTACCATGGGCCTGTATGCCGGCGGTATTGTTTTTAATGATGTTTTTGATGCCGAACTGGACAAAGTTGAACGCCCCGAACGTGCCATCCCCAGCGGTTTAATAACAGTTAAAAACGCGTCCGCTTTAGGCTTATTTTTGTTGCTGTGGGGGATAGGTTTTGGTTACGCCCACAGTCCGCAATCCGGGTTGATAGCTGTACTGATAGCCTTTTTTGCGCTGCTTTACAATCGCGTTAGCAAGCACCATAAGTTTTTCGGTCCGTTGAATATGGGAGCCTGCCGTGCGCTTAACCTGTTATTAGGCATCAGCATCATAACACCGGCCATTGTGCAGTGGTTCCATTTAGCTATTGTACCGTTGCTGTACATCTTTTCTATCACCATGATCAGTCGTGGTGAAGTGCACGGAGGCGATAAAAAGAACCTCTACGCAGGCGCATCGCTGTATTTAATCGTTATTTTCTCTATCCACTTCATCTCATCGCACATAGGTATACAGCCGCAAAACATGCTGTACACGCTTATCTTTTTGCTGCCCTTCGCTTACATGATATTTAAGCCGCTCATCATCGCCATAAAAGACCCAATTGGCCCCAACGTAGGCAAGGCCGTAAAAGCAGGCGTTATCTCCCTCATATTGATGAATGCCGCATGGGCCGCTGCCTTTGGCGCCATTTATCCGGCTATATTTATTGCTTGTTTATTGCCGGTGTCTATCAGCTTCGCCAGGTGGTTCGCGGTAACGTAGGGTGTAATTGTAGATAGCTCAAAAGTCTTAAAACAGATTGTCATTCTGAGCGATAGCGAAGAATCCTATACACCGTGCTAATTAAGCGCTCTGTTAGCCCCTTTTACAAGATTCTTCGCTATCGCTCAGAATGACAATCTGCCAACGCCGATTTCGCAGAAAAAAAGGTACTGGCAAGGTGTCCGTCCGTCCGCTTATACCCTTACCTGCGGACGGACGAACGCCTTAAACACCGACCGCTACCACGTCATTGCGAGGCACGAAGCAATCCCGAACTGTGTAATCCGAAGCGATAAGTATCCTTTATGCATTGGCGTTCAACCTGTCAGCGGCTTGTCGCTCTGGGATTGCCACGCTATCGCTCTCAATGACGGGTTATTATTAAGCGTCCGTCTATCTATACCCTTACCTCCGAACGGACGGACAGCCAAAACCCCATCTACCACACGTCATTGCGAGGTACGAAGCAATCCCGAACTGTGCGGGTAGTCAGCTTTACATAAATCACCATTATAATTATATTGCAGCATGATAAGAGGTGGATGCATTTACATCATGACCAATAAAACACACTCGGTTTTGTACATAGGTGTTACATCTAATTTACTTTCCAGAGCTTGGGAACATAAAAACAAGGTCTATCCAACAAGCTTTACAGCAAAATACAACTGTAATAAGCTGGTTTATTATTGTTTTTATCCTCATATTGAGGAAGCCATCAGCGCTGAAAAAGCATTAAAAGGAAGTAACAGAAAGCATAAACAGCATTAGTTAGTACGCTTAACGCTGAGTGGATTGATCTGTATGACACCTTGATAAATGAGTAAGCTTGTGGACTACCTGTCTTCTGCTTACATAGTCCGGGATTGCTTCGTACCTTGCAATGACGTTTTTTTTATTCGCATTGGCAGACTATCTGTCAGCGGCTTGTCGCTCTGGGATTGCCACGCTATCGCTCGCAATGACGGGTTGATTGTTAAGCGTCCGTCCGTCCGCTTATACCCTTACCTGCGGACGGACGGACACCTCAACCCTCCCCATTCCCGCTCCTATTTGAGCGTGGATGCTATACCTTTTTCTTTTGTTTTAATTGGAAAACATTGCCTTCGGGATCTTCTCCATCGCACAACCAATATTCATAATTATCAAAAGTTTTAACCTCCCTCATTACTACATTTTGATCAATGAAATATTCCCTGACCTCATTAATGTCATCATCTATTTCAAAAACAATTTTAGTATTGTTGTCAAACTTGAACACCCCTTTATCTTCGTTTAAATACTTGTCGCCAATTTTATGAAGGCCTATTTTACACGCCCCTGCATCTAAAAGTGCCCATGTAGATTGGTATTCTTCAATTGTTTTAAGGTTGAATGTCTTTTCATAAAAAGATCTCAATGCGTCAACATTCTGAACGTAAAAAATTATAGTGTCGAAAGAAAACTTTAATTCCATAAATCATTGTATTTCAAGCCCGATTAGATAGTCTTTAAAAAATAGGCTACTTGTATACTACGAATATATACAGAACATTGATAAAAATCAGGGAATGAAACATTATATACCGGTAGCAAATTTCTTCGCCTAATAAAATATGGTAGCTACCCATTTTGCTGTGCGATAAGTGAAAAATCAACCTTGATTTTTGAAAATACCCCTCCAATAGCTCATATATATAAGAATATGGCTTTTGTTGTTGTGCCGATGGCTGCTTAACAACTACAGTATGTTATGTTTGATAGGGTGTCCGTCCGCAAGAGATGCGGACACTAAACGGACGGACGGACACACAATGTTTTACTTGAATATGCAACTGAGGGTTATATTCATTACAAAAGTACGGAAAAGTTTTTACAAGACAAAGGAAATAATTATATAAATAATTGATATATAGATAATTATGGAATAAAGCTTATGCCATTGAAGGTGTCCGTCCGTCCGCAGGTGACGGTGTATCCGGACGGACGGACACCCTTAACCTACCCGCCACTGACTATTTCTTTTCCTAAACTTCTATTTTTTCGTCAAATTTTTGATATAGAATGGTAGTAGTTATAAAAATCGGATATTAGCATTTGATATGGAATATTTGCAGCAGACCTTCAGTGTGAAGTTTGAGTACAAGGTCTTTTTTACTTCGGGGCTATTTGATTTGGGCAATACCTGCATGGAAGATTTCCTTCTGGATAACGCCACTACAGAGTCGGTAAAGAAAATACTGTTTGTGGTTGATGAGGATGTGATGAAGGCCACAACAGGCTTAGCCGATAAGATACGCCGCTACTTCTCCATCCACAAAGGCGCGCAACTGGTACCTGACCTGATACTTGTTCCGGGTGGCGAGAGCGTTAAAAACAATGAGGATCACTTCCATAACTTTTTAAATAAAATTAACGAATACGGTATTGACCGCCACTCGTATGTTGCTGCCATTGGCGGTGGCTCTGTGCTTGATATGGCAGGTTATGCCGCTGCCGTTGCGCACCGTGGCATTAAACATATCCGCATACCTACAACCGTACTGGCGCAGAATGATTCGGGCGTTGGCGTCAAGAACAGCATTAACTACTTCGGCAAAAAGAACTTTTTAGGCACGTTTGCACCACCTGTAGCCGTATTTAATGACGATAACTTTTTGCTGACCTTAGGTAACCGCGACTGGCGCTCGGGCATTGCCGAAGCCATTAAGGTATCGTTAATAAAGGACCCTGTGTTTTTTGAGTGGCTGGAGCAAAATGCAGAGGCGCTAACCGCAAGGGATATGGAGGCTATGCGCTACCTCATTAAACGTTGCGCGCAGCTGCATCTTAACCACATAGCCAGCGGCGATCCGTTTGAAAAAGGTTCGTCGCGCCCATTGGATTTTGGCCATTGGAGCGCGCACAAACTGGAACAGTTAACCAACTTTGAAGTATTGCACGGCGAGGCGGTAGCCATGGGTTTGGCTTTAGATACCATGTATTCAAACCTGGCGGGCTTTTTATCTGCTGAGGAAACACAGCGGGTTATAGCATTGATAAAAAAGATAGGCTTTGCCATTACCCACCCGTTACTGGAAGTAGCATCTGACGATAGCCCGATATTGGTTGGTTTGAACGAGTTTAGAGAGCACCTGGGCGGGCAACTCACCATTATGCTGCTTAAACGGATAGGCGAAGGCTTTGAAGTGCACGATATTGATACCGACATATTAAGACAAGCCGGCGAGGCTATAAATGAATACGCTGCCTTAAACCCGGCGTAAAACCATCCACCATGCAAACACCACAGGGACATTTAACCTATTGCACCAATATCCATCCCGGCGAGAACTGGGAAGGGCATTTTGCTGCTTTACAGCGCAACTTTCCATCTATCAAAGCGCAGGTATGCCCTGATGTGCCAATGGGCTTAGGCTTAAGGTTATCGCACGAGGCAAGTTTAGCCCTACAGCACACGGAACAGCTAAATGAATTTAAGCAATGGCTAAAGGATAATGATGCCTATGTGTTTACCATGAACGGTTTCCCGTACGGTGAGTTTCATAATGTTGAGGTGAAGGACCAGGTACACGCACCCGATTGGACCACGCATGAGCGTTTGGACTACACGGTTAGGATGTTCCGCATACTGGCGCAACTGCTGCCTGAAGGGATGGAAGGCGGTATATCCACCTCGCCTATCAGCTACCGTTACTGGCACAATACGCCACCGCTTCTTGCTGATGCTACCAAAACAGGAACAGCTAACATTTTAAAAGTAGCCAGGGAACTCATCAGCATTGAGCACCATGGTGGCCCTTACATGCACCTGGATATTGAACCCGAACCGGATGGCATTTTAGAGAGCGGACCTGAATATATTGAATGGTACACCAATGTACTCTTACCACAGGGTAAGCCGTTTATTGCAGAAACATTTGGGGTAAACACTGAAGAAGCTGAGCGGCTAATTAAACGGCACATTTGTTTGTGTTATGATGTTTGCCACTTCGCCATAGGTTTTGAGCCGCATCAGCAAATAATTGAGGAGTTGGAGCATAAAGGGCTTAAAGTAGGCAAGATACAAATTAGCGCAGCCCTTAAAGCCGCATTGCCCCAACAGCCCAAAGAGCGTAGAGCTATACTGGACACCTTTGAAAAATTTAACGAGCCAACCTATCTGCATCAGGTAATAGCCAAAACTAACAAGGGTGAGCTTTTGCGCTATCGCGACCTGCCATCGGCATTAAATGATGGCTTGAATGCTGATGTAACCGAATGGCGGGCGCATTTCCATGTGCCTATCTTTACTGACGAGTTAGGCCTGCTGCAATCCACCCAAAGCGATATTGCTGAAGTGTTGAACATCAATAAAACCCAGCAATTCAGCACTCACTTAGAGGTAGAAACCTACACCTGGGGCGTACTGCCCGATGAAAAGAAGCTCCCCATGGATGATTCTATTGCAAGAGAACTGAACTGGGTGGCTAATATTTTATAACCCAATACCTCAATCGGCCTGAAACTCCATCCGGATGGTGATGGAGCCCGTTTTGTTACGACTCGAGGTATTAAACGCACCACCATAGCTGTAATCTTCGTTGCTGTTCTTCCCGGTTATCTGGAACACGCCCATGTTGGCTTTCTTCAATTTACCTAAACTGCTACCTGCGTTTTTGGCAATCGCCTCTGCACGTGCTTTAGCATCGGCACTGGCTTGCGCTAACAGTTCCATCTTAACGTTTTTAAGCTGTGTGTTATAAAACCTTGGCGGGGTTGAATTAAACTCTATACCGCCCTGTATAAGTTCAGTAGCCTCGCGAGACAGTTTGTCTACCTTGTCAACGTTCTTTGATTCAACAGTTACGGTTTGTGTAAGGTTATAGCCATTAAACCGCTGACCCATAAACCTGCCGTTGGCATCCATCTCGCTGGTAAAATCTTTATTGATGTTTACTGATGAGAATACTACCTCGTTAGCGGCAATATCCATTTTGGCCAGGTAGGCTTTGATAGTTGCTTCATCATTCTTCAAATCAGCATAAGCCGCTTTAAGGTCGAATGACTTACGCGAGTAGCTGCCGCTCCAAACAATGAGGTCGCTGTTAAAGTCTTTTTCGGCAAGGCCGGTAACAACAATGGTCTCGGTAGTGGTTGAGCGATATTTATATGCCCTTGCAACAATAGCAAAAGCAATTATAGCACAAACACCAACAATGGCAGCGGTAATGTAATTTCTCATCAGCTTTATTTTATATAAAATATATAAACGCTGTGATTGTTTGAAGGTTTAAAAGTTTAACGGCTTCTTAAATTTATACTTAAGACAATGTAAGCTCACCGCGCAGGTCAACTTCCATCCACTCCTTAACCTGTTGCGGATCATTTGACTGGCCCAGCAGATACATCATTTTAGTAACGGCAGCTTCGTAGGTCATGTCGTAACCGTTAGCTACGCCAATATCTTTTAACTGCTTACTGGTTTCGTAACGTCCCAGTTCAACGGTGCCCACTTTACATTGCGATATATCAACCACAACCTTACCGCTGTCAATGGCTTTTTTAAGCAGGTCAATAAACCATTGGTCGGTAGTAGTATTACCTGCACCAAAGGTTTCCATTACAATTCCGCGTACATCGGCACCTAAAATGGCTTCAACAGCCTTTGGCCCTATGCCCGGGAATAATTTAAGCACAGCCACGTCATTAGCGAGCGTATTGTGTATAACCAATGGACCTTCTGTTGGCTGACGAATATCATTTATACTAAATCGCAAATGTACGCCCGATTCGGCCAGTATTGGGTAGTTGGGCGAACGGAACGCCTCAAATTTTGATGAATTGTATTTAAATGAGCGGTTACCACGGAATAGTTTATAATCAAAGTAGATACAAACCTCAGGAACGCGGGCACGGTCATTCTTTTTAGCGTTAGCGATCTCAATGGCCGTCATCAAGTTCTCCTTCGCATCGGTACGTATAGCGCTGATAGGCAGCTGTGAGCCGGTGAACACTACAGGTTTACCTAAGTTCTCCAGCATGAAACTCATGGCCGAAGCTGTGAATGCCATCGTATCTGAGCCGTGCAGAATAACAAAGCCATCTACATCATCATAATGATCGGCAATAAGCGAGGCCAGTTCGCTCCATATCTGCGGGTTCATGTTTGACGAGTCAATGATCTCATCAAACGAGTGTACTTTTATTTTACAATTAAGTTTTTCTAACTCGGGCACATTATCCATAATCTGCTCAAAGTTGATGGGCTTAAGCACTTTGGTAACGGGATCGGTCATCATACCTATTGTCCCTCCGGTATAGATGATAAGTATTTGGCTCATTTAATCAGGATAATTTAGTTTTACAAGGTGGGTTCACACACCGAATATTTGTTTTGAATTAGCGGTAGTTATGTTCGCCACCGTTTCAAGGTCTGTTTGATAAATTTCTGCTACCTTTTGCGCAACATATATCAAATACGAACTCTCATTAGGTTTACCCCTGTGCGGAACCGGCGAAAGATACGGAGAATCCGTTTCTAAAACGATATGGCCTAGATCTATTTGCTGTAAAAATTTGTCCAGTCCACCGTTTTTATAGGTAACCACACCACCAATACCCAGGTAAAAACCAAGGTCAATGGCACGTTGAGCCTGCTCATGGTTACCGGTAAAGCAATGGAAAATACCGCGAAGCAGATCGTCTTTTTCCTCTTCTAACACTTCAAAAGTTTCGTTGAAGGCTTCGCGGCAATGTATAACGATAGGCAGCCCGAGGCTTTTAGCCCAGGCTATTTGTTGCTTAAATGCCTGCACCTGGTCGGTAAGGTTGGTTTTATCCCAATACAGGTCAATGCCAATTTCGCCAATGGCGTATAAGGTGCCAACATTGCTTTGTTTAATAGCCTCCAGTTCTGTTTGCCAATCACCTTTTACAGAGCAGGGATGCATACCCAACATAGGGAAACAGGCTTCAGGATAGGCATGTATAAGCTCATTTATTTTACTTACCGAAGCCAGATCCACATTAGGCAAAAACAGCCTGCTAACACCGTTATCAAAACAACGCTGCATTAGCCCGACTCGTTTACCGGCATCCTGCTCATAGTATAAATGGGTATGCGTATCGGTGAGTATCATACTGCAAAAATAAAAAAAGCCTTCCGGTTTTGCCGGAAAGCTTTGGTTAATGATCAAAATATGACCTTATTGTTTTTTTGCCGGAGCTTTTTTTGCTGCCGGGGTAGTTGTTTTTTTAATTGTTGATGTCGCGGTTGTTTTCTTAGCAACGGTCTTTTTTGCCACCGGCTTTTTAACAGCAGCACGCTTTGCCGGCGCTACCTTTACCAGTTCAACATCAAAACGCAGTGTAGAATATGGCGCAATATCAGCACCTGCACCTCTTTCGGCATAAGCCAGTTTTGAAGGAATGATAAACGTTGCTTTAGAACCTTCATTCAATAACTGCAAACCTTCATCCCAACCCGGTATAACTTCATGCGCGCCTAAAGTAAATGAAATAGGCTCATAAGGGCGACCCTCCTGTTTTATGCCGGCCTTTGCCGCTTCTGCTTCCAGACTGGTGTCAAACACTTTTCCATCTAACGTACGGCCAAGGTAGTTCACGTAAACAGTATCACCCGGCAACGGTTTGCGTTTAGTACTTGCTTGCGTAATGGCATACTTAAGGCCCGAAGGCGTAGTTTTAAGTACAAGCTTATTATCGGCAATATAACCAGCCATTTTACCGGTTTCTTCCTCACCTAATTTAGCCATAGCCGCGCGCTCTGCTTCCAAAACTTTATTACGCTCGGCCATTGCTTCGTCTAATGATTGTACCTTTTCAATTTTAATGTACATCATCAAGCTGCTGCCTTTGGGAAAAAAGGGCGGGCGTTTGTCTTCATTATCCTTGAAAATAGTGTCAGATGGTACTTTAACCACGGCACTGTCTTTATCAGCCAATAATGTAAATACATCCATCAAGTCGCCCTCTGCCTGTATACGGGCCTGAAATGGGCGACCAACGGTATATGAACTCATCAAAACAGAATCTTTATCTGTTTTTTGTACCATGTTGAAAGTAATGACCTGGTCGAGCTTTATTTTCTCGCCGGCATTTGCTTTCACAATTTTATATATGGTACCTTTTGTAGTGCGCTTAAAATCATCCTGAGCTTTTGCGCTTAAAACGCACCCAAAAGCAAGGGCCGCTAAAAAAAATCTTTTCATAATAAAAAAAGGCCTTCCTTTTTAGTGGAAGGCCATATAGTTGTTTTGTTATTTCTTGGGATGAACAATGTCAATCAGTTCCACTTCAAACACTAATGGAGCGTTACCCGGGATAACCTGATTACCTCTTTCGCCATAACCTAATGCTGATGGGATGATAAAGGTTGCTTTAGCACCTTTGTTCAACAATTGCAAGCCCTGATCCCAACCGGCTATAACCTGTTGCTGACCAACCGGAAAACGGATAGGCTGAAAAGGACGCATTTCAATTTGCTGCAGGCCGCCTTTAACAGCTTCTGCTTTAATATTACTGTCAAACACTTTACCGTTAAGTAATTTACCTGTGTAATTTACTACAGCTGTATCACCAGGGGCAATTACCGCACCTGTTCCCTGTTTGTTGATCACATAGTATAAACCTGAATCGGTTTTAGCTACATTCAACTTATTATCAGCAATGTATTTCTGGATCTTCGCCGGCTCTTGTTTTTTAACCGCATCAACCTGTCCTTTTATGTAAGTTGATATAGTACGTTGAAACACCTCATCGGTTAATTTACCCTTTGGTATTACTTTTTCAATTTTAAGGTCGTAGACAACGTATTTGCTGCTTTTAAACTTGTCAGGACGAGGCTGACCGCCTTTGAAAAGGCTATCGGCTACTATTTTAAAGGTAACGCTATCGCCTTCGCCAACCAGTTTAAGGCCATCCATCATATCGCCTTTAAATTGTGCTGCCTCAGCAACAAGGTATTGCGGCTGTCCGCCATCGTAAGCATTGTATATTACAGAGTCAGCATCGTTTTTTATTACAAGATATGCTGATACAAAGTCGCCTTGTTTAATTTTAGTTGAACTTTTTTCGCTGTGGATATCATATAGCAACCCGCTTGGGTCTTGTTTAAATCCACCGTTACATCCTGCAAAGCCAATAGCCGCAAGTGCTAAAAACATTATGTTTTTCTTCATTTTTACTGAATTAATAATTTTTTATATTTTGGTAATACTGATTTGAATTGTTCAACAACCTGGTCTATACCATCGGTTGATTGTCCTCCTGCCGCGTTGCGATGCCCACCTCCGTTAAAGTAAAGTTTACAGATCTCGTTAGCCGGAAATTCGCCTTTAGAACGTAATGACATTTTAACCTGCCCATCACGCTCCACTATAAACGCAGCCAACCTTATGCTTGTTATAGATAGCGCGTAATTTACAATACCTTCGGTATCGCCGGTTTTCACATCAAATGCTGCGAGGTCCTGCTTTCTTAATACAATTACCGCTGTATTAAACTCGTGCAACACCTCTAAACAATTGCTAAGGCAATGGCCTAACAAGCGTATGCGGTTCTCTGATGCGCTGTTGTAAACCAGCTCATGTATGCGCCAGTTAACTGCTCCGGCGTCTATCAGATCAGCAACTACACGGTGTACATCAGACGTTGTATTAGGCAACCTGAACGATGCCGAATCCGTCATGATTCCGGTGTATAAGCTGGTTGCTACGTCTTTATTTATATATACTTTATGCCCTAAAACATTGGCAATAAAATCATAAACCAATTGCGCGGTAGCGCAGGCATTGATGTTCCAGTGGCGATAATCGTCAAAATCAGCAGGATCAAGGTGATGGTCTATCATGATCTTTTTTGCAGCACTTTCACGTACCGGACCTGCCATGTCATTTATACGGTCAAGACTGTTAAAGTCAAGGCAAAAAATAAGGGATGCATTTTCAATCAGGGCAAGCGCTTCTTCCTTTGTTTCAGGAAAAACAAGCACTTCTTCATTGCCCGGCATCCATGTTAAAAAATCAGGATAATCGCTCGGAGCAATAACGCGCGCGTGGTGGCCCAACTGTATCAAATAGTTATACAAACCTAATGACGAGCCTAATGCGTCTCCGTCAGGTTTATGATGGGTGGTGATAACTATTTTTTGAGGCTGACTTAGCAGATCAATCAGCGCGCCCGTATCTAACATACTTTTTAAAAAGATGCAAATCTATGTAAATTAAACAGAAAGCATAATTAATAAATTAAAAAGACTGCTGTAAAATAAAGCCCTAAAGGCTTAGTAAAATTTTTGTTCTTTCAAACCAACCGTTTGTTTATTAAATAAATATGCCTAACTTTACTTGCTTAGTCGCCCTAAACATTGTCGTTGTAAAAATTGGTATAGGGTTTGTTTGGTACTGTAGAGATATGAAAACCGCATTAAAAATATTACGTCTGGCTATTGCTATTTTAGCGATAATATTTGTGCATTTATTATTTTTCATACACCATCCTCCCGAAGTTCAACTGGCCTTTTTAACTCCAGGTGTTACATTGGTGGGATACTCGCTTATTCGAGATGAGCTTTATGTAAGGCCGACAGCCCGAATGCTTAGAGAAAGATAATTTCTTCAACCAATACATCTCCGGCTTCCTCGTTTATTTTCTGTATTATCTGCGTTCGCATCAATATCAGTTCGTTTTTTATTACAGATGATTCTATACGTATAAACAACTTCTTGTTATTGATGTATAATTCCTTCGTTCGGTTGGCTACCGCTTTTCCTACAATTTCGGGCCAATGTGCAACAACTGCGGTTTCATCAAAACGGCGCTTTATTTTATATACCTTAAGCATTTGCTCCAATGCTTCTTTAATAGATTTGTCATTGGCCTTACGCATCTGCAACCTCTCCTTTACTTATTTTAAATAATTTAACAGGCACCTGCATATTTTCAAATATCTGCTTAACGCGACTGTAGCCGGTATCGGTAATAAATACTTGCCCGAAATCATGATTAGATACCATTTGCATCAGTTTTTCCACCCGTTTATCATCAAGCTTGTCAAAAACATCGTCAAGCAATAGCAACGGTTTAAATCCTTTAGCCTGTTGCAGCAAAGTATATTGCGCCAGCTTTAACGCTATCAGAAACGATTTTTGCTGACCCTGAGATCCAAACTTTTTTACCGGCATGCCATGTATGTAAAAAACCAGGTCGTCCTTATGTATACCGCAGGTAGTGCGCTCCAGCACTTTATCTTTTTCGGACGATTTTCTCAGCAAAGCTTCAAAACCCGACTGCAGCAATTGCGATTCATAGATCAACTCCACCCTTTCCGCCTCTCCTGTTAAAAAGCTGTAATGCTGATTAAAAACCGGTGTAAATGCCTCCATAAAAGCCTTCCGCTTTTCAAATATCACACTGCCTGATGCGACGAGTTGTTCGTCAAATATCTCCAGCAGACTTTGATCGTATCGTCCTGTATCAGCAGCTGCCTTAAGCAATGCATTCCGGTTGATCAATACCTTATTATATTGTATCAACTGGTCAAGGTAGTTGTTATCTGTTTGTGAGATTACGTTATCAATAAACTTACGGCGCTCCTCGCTACCCTCAACAATAATACTGATGTCATTAGGCGACACCATAACCACTGGCAGCAAACCAATATGATCTGCGAGGCGTGGATAATCCTTTTTATTACGTTTGAACTGCTTTTTCTGGTTGCGTTTTACCGAACAGGCAATGGCTTCTGTTTGTCCGTTACGGTTAAATGTGCCCGTAACAATAAAAAAGTCGGCATCCTGCTTTATCTGCTGACTATCTATAGGATTGAAGTAGCTTTTACACAGCGTTAGGTAATGTATAGCATCCAGCAGGTTTGTTTTGCCCGCGCCGTTATCGCCTAAAAAAGCGTTAACACCATCGCTTAAGGTTAGCGTGGCCTCGGTATAATTTTTAAAGTTGATTACGGATAGCTGCTGTAGATGCATAAATAAAGTTCAAATTTAATAATTACCCGCGGGCTTTATTGTTTTAACAGCCTTAAAAGCTTGTATCTACATAAAATAAAATGCTATTGCTAAACCTTTTTAAAAAGTGTAGTTTTGCAACCTTTAATTTAGAATAACAATGTCAAAAACCCAGGAGAGTACCCAAAAGCCATTGAACGAGAAAGGTTTGGGTAACGTAAGTAATTTTACAAGGGATAACCAAAAGAGCTTAACATTTATAGTAGCGGCAGTTGTTGTAATGATAGCTGTATACGTGCTTTATCAAAAATTATATTTAGCCCCACGCGAAGTTACCGCGTCAACACAAATGCGTGTAGCGCAGGAATCATGGGCTAAGAAAGATTGGGACAAAGCCATTAAAGGCGATGCCGGCTACCCTGGTTTTGAAAAAATTATAAGCGAGTACAGCAACACAAAAGCTGCTAACCTTGCCCATTACTATTTAGGCATTGCTTACCTTAACAAAGGCGAGTACAACAAAGCGATAGAGAATTTAAATGACTATAGCGGCAATGACAACATGTTTGCTGCTGAAGCCCTTGGTGCTACAGGCGATGCTTATGTTGAATTGAAAGATTACCAGAACGCTGCTTCGTACTTTAAAAAAGCAGTTGATAAAGCAGGCAACGATTTCTTATCACCTTTGTACCTTAAAAAGTTAGGCCTTACTTATGAGGCTGCCAATAACAAAGAAGGCGCTGTAGATGCTTACAAAAGCATTAAGAAAGACTACCCTACAAGCACCGAAGCACAAAGCATTGATGCTTACATAGCACGCGTTGAAGCAAAGTTATAGTGAATTAGTGATTAGTTGATTAGAGATTGGTTTTACCAGGCGCTAATCAACTAATCACTAATCAACAAATCTCTAATCACTAACCCAATGGCTACCCAGCTAAAAAATCTCTCCGACTTTTCGGGAACAACCATACCATCTGCGGCTCCATATACTTTTGCTGTTATTGCTGCCGAATGGAATATTGAAGTGACCAGCGCATTGTTCAATGGAGCTATTGAAGCTTTAACTGAGCATGGCGCGCTTGAAGAGAACGTACAATCACATTGGGTACCGGGAAGTTTTGAACTGACCGCCGCTGCCGACATGGTTTTAAAAGCCACCGGTGTTGACGCTGTTATATGTTTAGGCTGCGTTATTCAAGGCGAAACAAGGCATTTTGATTTTATTTGCGATGCTGTTGCAAACGGTTTGAGTAATGTTGCTGTAAAATACAGTAAACCTGTTATATTTGGAGTGCTCACCCCTGATAATCAGCAGCAGGCTATTGACCGCGCAGGCGGCAAACATGGCAATAAAGGAGTAGAGGCTGCTGTTACTGCTATAAAAATGGCACATTTGGGTAAAACATTGGGCATATAATTTGCGTATAATATCAAAAACCCCACAATGAAAAAAATTGCCTACATACTATTGTTCGTTTTAGCCTTAGGTACATTGGCATCTTGCTCAAACAGGCTATGCCCGGCTTATGGAACCTATCCAAAAGGTGGCCGCAGATAAACAATACCGCATTTATTGTTTGACTTTGCAATTACCAAGAACAATTTGTCCGTTTCTATATTTGTAATATTATGAATTGGACACAGTTGGAATCGCCCGAGCAGTTAAATCAAATTAAACAACAACAAGGTTACAGCCTTATATTCAAGCATAGCACACGCTGTTCTATCAGCATGATGGCTAAAAAACGTTTTGAATTAGATTGGGATGCTTTTCCGGCAGATATGCCTCTTTACTTTCTTGATCTTATTCGCTACCGCGATATTTCTAACCAGGTAGCTCAGCTATTCCAGGTACATCATGAATCACCGCAAATGCTGCTTATAAAAGATGGCGAATGCATACTTGATCAATCGCACGGCGGTATTTCTGTTGACGAGGCGGTTGGCGAGATCGTAGCTTAATAAAACGCTGTTTATAACAATCCGTTGGTTAAAACTAATGGCAATTAATCACTATATTAGCCTTATTGCCGCTCCAATTATGGGTTGGCAATAAGGCATTGTTGTTTACAACAATTAATTCCGGGCAGTAACTACCAGCCGAAATCAATTGTCTTCTTAACATCCGGATGCAGGCTTACATGTACCGGGCAGGTAGTAGCCGCTTTCTCTAATATAGTTTTCTCTTTATCTGTATAGATTTTCGGGAACTTTAGATTAACAATAACCTCGGCTACACGGCGTGGGTTGGGCGCCATTACCTTAGTTACTTCTGCGGTAGTATTATCCATATCAATGCCGTGCACATCCGCAGCAATACCCATAGTAGTCAATATACATCCTGCTAATGCCTCAGCTAACAGATCGGTTGGCGAAAAAGCCTCGCCTTTGCCTTTATTATCAACAGGGGCATCAGTTAAAATTGTTGTGCCTGATTGCAGGTGCGTTGCCTCGGTTCTCAATCCGCCTAAGTAGGTAGTTTTTATAGTAGCCATAATGTTATAGTGTAGGCAACAAATTTACATGTTCCGTTTATGTTTAGTACGCGAAAACTCTTTTTAACACAACTGTGTTAAAAGATGGTTGAGTTTTTAATTAAAACTTAACTTAAAAATAGTTGCTCACTGCTAATATTATTTATACATTACAACAAACTTTAGCATATAACATGCTCTTAAACCAAAATTATCAGCACCTTTCTTTCGATCTTTGGCTCACGCTGATACGTTCTAATCCTGATTTTAAGAAAAAAAGGGCAGCTCATTTTCATCAGCACTTTAATTACAATAATTGCACGCTTGAGCAAGTAGAACATGCCTTCAGGCAGGTTGATGTGATGTGCAACCTCATCAACGAAAAAACAGGCAAGAACATTGACGCAGATGAAATGTACCTGATGGTGCTGAGCATGATGAACAATGCTAATGCTAAAGTATGGCAGATTAACGTTAATGCTCTATATGCCGATATGGAAGCATTACTATTTCAAAATTTACCCCTACCCTATTCAGCAGAAACGCTGAACGCGCTTGCATATTTAAAGCAAAACACCAACGCTACAATAGGCATACTTAGTAACACCGGCTTTATTAAGGGTGTAACATTGCGCAAGGTTTTAAATCAAATTGGTATAGACAGGTATATTGATGTACAACTTTACTCTGATGAGGTCGGCATGTCAAAACCAAACACCGGCTTTTTTAAAATGATGCTTGAACAGCTTAAACAACATCATATTCAGGTTGACTTAGATCGTATTATCCATATAGGCGATAACCCTATTGCAGATGTAGGCGGCGCTAACACTGTTGGTATACGCAGTCAGCTCATCAATTCTAACCACATCTACTTAACAGACATAATTGATAATGCACACCACCTACTCCTTACATAAGATAAGCACTACCGACGACTTTGGCTTCAAGGCGGCCGATTACAGCCGTTTTAAATTTGGTGATGGAGATATTGCCGTCAATTTTGGCGAGGCATTAGCTATTGGTTTTATAAAAGAACACACGGATTTACTTAATACAGGCCATCAACTGGTAGTAATTCCAAGTCCGTATTCATTTATCCCAACCGCTACTTTCACCCTTAAAAATACGTTTGTATCAACGCTTAATCGCTGGCTGGCCAAACATAATTTGCCGGTGGTGCAGGAAAATAAGGTACACCGTACCATTACTTATAAAGAAGACTATGGCGAATTAAATGCCGAGGAGCGCCTTCGCCTTATCGGCAACGATTCATTTCATATTGATAAAGCCTTTTTAAAAGGCAAAACCCTGGTGTTTTTAGATGACATCAGGATAACCGGCGGCCATGAGCGCATGATCAAAAAAATGATAGACGCCTATGAACTGGATAATACCGTTTACATGCTTTATTTTGCCGAGCTGGTTAATGATGCCATCCACCCAAGCATCGAAAACTATTTGAATTATTTCAGCGTTCAAACTATTTTTGATCTGGATGATATTATTAACGGTGGCAATTTTTGCATTAACACGCGCATTGTTAAGTACATGCTCAACTATGATCATGAAAGCTTCTGTGTGTTTCTGCAAAATAAGTCCGACGCTTTTATTAACCAGTTTTATGACATGGCTTTAGGCAATAGTTACCATACAATGGAAAGCTATCGGCCAAATTTAAATTACCTTAGCAACCAATTAGTTTCCAACAATAAAAAGTTAGCATAATATGGCTATTAATCTGCAAAAGGGGCAACGCGAATCTATTTCGGCTCCTAAATTTACCATCGGTTTAGGATGGGATACCAATTCATCATCAACAGGATCAGCATTTGACCTTGACGCGTCTGTATTTATTATGGGCGATAATAAAAAGCTTTTAAGTGATGAGCACTTTGTGTTTTATAACAACCTTACATCGCCAGACGGCGCTGTTGAACATAGCGGAGATAACCTTACCGGCGACGGCGAAGGCGACGATGAGCAAGTAAAAGTTGACCTGTCGAAAATATCACCGCAGGCATCAGAGATCTGCATCGTAATAACCATACATGAAGCAGCTAACCGCCGCCAAAACTTTGGCCAGGTGCGCAACTCATTTATACGTATATTTGATACCGCCACCAATGCGGAGTTGCTTAAATATGAGCTGGAAGAAGATTTCTCAATAGAAACAGCTGTTGAATTCGGTCGCATTTACAAACGCAACAACGAGTGGAAATTTGAAGCGGTAGGCGTAGGTATGAAAGGCGGCTTACAGGATTACTTAAACAAATACAACTAAACCTAAAACAATGGCAATTAATTTAGAAAAAGGACAGCGCATAAGCCTTGAAAAAAGCAATGGCAGCAAGCTGCAAAATATTTGTGTTGGCATAAACTGGGGCGCTATTGAAAAGAAAGGCCTTTTTGGCTTCGGCAGTTCAAAAGAAGCCGTAGACCTTGATGCCAGCTGCGCTTTATACAATGACAGCAAACAGTTAGAAGAGGTAGTTTACTTTGGCAACTTAAAATCAAAAAATGGCGCCGTTAAGCACAGCGGCGACGACCTGACCGGCGACTTAGGCGGTGACGACGGCTTAGACAACGAAGTAATAACAGTTGACCTTGGCGCTTTGGCTCCTACCACTACGTATGTGGCATTTGTGTTGAACAGTTTCCGCGGACAGGATTTTGGCAGCATACCATTCGCGTCGCTGCGCGTTTACGAGGGTACTCCAAAACGTGTTAACGAAGTATTTGCCAAATACAATATTACAGGCGGTAACTTTGCGGGCCACGTATCAATGGTATTGGGCGTGTTTTACAAACGCAACGGCGAGTGGAAATTTAACGCCATTGGCGAACCTACAAAAGACAAAAAACTACAGGAAACTGTGCAAACAGTAACGCAACAATATTTATAATAAACAGCGCTCTACCCTTTGGGCGGAGCCTTACAACTTACAGGCATGGAACCTACTACAAACAGTACAGAACCGGTTGCACCTATAACAGCCGTAAAGTTGATTGATAAAGAAGGCAATGTTGACCTTACGCAGGCAACGCCCGAGGATATCAGCAAATATTCGGCTTTAGGAAAAGACCTTAACCCGGCAGATGCTAACTCCATACTCAACTACGGTGTTGAAGTACAAAACTCAATGGAAAGGTATAGCAACCAGTTCCTTTCATCTGTACGCACCTATAATTCGGGCGAAGTTGGCGGATTGATCAATGAGTTATTAGCTGAGCTTAATTATATTGATGTTGACGAACTGGAACAAAATTCCTTTAAAACGTTCCTGTCAAAAATACCTTTTCTAAAAAATTTGGTGTTCGACATCAAAAAGATGTTCCAGAAGTATGACCTGGTGATAGCAAACGTCGATAAGATCACCAACAAGGTAAAAGCAGGCAGGTTAAACGCTATTAAAGATAATAGCTCGCTACAAACCATGTTTGAAAGCAATGTGCAGTACATCCATCAAATGGAAGAACTTATCATATCCGGGCAGTTAAAATATAAGGAGTTGATGGAGAAGCTGGCCGAAATGGAAGCCAACCCTTCAGCTTATCAGGATTATGAAATAGCCGACTTGCGCGAGTTTAATGGCCGCTTAGATAAGCGTTTGGCTGATATGAAGATAGTACGCTTCATCATGCTGCAATCATTAGCACAAATACGGGTAGTTCAAAATAACAACACCTCGATAGCAGAAAAAGCACAGTCGATAGTTTCAACTACTATTCCGGTATGGAAAAATCAGCTTACCATAGCGGTTGCATTGCAAAGGCAAAAAGCCAATGTGGAGATGCAACGCAAAATATCTGATACTACTAACACCATCCTTCAAAAAAATGCCGATCTGCTGAAACAGAACAGTATTGATGTGGCGAAGGAGAATGAAAAAACAGTAGTGTCTATAGACACGCTAAAGCGCACTACCCAATCGTTAATTGAAACCTTGAACGAGGTTAAACAGATACACGAGCAGGGCACCCAAAACAGAAAAGTATTAAACACCGAATTACAAAACCTGGAAACCGAACTAAGAAAGAACGTAACTAACGTAAGTTAAGTTGATGATGCTGCATGGAGGATAACGCTGTATTACGTGAATCAAACCGTATATTAAATAAACTACATCTTTTATCGGCCTTTTTTGAGGATGAGATAGTTTATAAAATATACCTGCGTACACAGGTTATCCACCGCTTGTATGAGAGCAATCCGGAGCTTGACGTAAACAAGCTGGAACTTTTTCACGTGCAGTTTACTTCGGCGGTTATTGATCTGCTTAAAAAGATCAAAAAGATCAACGAGCGCAATACTTCACTTTTGTTTGAAGAGATACAACTCAACAAAGACCTGATTCAAAGCGTAAAGGACAGCGATTTTAACCTTGCCGATTTTAATAATGACAAACAACGGCAGGCCCTGCGCATTAATAATTCTTTAAGGCGATTGTATGAAGTACTTTCTTCCGATACGGACGAATACCCCTTTGTAAAGAATATCAACGCTTTCAGCGCGCGCTATGCGCAGGACTATTTTTTTGATATAAGCGCCGAAACGCTTGCCCAACTTACCGAATACAATCCTAACGAAGTTTACACCCATGCCAGCGTAATTATTGAGCGCAAGCTAATGGGCAAGGCTTGCAAATACGATTTCAGGACAGAGTTTTATTGCGGACTAAAAACAGGCAACCTGGCCATAGAGGTTTATAAGTTTATAGATGAGGATACTTACTATGTATTCAATCCGCAGCGAAACCTGCTTTTGCTTTGCGATGAAGAACTGCTAAAAACCATTGATCAGGCCAGTGAAGTAACGCGTAATGAAAGAATTATTCAGGAGCTTTTAGACAAAAACGACCAGTTGCAAAGCAGCGCTGCTTTGGCCAGAATCAGTATCCCGGCAGAAGTAAAAGCTTTATTGGCAGAAAATTATAAGAAGATAACCGACATTAACTTTTTGCAGAATATTGCCGGCTTTGACGCGCAGGCAAATATTTTAAAAACCATGCTGAATACCGATATCATTTAGCATATTGTAACACGCAAACACCGCTACAGTCTAAATACATATTTACTTAAACAAATGGACATTTTACATTCGCTTTTAGGCGAAGACATTAAAGCAGGCTTACTTATTATTTTAAACCTGATCGTAATTGAAAGCTTGTTATCAGTTGATAACGCTGCCGTATTAGCTACCATGGTGCTTGACTTGCCTAAAGAGCAGCGCAGTAAAGCCTTAAAATATGGTATTATAGGCGCTTACGTTTTCAGGGGTATCTGTTTGTTGGTAGCATCATGGCTGGTTAAAGTATGGTGGTTGAAACCTTTAGGAGGCTTATATCTCATTTACCTGGCCTTTAGCTACTTCAAAAACAAATCAAAAGATAAAGACGAAGAAGAAGCCGTAAATAAAGAAGAGAGCTGGCTATACAAATCAACCGTGGGTTTGATCGGTCCGTTTTGGGCTACGGTAGCCTTGGTTGAGTTAATGGACTTAGCTTTTTCTATTGATAACGTTTTTGCTGCGGTAGCTTTTACAGACCATGTATTTTTGATCTACACCGGTGTATTTATAGGCATATTGGCCATGCGTTTTGTAGCACAGGCTTTTGTTAAATTGATGGAGAAATTTACCTTTCTGGAAGCTATAGCATTTATTGTTATAGGTGTGTTGGGTATAAAGTTAACCTCATCACTTTACACCCACTTTTACCCGGAAACAGATCTGGCCAAAGCCATTGAAGGCGAGCATACCGATATGCTGGTATCCATATTTACCGTAGCCATATTTGTGCTGCCGGTATTATCATCACTGTTATTCAATTATCCTAAAAAGAACGTTGTGAAGCCGGAAGTTGCTGAAGCGGCGGAGGACGTTTTGGATAAGAGTTAAAAGGCATTTAACAAAAATGTCATTCTGAGCGATAGCGAAGAATCTTATTCGCTTTGCTACCTAAGCGCTTTTTAAAGCATAGTTTATTAGATTCTTCACTGCGTTCCAGAATGACAACCTTTTACATGACAGGTTAGACCAATTATGCCTACTTAAAGGCCGTTCGTCTTTCTCAACTTTTCCTGCTAAATTAGCTGTACAACATTTGCCATGGAAAAAGTTACCGCAGCCTGGCTGCAAAGCATAGATGCACTAAAGGATGTACCCCTTGAACAATTGCAATGGTTCCTGGACCAAAGCGAGCAAATTACCCTCCAGGAAGGCGACCCTATTTTCATACCCAACGAACCCATAAAAGGCACCTATATAGTAATTGACGGCAGTTTTCGCATTTGTATGCCTATGGGCAAAGAAATGAGGGAGGTTGGCGTGTTCGAGGCGCAGGATATTACCGGGCACCTCCCCTTCTCGCGCAGTAAAACGGCTATCGGCAAAGCGGAGGTTGTAGAAACCGTCACTTTTTTATTGTTTCCCATTGAGCGCGAAGAAGCCATGATACGTAGTCAGTTTGAACTGACCCAGGCATTGGTACACGTAATGGCCAACCGCATCCGCGACTTTACAGCCCTGCAACAGCAGAACGAAAAAATGATGGCGCTGGGTAAGCTCTCAGCAGGTTTAGCGCATGAGCTGAATAACCCGGCTTCTGCAGTGGTACGTGGTTCGGCATCGTTGTTGAAACACCTTAAGCTGGTGCCTGATGCATTCAAACAGGTAATGTCGCTTAAGCTGAGCGTTAATGACGTTAGTTTTGTGAGCGATAAACTCTTCGGCGTTATCTGCAAAGACGAAAAACCCACCATGAGCATGATGGAACGCTCAGAAAAAGAAGACGACGTGCTTGACTGGCTGGATGATAACGATATTGACAACAGCCAGGAAATTGCAGAAAACCTGGTTGATTTCGGCTTCGGGGTTGATGACCTCAACGATTTTAAAAAACACATCCCGACCGAAGCGCTCTCTCCGGTTTTTGGCTGGATCAACAACAACCTCGTCACCGAAAAAATGGTGATAGATATAGAGGAAGCGTCCCGCCGCATTGCCACTTTGGTAGGTGCCGTTAAAACATTCACTCATATGGATCAGGGCCATGGCAAGCAGTATACTGATATTCATATCGGCATACGCAATACCCTTACCATGCTTCAGCATAAAATAAAGCAAGGCAATGTTAAGGTGGACGAACTATTTGATACTACCCTACCGCCTGTAAACGCCCTCATTGGCGAACTTAATCAGGTTTGGACCAACCTGATAGACAACGCCCTTGATGCTATGGAAGGCAGCGGCAAAAGCGTACTTCAAATAAAAACCGGTCGGGCCAAAGATTGTGTACAGGTTGTTATTATTGACAACGGGCCCGGTATACCCGACGATGTGAAGAGCCGCATTTTCGATCCTTTCTTTACCACCAAAGAAGCCGGCAAAGGCACCGGCCTTGGTTTAGATGTGGTAAACAACATTGTAAAACAACATAACGGAAAAATAAAACTGGAATCAGAACCCGGCCGCACTGCATTTATTGTTGAGTTCCCTTTTAATGGTAATTAGCCTATATTTATACCACCATGAGTCTGCCCATAATTTTTTGTATTGATGATGATGCCCAGGTACTAAGGGCTATTACCCGCGATTTGAAAAGTCGCTACCGAGACAGATATAGAATACTAAGCACAACAAGCGTACAGGAGGCGCTAACCAGCCTGCACGACCTGAACAACAAGGGCGAAAATATTGCGCTGTTCATATCAGATCAGCGCATGCCCGAAATGGCCGGTGTTGATTTTTTATGTAAAGCGTTGGATTATTTCCCTGAAGCAAAAAGGGTATTACTAACTGCCTATGCGGATAAGGATGCCGCCATACAAGCTATCAATGAAGTAAAGCTAAACTATTACTTGATAAAGCCCTGGGACCCACCCGAGGAAAAACTATTCCCGGTGATAGATGACCTGTTGGATAACTGGGAGTGCGATTACCACCCGGTGTTTAAAGGCATAAAGGTTATTGGGTACCAGTACTCGCAACGCTCGCATGACTTGAAAGACTTTTTGGCCGGTAACCTGGTTCCTTACCAGTGGCTGGATATCCAAACCGAAAAGGAAGCTGAAAAGCTACTCAAGCATAATAACTTAACAACAAACGATCTTCCGGTTGTGATACTGGATGATGGCGGCGTTTTGAAAAACCCGGGCATTGTTGAAGTAGCCGAAAAGATAGGCCTCAACCCTCAGGTAGCACGCCAGGATGTTTATGATGTGGTAATTATAGGTGCAGGTCCTGCGGGCCTGGCAGCGGGCGTATATGGCGCATCGGAAGGCTTAAAGACTTTGCTGATCGAACGCCGCGCACCTGGTGGACAAGCTGGCACGAGCTCTCGTATTGAGAATTATTTAGGGTTTCCTACCGGCTTGAGTGGCGCAGAGTTAACCCGTCGCGCCATGACGCAGGCGGCAAGATTGGGTACCGAGTTTCTTTCACCACAAACTGTTAAGGCCATACAGCAAAAAGATGGCTATAAACGCATTGTAATGGAAGATGCGGAAGACATTGTTACCCGCAGCGTAATAGTTACTACCGGTGTTGATTACCGCAAGCTCGAAACGCCCGGTATGAGTGAGTTTACAGGTGCCGGCATCTATTACGGTGCAGCCATGACCGAAGCGACCGCCTGTCGCGATAAACAGGTTTACGTGGTAGGCGGAGGTAACTCAGCAGGACAGGCGGCCATGTACTTGTCAAAATTTGCCAAAGATGTCTATATCCTCATCCGCAAGGATAGCTTGAGCTACACCATGTCGGCTTATTTGATTGAGCAGATAGCAGGCGAGGCTAATATTAAGGTAATGCCTAAAACAGAGATCACCTCAGCCTATGGTTCTGAACGATTAGAGAGCCTGGATATACAGGATCTGGAAACCGGTGAGACAACCCGCAAAACGGCCGATGCACTCTACATTTTCATCGGCGCCAAGCCTTTTACAGACTGGCTGGGTCTTGATATTATAAAGGACGATCGCGGTTTTATTGAAACCGGGCGCGACTTGCGGCAGAACAGTGAGTTTGGTAAAATATGGAAGCAAAAACGCGAACCTTATTTGCTGGAAACCAGTTGCCCCGGTGTATTTGCCGCGGGCGATGTACGTGCCGGAGCAATGAACAGGGTAGCATCTGCCGTAGGCGAAGGCTCAATGGCTATTAGTTTCGTACATAAATACTTAGCAGAGGTTAAATAATGGAAGTTTGCCAACACTTAAAAGAAATAACCAGCCTAAAGGTGGCTGATAAACTGGTTTGCGAAGAATGTGTTAAAGAAGGAGGCAACTGGGTGCACTTACGAACCTGTCAAACCTGCGGTGTAACCCTGTGCTGCGATAGTTCGCCTATGAAGCATATGACAGCCCATTACCATGCAACGCACCATCCGGTAGTAACCTCTGCCGAGCCCGGCGAACGCTGGCTGTGGTGCTACGCTGACGAGGCTTTTGCTGAATATTAACAGCCTCAGAATTACATTTAACAAAAAAAGCGCCCTTGTAATACAAGAGCGCTTTTTCATTTTGCAATATTAAATTACTTCAATACAGAGTTTATTCCGTTAACTACCCCGTTGGTGGCCCAAAGGTCATATAATGATACTTCGGCCATACTACCTGCAGCATTGGTTAGCTGCAAAGTTTTATTAGGACTCACAGACAATGTCAATGACTGACCGTCAATCGTAGTCAGGGTTGCTTTACCTTTACCTTCAGTAAGCGCTTTTATAATTTCGGCCTTACCATACTTACCTGTAACCACATGGCCTTTTAACAAAGCGCCAAGCTTAGCCGGATCTTTTTTCAAACTATCAACAGTGCCGGCCGGCAATTTTGAAAAGGCGGCCTCATTAGGTGCAAATATGGTAAATGGGCCCGCTGCTTTTAAGCTGGCTTCCAACCCGGCAGTTTTTATTGCGGTTGCAGCAGTTGTATAATCTGTATTTGAAGCAACGGTTTCTGCAACGTCTTTAGTAGGTGTTGCCGGTGTTGTGGCCAATGATGGCGCAGTTGCCGGTGTTGAGGTTTTGGTAGTATCTGTTGCCTGGGCATTTGCTTTTGCCGGTGCAAAGTATACCGCCGATGTTGCTACGGCTGCTATAAAAAGGAACTTTCTCATTTTTCTTCTTTTTTAGTGAATTAATAGTTGAGTAAAGTATTCTTATATGCTCCTTTCTTTTTGTTAAGTGTTATTTAAAAGACGCTTTTATACTGCAAATTGTTGTAACAACTTAAGTTGTTAGTCATTAATTAACTGAATATCAGGAAGAATAAAATAAATTAATTATTAATTGAAGCGTAATTTTGAAAATTAAGGTAAAAAAAGAAGCCTCCCGACACTCGCTGTCAGAAGGCTCCAACCTAAACCTTATCACATTAGTAAGAAAGGATTCCTTACTAAGGACCAAATATAGTGAATATTTTTCTATACAAAATTATTTTTAAAATTTTACCTACTAATTCGTCGTTGTCCACCACTTTTTTACATGGAGGTGGACAAACTTGTGCCGTACTATTTTTTTAGTTCTTTAAGTTCAGCCTTTGTTTCCTGTAATTGTTGCTTTGCCTGCCTGCTCTCCAGGTAAAAATAAATAGTACAGGCTAAAAATATTTTACTCAAAATAAACACAACTGCAAAAACCAGTTTCCAGTTTTTGTGAACGCGCATGTAATTTGATTCGGCTTCAACTTCTATGTAAGGACTTTTCCGTTCTTCACGGAAATCATTATGGCGGTAATCAGGGCGGGCTATCGCGGTATCAGGTGTTATTACCAGATCGTTGATACTGTTCTCAATGCGGGTCAACATATCAGGCGGTGGTGTAACAGCCATATATTCAGCAATTCGCTCCATATCGCTTTCCAGCTCTGCAAGCGCAGCGCTAACTTCCGGATGCTGTTGTTTCATTCGCGTCAACTCCTGCATCTCGTCATCAGTTGCCACACCTAAAACAAACGCTTCAAGCACACCGCTTTCTATGTACTGCTTAATCTTCATCCTTCAATCCCCTAATAATCGTAAAAGCCTCTTTTAATGCCAGCTTTAAAGCAATCTCACACAAACCTGTCTCCCGGGCTATTAACGCAATTGATTTACGGTGATAATAAGCCCCGCAAAAAACAAGTCGCTGTATATCATTCATCTTGCTCAGATATTTGTGTGACCGGACGTAGTTACCGTCTTCTGCAACGGCTATGCACTCATTTGCCGCATTTTGCAAACCGGCAATCTGGTTTTGCGCCAGTGCTGTTAACCAACTCCACGTATTGGTGTGATGGGTTGCGGCCAATTGTCCGTTTTTTGAAAATATATCAGCAAAAACTTTCACTACCATATCCTCAGCTAAAGGCCTGTTGTTTACAATGGCCAGAATGTACCCTAATAATTTATCGGCGTACTGGTTATACAGGTGTTTTACCCCCTCAGGTTTGGATTCTGTAATCAAATCGTTTTGGATGTAACCTCGCTCCATACTTAAAATTTATCGCTCCCCGAACTTAGTTTTGATCCCCCGATCAGCCAGGCTTAAAGATACGAATTTATTGAAGTTGATTGGTTTTGGTTTAAAAGTTATATTATGTAGAAATAGTTATAGGCTGTTTAACGGCTAAGTGCTTAAAATGTTTAACCATCTCTTAGTAACCGTTACAGGCAGAAGTAAAGACTCTTTTGCCTGGATTAAGTAGATGGTAAAATTATGCAAATGCAACAACACCCGCATAAACAATTAAAAATCAACAATATAATTATCCCATCCAAATTTGCAAGCAGAAATCGACTCCATTTCTTAATAGCTAATTTGTTTACAACTAATGTGTTTAAACGACGCTGTGATACAAACATTGTATTGTGGCGCTAACGCTTCACGTCTATTCCTTCTTTAGGCTTTGATGAGCAACAACGCTATTAAACTTTTCATCCATTTTGAAAATGTGGATATATAATGTACTATCCGTCGACCTATAGGTTTGTTCTAAAATCCAGCCGTTGGGTTTGCCATGGTAGTTAAGCATGTATTGCAGGCTTTGTTGCAACAGCGTGTTCGTCACGTCTGAATTTCTACTGATACGCTTTTCCAATGCCGCTCTGTCGTTGGCATTTTGAGTAACAATATAAGCTTTACTCAAGGCATCGGCTACATGGCGGGTACTGTCAATTTTAGCGGTGAGGAGCTGATATGCCGGATCGCTATCAGGGCCTTCTCTCAAGGTATCAATAGGCATAGACGCTACTAACCGGTAAGTGTTAAAGTTTGCCACTGCTGTGTCAAGGTAAGCTTTGGCAAGCTGTTCAGCTTTTTGCTGAGGTGTAGAAAAGTAGGTACACGAGGTGATAAAAAGTAATAGGGTTAGGCGAAGGTGTTTCATAAGCGAGATAACGGATCGCACAATATAACTAATCTCTTAGTGAATAAGGTATTTGTTTTACGGCTTTAAATTTAATATTCCAGCAGTGCTTTTATAGCCTCTTCCAACCGCGATTTAGCCAAAAACTGATCTTCCAAACCCTTGTCCATCGGAACAGGGGTATCCAAACTGGCACAACGCATAACAGGTGCATCTAAATGCTTAAAACATTGTTCGGCAATACATGCCGCCACCTCTGCGCCAAAGCCGCAGGTAAGGGTATCTTCATGTAACACCAGGGCTCTCCCCGTTTTGTTTACGCTTTCAATTACAGTTGCCTTATCCCATGGTTGCAGGCTGCGCAGGTCTATCAATTCAATATCCTGATCGGGATGCGCGGCCATATATGTTAAGGCCCAATGCACAGCATAGCCGTAAGTAAGAATAGTAGCCGCCGAACCTTCTTTCACCACACGCGCTTTTCCTATTTCTACATACGTTTCACCGTCGGGCACCTTGCCCATAAGGTTACGGTACAGGTATTTATGCTCAAAGTACATTACAGGGTTAGGGTCGGCAATAGCTGCCATTAATAAACCTTTGGCATCATCAGGAAAAGCGGGGTAAACTACTTTTAGTCCCGGTGTTTTAATAAACCAGGCTTCGTTACTTTGAGAATGGAAGGGGCCTGCTGCGCTACCCGCGCCCGCAGGCATACGTATCACCACATCAACGTTCTGGCCCCAGCGGTAATGGGTTTTGGCCAAGTGATTAACTATTTGCGTAAAGCCACTGCTTGCAAAATCAGCAAACTGCATTTCAACCAAGGCTTTATAGCCGTTCAGTGCCAATCCCATAGCTGCACCTATCACACCCGATTCGCAAAGCGGTGTGTTACGCACATGGTCTTTACCGAACTCTGTTACAAAACCCTCAGTCACTTTAAATACACCACCATATTCGGCAATGTCTTGCCCCATCAATATCAGGTTATCATACTTTTGCATGCTTTGCTTTAACCCGGCAGATATGGCATCTATATAACGTATTACTTTATTCTTACTTTCAGCTGCCACCTGCGGCAGATCGCTTTCGCGGTATACATCATTTAACTCTTCAGAAATGTCAGGCTGAACATTGGACTCGGCAAACACTTTTTCAATCAGCGGCTCTAAACGCGCGGTGATCTCATCGCGCAGATATGGCCCCCATTCGCGACGGAACAGACCTTCAGCAATCAGATACTCTTCAAACAAACGTAACGGGTCTTTATCCTGCCATTCACTTAGCAACTCCTGCGGGACATACTTGGTACCCGAAGCTTCTTCATGGCCTCGCACGCGAAAAGTCATACACTCAACCAAAGCCGGTCTGGGCTGCTTACGTATGCTGTTGGCTATTTCGTTTATAGCGTAGTAAACTTCGAGTATATTGTTTCCATCAATACGCCTTCCTTCCATACCATAGCCGTTGGCACGGTCAACCAGCCGTTTACAGTTAAATTGTTCGTTAGTTGGGGTAGAAAGCGCGTAGCCATTATTTTCTACCAAAAAAATAACCGGCAGGTTCCAAACCGAGGCAATGTTGAGTGCTTCATGAAAATCACCTTCGCTGGTGGTACCCTCTCCTACAAAAACAAGTGTGGCGCGGCCATTTTTGTTAAGTTGGTCTGCCAAAGCTATGCCATTGGCCAGCGTAGGTTGCGGACCGAGGTGTGATATCATGCCCAATATTTTATGTTCTTGTGAGCCAAAATGGAATGACCTGTCGCGCCCCTTGGTAAAACCCGAAGGCTTGCCTACCCACTGTGCCAGCAAGCGCTCAAACGGCACATTGCGGGTAGTAAAAACGCCCAGATTACGGTGCATGGGTAGAATATACTCTTCGGCTTGCATGGCCATAGTTGCCCCCACCGCTATAGCTTCCTGACCTATGCCTGAAAACCACTTGCCTACACGACCTTGACGCAGCAACACCAGCATTTTCTCTTCAATTACCCGCGGTAACAACAGCTTACGGTAAATACCAATAAGCGTGTTATTATCCAGATTTTTGCGATCAAAGTTCATTACGGCCTTGGTTGATGGAACTATAGGTATATGAATAAGCCCATAGTTAACGCGCAGCATAGACGCCGCCTGTTAACTATGGGTTAACAGCAATATTAATGAATTTATTAATTAGAAAAGAGATTTTAAGTTAAGCCCCTTATTTTGAGGGGCTATTCTTTTCTTCCCACTGTTTAGCGAATGATTTTGGAGCTACAACAGGCATTTCTTTGTAATGACCCCAGGTCTTTTTGAAAAATGTACGCAGCAGGAAGTTTTTGGTTTTTCCGCTAAAAAAATCTTCGAGCTTACGGCTCAGCATGCCTTTGGTCCACAATTTCCAACCCAGCTTTTCCTTACCATATACCAGCCCTTCTGTAACAGCATCGCGGCGATTAAGCAGCAGCATCTTATGAATATCTATCTTAACCGGGCAAACCTCGGTACACTTGCCACATAAACTGGAAGCATAGCTAAGGTGTTTAAACTCTTTCATTCCCTGTAAGTGCGGCGTAATGATAGAGCCAATAGGGCCACTATATGGCGTATTGTATGTGTGTCCACCAATATTTTTATAAACCGGACAAGCATTTAAGCAGGCGCCGCAGCGTATGCAGTATAAGCCCTGGCGCTGGTCTTTTTGCGCCAACAGATTGGTGCGGCCATTATCCAGCAGTATAACATACATTTCATCCGGCCCGTCCACTTCATTGGCTTGGCGCGGACCGCTTAAAATGGTATTGTATACGGTTAAATTTTGCCCGGTACCGTGACCGGCCAGCATGGGCCAGAATAAGTCAAGATCTGTTATAGATGGGATGATCTTTTCAATACCAACTACGGCTATATGTATTTTAGGGAACGTAGTGGTTAAGCGTGCGTTGCCTTCATTTTCGCTGATGGCTATGCTTCCGGTGTCGGCAATTAAAAAATTACCGCCGGTAATGCCAACATCTGCTCTTAGGTATTTTTCCCGTAGTAACTCGCGGGCTTTAAGGGTAAGCTGCTCGGGTGTAGCATCGGGAGGTGTACCAAAACGTTCGTGGAACAACTTGGCAATATCCTCCTTTGAAAGGTGCATAGCCGGCGTTACAATATGGTAAGGCCGTTGCCCTAACAGCTGAACTATATATTCGCCAAGGTCTGTTTCTATTGATTCAATGTTATTACTCTCCAAAAACTCATTTAAATGAATTTCTTCAGTCGCCATTGATTTTGATTTAACAATGGTTTTAGCATCCACCCGGCGCAGTATGTTGAGTATTTCTTGGTTGGCTTCCGCAGCATCATTAGCCCATATCACCTTGCCGCCACGCTTCTGAAAATTAGCTTCAAACTCCGGTAAAACCTTATCCAGATTCTCCATCATTTTCCATTTTAAAACGTGCCCTCGTTTTTTGGCATTATCTATATTGATGATACGTGAGAGGCCGCGTGCAACGGCGGTATCATATTTTCCGATATTGTAATTGATAATGCGCCTGTGGTCTGCATCAAAAGCCTTTTGCTCAGCATCTGTCAAAAATTCTTCGGCAATTGTACTCATACTGCTAAGGTAGCTGTTTTAACGGTTATTTGTGCTTTTGCACAGTTGTCAATTTCTATGCAAGCTATTGTTAAAGTGTTTTTTGTTGTTTAAGTTTGAGTAACTAAGCCCTTAGTCAAATTTATTTAACGCTCAAACCCGTATAGCCTTGAAACAGCGCATTATATTTTTTTTGTGGTGCCTGCCTTTTTTGTTCTCAAAGCTTAGCCATGCTCAACAAGCACCTGTATCGCATTTAAAGGCTTATACATCGGCATTAAGTAATATTCGCGTGCTTAAACCTATTGAAAAACTCTACCTGCAAACAGACAAGTCTTATTATAACACAGGAGATACAATAAGATTCAAAGCCTATTTACTTAAAGCAGATTACCTGGTACCATCAGAAATGAGCGGACTGCTTTATATTGAGCTGGACAACGACCAGGGCAAAAGCGCTAAGCGCATAATGGTGCCTGTTGAAGTGGGGTTGGCATGGGGAGATATTGCTTTAGACTCCACCGAAATACCCGATGGTAATTATACGCTCAGGGCATATACCAATTGGATGCGCAATTTTGATGACGACTATGTTTTTAAAAAGAGCATACGCATAGCGCGATATACAGACAACCCCTTGCTGGTAAAGGCAGCCTTTAAACAAGATGGCAATAAGTTAGAAGCCAAACTTTTATTTAACCAGATGGACGGCAGACAGCTTGCCTTTAAAGATGTGGAACTGAAGGTAATAAGCGGGCGCAAAAATCTGACGAAAGATAAGTTGATTGCCGGACCTGATGGTTCGGTGAATTTTAATTCTGACACGCCCGAAGGTTCGGGCAACTTAAGTTTGCAGGCAACTGTAGCCGGCAAAAGTATGCTAAACATTCCGGTTGCCATTAACCGAACGGATAATACAGACCTGCAGTTTGTGCCAGAGGGCGGGCAATTAGTAGCGGGTATAAGCAGTAAAGTTGGTTTTAAAGCAATAGGCGAAGATGGTAAGGGTGTAAATGTCAGCGGCAAATTATTTGACAGTAAAGGCAAACAGGTAGCCACTTTTGTTTCGGCGCATGCCGGTATGGGTTGCTTTGAATTTACACCAGCAGCCTCAGAAACTTATTCAGCCCAAATTGACGGAATCAATAAAGTTTATACCTTACCGCTGTAAAACCATCAGGCATTGTTTTGGCTGTAAAACAAGCGGGGAGCGACTCGTTACAAATAGCAATTTCTTCAACACCAGATGTTAAGGGCATGTTATACCTTATAGCACATGCAAGGGGTGTTGTATGCTATGCGCAGTCGTTCAACGCCGCCAACAAGAGCGTTATCGTCGCAAAAAAGCTTTTCCCAACAGGTATTGCACGGTTTAGTCTGCTTAGTGATGCTTACCTACCGCTTAATGAGCGTGTGGCGTTTATCAATCATCACGATGCTTTAAATATTTCCGTTAAGCCCGATAAATTAAGTTACGGCACGCGAGATAGCGTTGCTTTACATATTGAGGTAAAAGATAAAAATGGAGATCCGGTTAACGCCAACTTCTCTTTAGCTGTTACCGATGCCGGTCAGGTTAAAAAGGATAGCTTTGGCGGTAATATATTGAACAACCTATTGCTTACATCTGATCTGAAAGGAAATATAGAGGAACCCGGTTTTTATCTAACGGGCGATAAAGACGCAGAACTGGATAACTTAATGCTTACCCAGGGATGGGTGGGATATGATTGGAAAGAGGCCTTTAAGCCCAACCTGCCCTTTACTTTTAAGGCTGAAAAAGAATTTTCAGTAAGCGGCACGGTGGTGAACGCGTTTGGTAAACCCATTCAAAAATCAAACGTGCTGTTGATCTCTAATCGTCCTATTGCTTTTAAAGATACAATTACAGATAGTGAGGGCCGTTTCGTTTTCAAGGATATATTTCCGGTTGATACAGCCATTTTTAAACTACAGGCCAGGAACAAAAATAACAAAGAGTTTAATGTGGGTATTAACATGGATGAAGCGACGCTGCCTGTTTTTAGCCCTGCACCACCAATTGATCCATGGTACCTGAATATTGACAGCTCAGTGCTAAGAAACACCCAAAGCAAGTTAGCAGAAGCTAAAGCTATATCATCATTCAGGGGCGATGGCAATGTGCTTAAGGAAGTTAACATTAATTCAAAAAGAATTGTGAAAGGCTCAAGGAATGTGAACGGCCCGGGCGGATCTGACTTTGTAATTAGTGAGGAGGAAATTGATAAAAAGCCGGTTAAAACTACCTTAGAACAACTTTTGGTTGAAAAATTTCCCGGATTTACGCCCTTGGGTGGTATGTGGAGTTACAGAATTCCCGGAGGTTCTAAAACTGTCCGATTGTCGTATGTGTGGAAGTTAAAAAAGGTGCGTTTCATATTTGATGGCATACCTATTGACCGCTTTTTTACACCTACAGGTCCCGGCAGCGACTCACGCTATCATAACATAAAGCCTATTTTGGATTATTTCACTGCCGAAGATATTGTTGGAATTGAAGTAATGGAAAATACAAAGTATAGTGGCAGTTATCATACTGAATACGCCGGCATGGATGCAGAATACATGCAGATACCTCCGGATTGTTATGTTTATATTGAAGTGACAACCCGTGCCAAACAAGGCCCTTTTATGAAGGTAACGCCGGGAACTGCTTTGTATAAACCAATGGCTTTCTCCATAGCGAAACAATTTTACAGTCCGAGATACACAGTTAGCAATAAAACTACTGTATTAGGCACTGATCTTCGTTCTGGGAACCAAACATATTACTGACAAGGAAGGCAAGGCTACTGTACATTTCTACAGTGCAGACAGGGCTGCTAAATACAATATAATTATAGAGGCAACCGATCTGGAAGGACAGTTAGGTTTAGGTACGCAACAACTTATTATAAAACAACAACCGTAATTAATTCATTCATTTAACAATTGTTGCACCAACTGCTCCCATTCCTCATCTAAAGGAATATCGGGGCGGGTAGCTTTGGTCCTGCTGTACCAGTAATCGGCATTCCAGATATCTCCTTCTTTTCGATGCAGGTAAGCGTGAACACGCTGCGCGGCTTTATTGTTCAAATGGTCTACTTCTGCATGAGCCCTGTTCCAGTCGCCTTTTCCGTCGTACCAAAGACTTTTTAAAGGCGCAGTAAGGTTATGCGGAGGATTAGCTTGATCTAATGAGGCCTTAAATTCGGCAAATGTATTCATAATGGAAATAAAAAAGCCATCCTGCAAAGGCAGAATGGCCAAAGTTTTTATTAATAAGTTTTATCGGGTATTCTTACCGTCAACAGCAGGCCGCTTATCGGCGTTAGCCAAGTCCCAAGCTGTAAAGTACACCAGCTGCGCACGTTTTGCTAAAAGCGGGAAATTGATCTTGCTGATCTCATCTCCCAAACCATGGTAGTCGGCATGTACACCATTGAAGTAAAATATGATTGGAACGCCAAATTTAGCGAAGTTATAGTGGTCTGAACGGTAGTAAAAACGGTTCGGATCATTTGGGTCATCATATTTATAATCAAGTTTTAATTTAGTGTAAGTATTATTGGCGCTTTCGCCGACTTTATGCAGGTCAGAACTCAACATTGACGAACCTATTACATATACAGTGTTAGCAGAATCCGCTTTACCAACATATTCCTCACCAACACGACCAATCATATCAATGTTCAAATCGGCAATTGTACTGGCCATCGGCACCACCGGGTGTTCTGAATAATATTCAGATCCTAATAATCCTTTTTCTTCGCCAACATTACCTAAAAATAATATGCTTCTGCGCGGGCCTTTACCAGCTTTTTTTGCGGCTGAAAATGCGCGGGCAATCTCCAGCATAGCTGTAGTTCCAGAACCATCATCATCAGCTCCGTTGTATATACGGTCGCCTTTTGTTCCCTCTGGCAGCATACCTATGTGGTCATAGTGCGCAGATACAACCAGATACTCATCTTTTAATTTAGCGTCTCTGCCCGGTAAAATACCTACTACGTCAACAGCTTTTACAGGCTTTTCGGTACCAGTATAGATGGTAGAAAAATCAGCTTTTATGGTTTGTGTTTGAGGAGTGCCACTTTGGTCAATATCCGTTTTCAGTTGCGCAATGGTTTTATTAGTTGGTTGAAGCAATGCGTTAGCCATTGCAGGTGTAATGGTGTAAACAGGCACATCGGTATTCTCTTTCTTCAACACCATGCGCGATCCATTGCTGCGTCTAACAGCGCCGCCCGCAGGGTTTACAGCTAATATCAACGCGGGTTTTTTGCTCTGAATAAATTGTATTCTACGGCTTCGATCGGTACTCCAGTTTGATGTTTTGTCTGTTCCGGTAACTTTAAAAACGCCGTTATTCACCGGCTCGCCTGTATTAATGTATAATACCACTTTGCCGGTAATGTCAGTACCTTTCAGGTCATTGTAAGTATCAGCGCCAATACCGTAGCCAATAAATACGATATCGCTTGAAGTAACGGTTTTTGTACCAACGCCGCCTGTTGCTGAAAAATCTGTACCAATGGTGTATGTTTTGCCATTAGCCGTTAATGCATTTACGGTAAAGGAAGGCTCAACAATTGGCACATCCAGAAAATAAGAGCCGTTTACGGCGGGTTTCAATCCTAAAACCTTAAACTCATTAGCTATATAATTGGCGGCCTTTTCAGCACCCGGTTTACCTGTTTCCCGACCTTCAAACTCGTCAGACGCAATAATGCTAAGATGTTTTTTGGCCAGTTCGGCACTTACAATTTTTGAATATTTTAAAGCAGTAGGGTTCTGCTGTGCACACGCGCCGGTAGTAAAGCCGGCAACAACGAGCATTATGAGTGTTTTTTTCATAAATCAGTTAATTAACGCTAAGGTATATGTTTTGGTATAAAAACAAAAACAGCGATGAGGGTTATCTCATCGCTGTTTGATTATAATGTTTTTAACAAGTTATGAATTCATCAATTCCTGAGTTTTCTTTTCTCTGCGCTTTCCTACGCCTGCAGCTACCCAAATACCAACCTCGTAGAGTAAAAGCAGTGGCACCGCTACTACACTCATGGTTATGGCATCGGGCGTTGGTGTTATAATGGCCGAAATGATCATGATGATCAAAATGGCGTACCTACGCGTCCGGCGCATTAATTGCGCGTTTAATATACCTAAACTTGCAAGCAGGTAAATTAAAATAGGCAACTCAAATACAATACCCGAACCCAAGGTTAAAGTGGTAAGTGTTGACATGTAGGAATCTACACGTATTAGCGTTTCAATTTGCTCACTTACTTTAAAGCCTATCAAAAACCTGATGGATAGGGGAGCTACGATATAATAGCCGAACAGTACGCCCAACAAAAATAATCCCGAAGCATACAAAACAAAGCCCGAAGCAGCTTTTCGCTCTTTCTCGTGCAAGGCTGGCTTTATAAATTTCCAAACCTCATATAAAAAATATGGTATGGCGAGTATAAGGCCGGATACAATACAGATGTTGATCATTAAGTTAAAGTTGGCACCCAACTCCGTAGCGATCATTTTCTGCTTAAACCCCTCAAAGCACCAACCGTCCATATGAAGAGCTGTACCCAATTTGCACATCATGCGGTAGGTCCAGAAATCTTTACTCCTGGGTCCCATCACAATGCCATCAATTACAAAATCTGAAAAGTAAAAGGCTAATGTTGTAAAGATCAACAAAGCAATTACAGACCGTATTAAATGCCAGCGCAAAGCCTCCAGGTGCTCAAAGAATGACATCTCCGCCTCAAGGTTTTTACCCTTATCTTTTATAGCATCAACCAGTTTGTTAGCCATCTGTTTATTCAGGCTTAGTATTCAAAGGTTTCCATAAACTTGGTTGTAAAGTTACCCGCACGGAAGTTAGGGTCTTTTAACAACTTTAAGTGGAATGGAATAGTGGTTTTAATACCTTCAATAACAAACTCACTCAGCGCGCGCTCCATTGTGCTCAAAGCTTCGTCGCGGGTTTGAGCCACGCAAATCACTTTTGCTATCATGGAATCATAATTGGGCGGAATAGAATAACCGGCGTACACATGCGTATCTACACGTACACCATGACCTCCCGGTGAGTGGAAATTGGTGATTCTGCCTGGTGACGGGCGGAAGTTATTATACGGATCTTCGGCGTTGATACGGCACTCAATGGCATGCATTGTTGGCTCGTAATTTTTACCGGAGATAGGAATACCGGCGGCAACCTTGATCTGCTCTTTTATCAGGTCAAAGTTAATAACCTCTTCGGTAACCGGGTGCTCTACCTGTATACGGGTGTTCATCTCCATAAAGTAGAAGTTGCGGTCTTTGTCAACCAAAAATTCTACAGTACCTGCACCTTCATATTTAACGGCTTTAGCGCCTTTAATAGCAGCCTCGCCCATTTTGCGGCGAAGTTTATCAGTCATGAAAGGAGACGGAGCCTCTTCAACCAGTTTTTGGTGACGGCGCTGAATAGAGCAATCACGTTCAGACAGGTGGCAAACTTTACCGTATTGATCGCCTACTACCTGTATCTCAATGTGGCGCGGATCTTGAACATATTTTTCAAGGTACATGCCATCGTTACCGAAAGCTGCGCCTGATTCTGCACGGGCAGAATCCCACGCACCTTCAAACTCTTCATCTTTCCAAACAATTCGCATACCACGGCCACCACCACCGGCAGTAGCTTTAAGTATAACCGGATAACCGATTTTTTTAGCGATGGATATGCCTTGTTTAACGTCCTGCAATAAGCCTTCAGAACCAGGGATAGTTGGCACACCGGCTTTTTTCATGGTTTCTTTTGCTGATGATTTATCGCCCATGGCGTTGATCTGATCAGCAGTAGCACCTATAAATTTAATACCATAATCAGCACAGATGGCAGAGAATTTAGCGTTCTCTGACAAGAAACCATAACCTGGATGGATAGCATCGGCATTGGTTAATTCAGCAGCTGATATAAGGTTGGGGATATTTAAATAAGAATCTCTGCTTGGCGGCGGACCAATACAAACGGCCTCATCAGCAAACCTAACGTGTAAGCTGTCACGGTCGGCAGTAGAATATACAGCTACGGTTTTAATACCCATTTCCTTACAGGTGCGAATAATTCGCAGGGCAATTTCGCCACGGTTAGCTATAAGTATTTTTTTAAACATGGTTAGTTGATTGGTTAAACAGTTGATTAGTGATTAGCTCGCTTTGATCGCAATGTGGCCGACTACTGCTGGCATACCAGTCACTAATCAACCAATCACTATTCAACTTATACGGGTTCTACTAAAAACAAAGGCTGGTCGTACTCAACTGGCGATGCGTTATCAACCAGTACTTTTACAATACGGCCTGATACTTCTGATTCAATTTCATTGAACAGTTTCATGGCCTCAATAATGCAAACTACGCCGCCTGCTTTTATCTCGTCGCCAACGTTAACATATAACGGTTTATCCGGAGATGCAGAACGGTAGAAGGTACCGATCATTGGCGATTTTATGGTGATATAATTTGAAGTGTCTTCGGTTGCTGCCGCCGGAGCTGCCGCTGCAGGAGCCGCTTGTACCTGTGGTGCTGCTACAGGAGCTGCTACCATGGGGGCTTGCGCTTGTGGTATAGTTGCGTTAACTATAGTAGGCGCCTGGTTAGTTTTAATGGTGATCTTGAAGTCTTGCTGTTCAATAGCTACTTCGTTTACGCCCGATTTTGAAACAAAGCGTATAAGCTCTTGTATTTGTTTAATATCCATAGTTTCAATTAATGTGCAAATATACAGATGTGCATTAGCCAATATGCGGACATGCAGATGTGCAAATATGCAGATGAATTTTTTATTTTAGGTTATTGATAATTAACAACTTTTATCTTTTAAAGTTTACCCGCCATTGATGTAGCAGAGAATTTACATATCTGCTAATCCGCGTATCTGCACATTAGCTTAATAAGCCCACTTTAAATAAAGTGATCCCCAGGTAAAACCGCCGCCAAAGGCAGCCATTATAATGTTATCACCTTTTTTAAATTTGTCTTCCCACTCCCAAAGGCAAAGCGGAATAGTTGCATTGGTAGTATTACCGTAACGCTCAATATTCACGATCACTTTATCTTCGCCAATATTCATGCGTGATGCGGTAGCATCAATAATACGTTTGTTAGCCTGATGTGGCACCAGCCAGGCAATATCATCGCCTTGCAGGTTGTTGCGCTCCATTATCTCAGCAGCAACATTAGCCATATTTGTTACAGCAAATTTAAATACTGTTTTGCCTTCCTGATAAGCGTAGTGCTCGCGCGCATCAATGGTTTCGTGGCTGGCGGGCTTAACAGAACCACCTGCTTTCATGTGCAGGAACGGGATGCCTGCGCCATCGCTTTTTAAAATAGAATCAACCACGCCTAAACCTTCATAATTGGGCTCAAGCAGGGCAGCGCCACAACCATCGCCAAAAATAATACAGGTAGCACGGTCCTGATAGTCAACTATTGACGACATTTTATCTGCCCCAACTACCAATACTTTTTTGTGCTTTCCGGTTTCAATAAACTGCGCACCGGTAGCCAGGCCAAAAACAAAACCAGAACAAGCCGCCTGCAGGTCAAAGCCCCATGCGTTCACTGCACCAATTTTATGCGCGAAAAGGTTAGCTGTAGCCGGGAAAGGCATATCAGGCGTAGTAGTACAGAAAATGATCATGTCGATCTCTTCGGCACCAATGCCTCGTTTTCTTAAAAGTTCGTTAACAGCAGGAACAGCCAGGTCTGATGAGCCTAAGCCCTCTCCTTTTAAAATCCTGCGTTCTTTAATGCCTGTACGGGTGGTTATCCATTCATCATTGGTTTCCACCATTTGGGATAACTCTTCGTTAGTGAGTACGTAATCAGGCGCGTAGCCATGTACAGCGGTAATTGCTGCAGTAATTTTACTCATAGTATATTTTTACTGGAGGGCGCTGGCTATTTTATTTACCAAATCGCTCTCAACCATATCTTTTGATAACAGTACCATATTTTTTATGGCCTCGTCATTTGAAATGCCGTGACCAACAACAACCGGCGCGTTTACCCCTAAAATTGGGCTGCCGCCATATTGCTCGTAGTTAAAGCGGTCAAAAAAATCATCCTTGATACCCTTTTTGCGGGATATACCATAAAATGATTCGGCCAGCTTTAAAATAATGTTCCCGGTAAAGCCGTCGCAAACATACACATCAGCGCTGTCAGTAAACAAATCGCGCCCCTCGGCATTACCAACAAAATTAAACAATGAAGTTGTTTTCATTAGCGGGTAAGTAGCCTGGCAAAGCAAATTGCCTTTCTCTTCTTCCTCACCAATGTTCATCAATGCCACGCGCGGATTGTCAATATTGTACACATGCTGGGCCATTAAGCTGCCCAAAACGCCAAACTGCACAAGTACATCGGGCTTACAATCAGCATTGGCACCCACATCTAACAAAATACCCAAACCGTTTTTCAGTTTGGGTACAATAGTAATTATGGCCGGCCTTAAAACGCCAGGTATTGCCTTTACGCTAAACATTGCGCCTACCAGCATGGCTCCGGTATTACCTGCAGATGAGAATGCCTGAATGGCACCCTGTTTTAGCAGGTTAAAGCCTACACTAATGCTCGAATCGGGTTTTTGAACAATTGCCTTTGTAGGATGTTCGCCCATGCCAATAACTTCGGTTGTGTGTACAAACTCAAAATTATCAGCACTAACGCCGTTCTCGGCTAAAATGCTGAGCGCCGCTTCTTTATCGCCAATAAGTACCAGCGTATGACCTTGCAAGACTTTATATGCTTTGATTGCCCCTAAAACCGCAGCTTTGGGAGCGAAATCACCGCCCATAATATCCAATCCGATTTTCATACGTGGAAAACGGAAATTAAGCTACTGCAGTTTTCTCTATCAGCAATTTGCCGTTGTAGTATACGTTACCATCAACAGTATAAGCTCTGTGAGTTAAATGCACAGCGCCTGTTACTTTGCAGGTAGTTAAAGTTGGAGCAACAGCTTTATCATGCGTTCTGCGCTTGTCTCTTCTTGATTTGGATATTTTACGTTTTGGATGTGGCATAACTTAATGTTATTTATTTAAATTTTTGAGTGCGTCCCAACGCGGGTCACTATTCTCGTTTTCTTCATTACTTCCTGATAAACTATTAAGCTTATCAAGCATATCTTTATCACAATAAGAGGTATTACCCTCATCGTTGCAAACCGTAACAAACGGAACCGCAACAGTAACATATTCATAGATCAGGCTCGCAAGCGCAATCTCGTTTTCATTTTTCCCAAGGGTGATAACGTCTTCGTCATCGCCCATCTCCTCATCGGTAAACTTAGCTACCTGCTGCTCCTGTACATCAATAACCTGCGGATACTGTGCCAGGCACCTATCGCAAGTTGCACCAATAGTACCTGCAATGCGAAAGTTAAGGATGAGCATGGTTTCCTGCTTCTCCATTTCAACCTCACATTTCAGATCAGCAGTTTTTACCAGCGAATATTCAAACTCACTGAAAAAAGCGTCGTCAACAGCATACTCAAACTGATGCTTTCCTAAAGCCAGACCGGTATACGGGATGGAATATTTTTTAAGCGATTTCAATGAGCAACAATTAGCCTGCAAATGTAGATAAAAATAATAATACAGTGAAACGTTTTTTAAAAATGGTAAAACGGTGAGAATGATGCTGAAAACATCGCAAAAATACACTCAAATTGCTAAATCTTGAGTTTTATTTTCATTTTCAAAAGCAATGCCGTAGCCCATACCATTAAAAACGTAAAAACAACACCTCTTATAACCCCGCCTGTTCCATCTTTTATCAGATCAGGATAATCCAGATCTGTTGTTTGGAGCCACCCGTAAAATATATCTGGCAGCATAAAGCATGTTAAGGTAGCTATACCGGCAGCTTCAATAGGTTTTATCCAATTGTACTTGCCCTTTACATCAACCACAAATATAAAAACGAGGTAAACTAAAGTGCATATGCCCGTACAAATGGCCACCCAGGCAGGCGTTTCTGAAGCTTTGGAGATACCGCCTGTGCTATCGCTTATCAGAAAGCCCAGCACACCAAGCAAAACTGTACCTATTAAAATAGATATGTTAAACCTACCAATTTTGTTATTAGCTAACGCATAACTGTAAAAGGCAGCAACCGCAATACCGGCCATAGTAAATGCCTGCATTGCGCCGTTGCCAGCTAACCATATAAACGGGTATAATGGGTAAATAAAATCTGTGTGACCTAAACTGGCTAATACATTATAAACCATAAAGAAAACCCACGCGCTTATTTGCAGCCAAAGTTTGCCGCCCGAAAAATGGTAGATAAGCGCTCCATATAAATAAGCCCAGCCTATCAAACCTAAAATGCCCCACCAGGTAAAGTGCAACCAAGGCTGCCCATCATCTGTGCTTCTGTAAACTTTTGCTAAGAACACGAGTAATAGCAATCCTGCGCCTTGTAATATATATTTGATCCATGCCTGAGCAATCCAACTATAATCTATAAAAGCTAAAAACATGCTACCAATAGACAAGTATTGCCATGTGCCAGATTGCAATATGGCGTTGTCGTCATCATAAGTTTCCAGGTTAGTGAACCAAAAACCCCAAAACATTAAAATAACCGAACGCTTAATAATGTACAGCGCTGTATTCAATTTCCCTTCAGAACGGTTTTGTAATGCGATAGGAATAGAAAGGCCTACAATGAATAAAAAGGCCGGGAATATCACATCGGCAAGCCCTATTCCATCAGCATCGTCGGCAACGTGGTGTAGCCATTGTGGCGTATTGGGGATATCCTCAATATCGTTCACAAATATCATCAGAAACATAGTAACCGCCCTGAATGCATCAACAGAACGTATTCGGGGTAAGGCTTTTATCATTAGCAAACCGCTTTAAGACTATGCGGTTGGCCGAAAAATAAAATAAAAAAAGCAGATAAACTAACCATGTGGTTGGTCTATCTGCTTCGTTACAAAGAGTATTTTAATATTAATATTCTTCTTCCAGATTAGCAGCTGCAGCTTCATCTAAAAACCACTGCACCTCACCTACTATCGAATCAATCAATTGTGCAGGATATAGTTCAACGTCTTCTTCCGCCTCTAACGCGTTGTAAACAGCAGGCGCTTTGCCTTCTCCATATACAAGGAACGCTATATTTTTTGCTTCGTTAATAAGCGGAGCGTTGAAGGTGATACGATAAATATCTTTTTCTGGTAGGTAGTTGGCTTTAACTGATGGCGTAACGTCGTTCAACGCAGCTGTATGCGGGAATAAAGAGGCGGTGTGTGTGTCATCACCCAGTCCAAGCAATACCAGATCAAAACTCATTTCTTCGTCGTTAAAGAACTCAGCTATTTGTTCTGCATATTTTTGAGCGGCTTCGTTCGGGGTTAATGAGGTATCAACAGCAAAGATGTTCTCGCCCTGGATCATCAATGGCGCGAATAAAGCCTTTTTAGCCATCAGGTAGTTACTGTCTGCATGGTCTTGAGGCACATTGCGCTCGTCGCCGAAAAAGAAATATACCTTCGTCCAATCCACTCTATCGGCATGGCTTGTTGAGGCCAGCAGTTCATAAAGTTTTTTTGGTGAACTACCTCCTGATAACGCTACCGAAAACCTGCCACGGGCCGCAATAGCATCATTAGCAACCTGTATAAAATATTCGGCAAGCGCACTAAGCACTTCATCGGGTGTTGGGAAGATGTTAAGTTTCATAGGTAGTTGATTAGTGAATAGTTAATCAGTGATTAGTTGATCAGCGATTGGAAACTAATCTCTAATCACCATTCAACTAATCACTAAATATTAATGCTTCGCTTTTTTATTTCCGTTAACGGGCAGCGTGAACCAGTGGAAACCGTCGCGGGCTATTAAGGCCTCGGCAACTTCGGGGCCCCATGAATCGGCTGAGTAATTAGGGAAGCTAAGGCTTTTCTTGCCTTCCCAGGTTTTCAGTATCGGCATGATCAGGTCCCATGCAGCTTCAACCTGGTCGCCACGCATAAACAGCGTTTGATCGCCTGCCATGGTATCTAACAACAGGGTTTCGTAAGCCTCAGGAGCCTCGTTGGTATAAGTGCCTTTATAGTCAAACACCATATCAACTGTGTTAAGTACCATATCAATACCCGGGCGTTTAGCCTGTACCTGTAAACGGATACTCATTTCAGGCTGAATGCTGATAATGAGCCTGTTTTGCTGCCAGCTATCTGTAGCCTCCGCCGGGAACACCAGGTGCGGAACGTCTTTAAACTGAATAGTGATTGTTGATGCCGACTGGTGCATGCGTTTACCGGTACGTACGTAGAACGGTACGCCATGCCAGCGCCAGTTATCAACAAAGAATTTTATAGCCGCAAAAGTTTCGGTATTTGAGTTAGGATCAACCTTGGTTTCCTGGCGGTAGCCCGGTACTTCTTCGCCCTGTATCCAACCTGGACCGTATTGGCCCCTAACGGCAGACGTACGTACATCTTCAGGCGTAAATTTACGCATGGCTTTCAACACATCCACTTTACGGTTACGCAGTTCTTCTGCATTAAAGCTGTTTGGGGCTTCCATTGCTACAAAGCAAAGTAACTGTAACAAGTGGTTCTGGATCATATCGCGCAATGCGCCCGAGCCTTCGTAGTAAGGACCGCGATCCTGAACACCTAACTGCTCAGTAACTGATATCTGCACGTGCTCAATAAAGTTACGGTTCCATATTGGCTCTAAAATAGAGTTGGCAAAACGGAAAGCCATAATGTTTTGAACCGTCTCTTTACCCAGGTAGTGGTCTATCAGGTAGATCTGGCAGTCATCATACAAGCTTGAAATTAACTTATTTAATTCCTGAGCCGATTCAAGATCATGACCGAATGGTTTTTCAATTACTATACGTACACGCTTTTTATCTTCGGCCAGTTTAGCTTTGGCTATGTTAGTAGTAATGATCGGGAAGAACTCCGGTGCAACAGCAAGGTAGTAAATTACGTTGGCTTTAGCTTTCCACTCGGCATTGTGCGCGTCAATACGTTTACCAAACTCTTTGTAGGTTTCAGCGTCTTTCGCGTCAGACACCTGGTAGTAAACATTTTTAATAAACTCGTCCCATTTTTCTTTCTCAGCTTTACCACTGCGAGAAAACTGGTTGATATCTTCTAATAATTTTGTTCTGAACTCTTCATCGCTCATTTTGGTACGACCGGTACCAATAATAGAGAACTTTTTAGGCATCCAGCCATCCAGAAACAGGTTGTAAAGGGCCGGGGCCAGCTTACGTGCGTTCAAGTCGCCGGTACCGCCAAAAATGATAAATATGGTAGGATCAGATGTTGCTTTTGTTGACATGTTATTGTGCGCTAAGTCGGTTTATGTATCTGATTAATTTTTGGCTACCCACTGTGTATGGAACTTGCCTTCTTTGCCTATCAGCTCATAAGTGTGCGCACCAAAATAATCACGTTGTGCCTGTATCAGGTTTGATGGCATACGACCGCTGCGGAAAGCATCAAAGTAGCTTAATGATGCAGCATAGCATGGTGCGGCAATACCGGCAGCTGTAACAGCTGATACAACAGTACGTGCACCGCTAACAGCGCCTTTAACCTCATTAGCAACACCGCCATCAAGTAACAAGTGCTCTAAGCCCGGGTTAGCTGTAAACGCTTCATAAATATTTTGCAGGAACAGCGAGCGAATGATACAGCCGCCTCTCCATATTTTAGCGATCTCGGCAAGGTTCAAACCATATTGGAACTCGGTAGACGCGTTAGTTAACATATGTATGCCCTGCGCATAGCTAATGATCATGTTAAAGTAGAAAGCGTTCTCTAAAGCGGCCAAAAACTCCTCTTTATTAACGCTTAGTTGTCCTTCAACACCACCGTAAATACCCTCGGCTTGTACACGCAGTTCTTTATATTTAGAAAGATCGCGCATCGCAACTGATGAATCAACGGTCGGGATAGGTGCCTGCAGGTCCATAGCTACTTGTGAGGTCCATTTACCGGTCCCTTTAGCGCGGGCTTCGTCTTTAATATCGTCTAATAATAAATGATCAGAACCCGGTTCTTTGTAACGGAACACATCGCGTGTAACTTCAACCAGAAATGATTTTAAGCGTCCCTCGTTCCACTGGGTGAATACTTGCTCAATGGCGGAGTTATCCATGCCCAAACCTTTTTTCAGTATCTCGTAGGTTTCTGCTAACAATTGCATTACACCATACTCAATGCCGTTGTGCACCATTTTAACAAAGTTGCCTGCCGAACCTGTACCACAATAGGTAACGCAAGGCTCGCCGTCAACTTTAGCCGCTATTGATTCAAATATTGGCTTTACAACATTGTAGGCTTCTTTGTCGCCGCCCGGCATCATGCTCGGGCCACGGCGTGCGCCTTCTTCACCGCCGGATACGCCCATACCGAAAAAGTGAATTCCTTTTTTGTTCAGGTAATCAAAACGGCGGTTCGTGTCTGTATAATATGTGTTACCGCCGTCAATTATAAGGTCGCCCTTATCAATCAGGGGTAATAATTCTTCTATAACGTCATCAACAATTTTACCGGCGGGCACCAGCATCATTATAGCGCGCGGACTATTAAGGCTGGCTACAAATTGCTTTATATCACTAAAACCTTTTAAGTTACCGTTGGTACTCTCCTGCTCTAATAAAGCGCCTTTTGATGCGTCTTTATCAAAACCGGCTCCCTTAACGCCATGATCTCCCATGTTCAGCAGCAGGTTGCGACCCATTACCCCTAAACCGATCATCCCGAAATCAAATTTTTCTGGTGTGCTCATATATTAATTGTTGTGGTTTTCTTCTTTTAATTTTTCGAGTATAGCTTTTGTAGATTCCAGATCTGTGTGCTGAAAGGCACGTATGCCCAACCGCGACGCGGCTTCAACAAACATAATACGGTCGTCAAAATATACACACTGATCGGGCGATGCCTGAGCAATACCCATGGCCAGCTGCCATATGCCCGGATCGGGCTTGCGCATTTTTACCTCGCATGAGGATACAAACGCGTCAAAAAACTCGTGGAGTTTAAATTTCTTTACGCGATAATCATTCAGTTCCTTGCCCTCGTTGTTTACCGAGATCACACGGAAACCGCAATCGCGTTTCCAATCTTTGAGCCACTGTAAAGTGGGAAGCTCAACAGATTGTTCATAGATAAAAGCCTTAAAATCCTCTCTCGTGAAATCGCGGGGCTGGGTAAATATTACCCTGTCCAGGTATTCATCTAAAGTTATGCTGCCGATCTCATACACGTTGAAGATGAAGTTGTGCAGCTCGTTTATCTCGTTGTAATCAAGCCCGAATTTTTCAGAAGCCAGTTTACGTGATTGATGCCCCCAGCCATTGCTGAGCAATATACCCCCGATATCAAAAAGGAGGATCTTAAGGTTATTCTTTGTCATTAGCTTGTTGTGAGTTGCTAATTAAACTTTGCTTGCTTGCGCTTCAATAGCTTTTAACAGTTTGTCAAACGGAGCATTGAACTTCTCAATACCTTCGTCTTCTAATTGCTGAGTTAAAGCGTGAATGTCAATTCCTGCTGCTGCAATTTTGTCTAAAGCCTCAGTTGCTTTGTCTAAGCCTTCTTCTAAAGTATTAGCTGCTACACCGTGGTCACGGAAAGCTTCGATAGTTTCTAAAGGAACGGTATCAACTGTATCCGGACCAATTAATGCCTCAACATATTTAGTGTCTTTAAACGCAGGGTTTTTGCTGCTGGTACTTGCCCAAAGCAAACGCTGTGGCTGTGCACCTTTAGCTGCTAATTTTTCCCAACGCTCGCCGCTGAATATGCGTTTGTATATTTCGTAAGCTTTTTTAGCTGACGCGATAGCGATTTCACCTTTCAGATCACCAAGACCTTTTTCGTCTAACAATGGGTCAACCAAAACATCAATACGGCTCAAGAAGAAACTTGCTACTGATGAGATATGAGCAATTTCATGACCTGCAGCTAAGTGGTCTTCTAAACCAGCGATGTAAGCTAATGCTACTTCTTCGTAACGAGGTAAGCCGAATAACAAAGTTACGTTGATGTTGATGCCTTGCGCGATAGATTTGCGGATAGCATCCAAACCTGGTTGGGTACCAGGGATCTTGATCATTACATTCTCACGATCAACTTGTTTCCAAAGTAATTTAGCTTGTTCAAAAGTTTCTTCGCCTTTCAATGCTAAAAACGGAGACACCTCTAATGATACATAACCGTCAACTTTGTTGCTTTCTACGTAAAGATCTTTGAACAGATCGCAAGCTGCCTGGATATCTTTTATTGCTAAACCGAAGAATATCTCTTCATTAGTTCTGCTACCGTCAGATAGTTCGGCAATATCACCATCATACATATCGCTGCTGCTGATGGCTTTTTCAAAAATGGCAGGGTTTGAAGTTACACCTCTAACACCGTCATTGTCAATTAATGATTTTAAACGGCCGTCGCCAATAAAGCCACGGTCAATAAAGTCCAGCCAAATGCTCTGGCCAAAGCTGTGTATTTTTTTTACGTTATTTTCCATTATTAAGTATTTTAAGTTTAATCTGTTATTTATTTGCCTCAATAAGCATACCGCTACGGCCTGTCAAACTCTTAAAAAAAGAAGATGACTTTCAAATTGTTATGCTACCAGTATTTCGGCAGGTTGGTTTTGAAACAATCCACTTTCAATAACACCGGTTATGCATTTAATTTTATACTCCATGTCTTTGTCAATGTGTTCAAACTTAACATCAAGTATCAAATTGCCATTTTCGGATATGATAGGTCCATCTTTACCTGTAGCCGGACGCAGCACTATTTCGGTAGCTCCCAGTTTTTTCAAACCGGCTTCTGCAACCATTAATGCCGACGGAAACACTTCTACCGGAACAGGGAATTTTGAACCTATAACATCAACCAGCTTGCTGTTATCAACAATAATATAGTTGCGCTCGCTGGCTGTCATTATCAGTTTTTCTTTAAACATGGCGCCACCGCGACCTTTTATCAAATGCTTGTTAGGGTCAACCTCATCTGCACCGTCAAAATACCAGTCGGGCTTATATTCATAGAGACTAGTGGTTGGTATGCCTAAGTTACTGCACGTTAAAGCTATTTCAACCGAAGTTGGTATAGCCAGCACATTCAGCTTTTCGGCTTTTATTTTTTCGCCAATAGCCAAAATGGCCAGGTATGAGGTTGAACCTGAACCTACGCCAATAATGTCGCCATCTTTAACCTTAGCGGCAATCTGTTCGGCTACCTTCTGCTTGCTTTCGCGGTTGCTGATGGTGGCGTTCCAGGCCAGGTTTTTTAATATGTCGCTATTCCAATCCATGTATTATAGATTTGAGACGTGAGATATGAGATGTGAGATGATAACCAACGGTAAAGTCAGTCTCAAATCTCACACCTCTATACTCATATCTATAAAAGCGCTTTCGCTTTTTTAACTGCGTTATCTACAGTAAAGCCGAAGTATTTGTATAATTCGTCTGCCGGAGCTGACTCACCAAATGTTTCCATAGCCAGGATGTCACCTTCGTCGGTAACATATTTGTGCCAGCCAAGCGGAGAAGCCATTTCAATAGCTAAACGTTTTTTCAATGTTTTAGGGAACACGCTTTCTTTGTAAGCAGCATCTTGTTTCTCAAACAACTCCCATGATGGCATGCTCACAACGCGTGCAGCAATACCTTCTTCAGCTAATTTAGCCTGAGTGTCCATTGCCAAAGCAACTTCAGAACCTGTAGCGATCAATATTAATTGAGCGTTTTCAGCATCAGATAACACGTAAGCGCCTTTTTCTAAGTTTTCAGCTTTAGCATATTTGTCCTGATCTAACACAGGTAATGCCTGGCGGGTGAAGATCAACACAGTTGGGCCACCTTTTTTCTCAACTGCTACGCGCCATGCATGTGCAGTTTCGTTAGCATCAGCCGGACGGATAATAGTTACGTTAGGAATTGAACGTAAAGAGATCAATTGTTCAATTGGCTGGTGAGTAGTACCGTCTTCACCTAAACCAATACTATCATGCGTGTAAACGAAGATTGGGCTGATTTTCATGATGGCCGCTAAACGAATTGGCGGGCGCATGTATTCTGAGAACATCAGGAAAGTTGCACCGAAAGGTTTGATACCTTTTGTTAAGGCCATACCGTTCAATGCAGAACCCATAGCATGCTCGCGGATACCGAAGTGGAAGTTACGACCTGCACGGTTCTCCGATGTAAATGAATCAGACTCTTTTAGAGTAGTTTCTGTAGATGGAGCTAAGTCGGCCGCACCACCAATCAGATTAGGGAAGCTACCTGCAATAGCGTTCAACACTTTACCAGATGCCTGGCGGGTAGCTAATTTAGTACCTGCTGCAAATACCGGTAATTTATCTTTCCAGCCTTCAGGTAATTCATCTTTAGCAGCAGCAGTGTATTCAGCAGCTAATTCAGGGAATTTAGCTGAGTAATCGGCAAATAATTTGTTCCATTTGTCTTCTACCGGAATTCCTCTTGCACCAATTTCTTTGTAGTAAGCTTCAACTTCTTCAGGAACGTTAAATGATTTTTCAGGGTCAAAACCAAAGAACTCTTTAACCAGTTTGATCTCGTCAGCACCAAGTGGTGAGCCGTGTGAACCTGCAGTACCTGATTTATTAGGGCTACCGTAAGCGATCAACGAACGAACACGGATCAATGATGGTTTTTGTTTTTCGGCTTTAGCATTTGTTAAAGCTAATTGCATCGCGTGGATGTCGTTAGCGTCATCAACAAACTGTACGTGCCAGCCGTATGAACGGAAACGCGCGTCAACATCCTCGTTAAAGGTAATGTCTGTGCTGCCTTCTATTGATATTTTGTTGTCATCATAAATGTAGATGATGTTACCTAACTCAAGGTGACCTGCTAATGAAGCAGCCTCTGCAGTTACGCCTTCCATCAAATCGCCGTCTGAGCAGATAGCGTAAACATGGTAATCAAACAGGTTAAAACCAGGTTTGTTATAACGCGCAGCTAAGTGTTTTTGACCGATAGCAAAACCTACACCGTTGGCAAAACCCTGACCCAACGGACCGGTAGTAACATCAACACCCGGAGCCAAACCATATTCTGGATGACCCGCAGTTTTGCTGTGTAACTGACGGAAGTTTTTAATATCCTCTAAAGAAAGATCATAACCTAACAAATGCAAAAAGCTGTACTGTAAAATACACGCGTGACCCGCTGATAAAATAAACCTGTCGCGGTTTGCCCAATCAGGATTTTTAGGGTTAAAGTTGATAAACTCTTTCCATAATACGTGTGCAACCGGTGCAAGCGCCATAGCGGTACCCGGGTGGCCCGAATTGGCTTTCTGAACAGCATCAGCAGATAAGATCCTTACGGTATCTATCGCTAATTTCTCAATGTTTTGATTTGAACTCATTTCTTTTTTTAGTTGTTATTGTTATTGTCAGGTGATTTACTTTTTTGATGACTTGGTTTTGGCCTCATTTGTCCAAAGCCTTGCGCCGCCTTTAATACCATCTTTGTTGGATACAACGGTCATGTTGTCATCCAGCTTCATGGTCAATAAACGGGAATTACCCCCGCCTATGTATAAATGATCGTAATTGAATACGGTTTTTAGCACTTGAAACACTCGTTCCATACGCTGGTTCCACTTCTTTTTACCAATTTTTTCCAACTCACGGTCGCCCATGTACTGGTCATAATCTTTGGTTTTAGTTATAGGGTGGTGTGCCATTTCCAGGTGAGGTAACAAAACCCCGTCAAGCAGCAACGCGCTACCTAAGCCTGTACCGAGAGTAATTACCAGTTCAAGGCCTTTGCCCGAAGCAATGCCCAATCCCTGCATGTCGGCATCATTAACTACTTTAGCCGGCACCTTCAACTCTTCGGAAAGTTTGGAAGCAAAGTCATACCCCGCCCATGCTTTATTGTCCAGATTTGGAGCCGTCCCTACCACACCATCGCGCACGTAGCCCGGAAAACCAACAGAAACACGATCATACGTTAGTTCTTTGGTCAGTTCCTTAATGGCTTTCATCACGCTTTCAGGGTTGGCCGGTGAAGGGGTATCAGTTTTGATATAATCGCTCAGCATTTGGCCATTTTTATCCAAAACGGTGGCTTTAACATGGGACCCGCCTATGTCAATTGCAAGAACTTTAAGCTGAGATGAGGTGGTTTTCATAACTGTATGGGTAGCAAAAGTAACATGTATTTTGTTAATATGTAACAATCTTTATGTCAATAAATCATGAGTTTGTGCAATTAATTTCACTAAAACGTTTTTCTGATAGCGTGAAGGCACTTTTTGACGAAAAAAAATTTTATTTCAAATACAAAAATATATTGAATTTGGTATAAAAACCGCTTTTGCAATCGATAACATAGGGTATAAAAAGCTATTTTAGGTCATAAAACTAATGAGCGTACTTTGTACACTCAGCATGCCATTGACAGACCGAACCGTAAGGCAGCTTACAACTAAGTTATTTTTGTTTTTGAAGATAAATGGTGAACACCGTTCCAACGTTGATCTTGCTGGCTACCTCAATGCTTCCGCCCATGGCTTCTACCTGGTTTTTGGTAATGAATAATCCTATACCCCTCGCATCGCGGTTACCATGAAATGTTTTATACATGCCGAATAGTTTATTACCATGTAATTTAAGGTCAATGCCGCTGCCATTGTCTTTAACAACAATACTTACATGGGTATCGTCAGCAATGGCGCTAATGTTGATTATTGGTGACCTGAACGGGGATTTATATTTGAGGGCATTTGTGAGCAAATTAAGTATAATGCTTTCAAGGTAGGCCGGCACTGCACGTACAAATACTTCTTTTTCAACCTCGTTTTTTACCACCGCGTTGTTTTCCAAAATAATTGCCTGAATGTTCAGCAATGCGCGGTCAACATACTCAGCCAGGTTCAGAAAAACCATACTTTTTTCAACTCCGGTACTCATAAGTACTATTTCATTGAGGTGTGCAATAGTATCGGTTAAGTTGTTAGATGCCTTTTGCAATAGCGGGTAAAACTCGTTTTGTGTACTTTCCGGTGTTTCTTCCTGCATCAACTCCAGCACCATGCCAATATTACCCGAATGCGAACGCAAATTATGTGATACGATATGTGCGAAGTTAAGCAGACGATTGTTTTGTTCGCGTGTTACATCAAGCAATGTCTTTACTTCTTGCTCTGCATCTTTCAACAGGGTTATGTCAAAAAATATGAAAAGATAACCAACAACATCGTTATCTGCATTTTTCACAGGAGTTACAGTTGTTTGTACCGCAAATTCAGATCCGTCTTTACGAACCAAATTCCATTCCTGCGTTTCAAAAGCATTGGTTTTAAGGTTAATTACTAATGCTTCTAAACCAATAATAGGTCTGCTGTATAATTGAGCTAAATGGCTCTTTCGCTCCGCAATCTCGGTCTTGTTATGAAATAATAGCGGGCTGTGCAGGTCAACAACTTCTTGTGACGTATAGCCCAACAGGTTTTCGGCACCTGTATTAAACACGCGTATGAGTCCGTTAAGATCGGTTTCCACAACACCTACCCTGGTTGAGGCGTTTTGAATACTTTTCATTTTGTCTACAGACTCTTTTAGTGCAAATTCAAGCGTTTTTAATTGCGTGATATCGTTAACCTGAGATATAAAGTAGAGCGGATCGCCATTTTTGCTTTTTACCAGTGCAACAGCCAGAAGGGCATAAATTATGTTTCCATTTTTATGGATATACCTTTTCTCCATTGTAAAGCCATCCCGTTCTCCTCTTAAAACCGATGCCACCAAGGCCAGGTCAGCTTGAAGGTCATCCGGATGTGTCAGGTGCTGAAAATCAGTTACACGCAACTCATCTTCGCTATAGCCAAGCAACTGGCAAAAGTTTTTGTTAATGCGCAACCATCGCCCTTCCGGACTCACCAACGCAACTCCATTGGGTGCAAATTCAAACGTTAGCCTGAATTGTTCCTCCTCCAAAGCCAGTCTGTTTAGGGTTACCGCTTTTTCATCAATATCCTGCACCAAACCATAAATGCGTACACATTTATGGTTCTCAATAACCGGCGCCGCAACTATCCTTACCCATTTATTGTTATTTGCAGCAGTAAGCACTTGTAACTCTACGTCAAAGGCCTCGGCATTAGCGATCAGGTTGTCTAACTTAGCCCTGATCAATTGCCGGCTATGTCCTTCCGGATGAAACTCAATCAGATTTTCGCAAAGTGGCACATAATCAGGGCCTACCTCAAATATTTTCTTGGCAATAGCGCTCCAATGCACTTTGCGGTTTACCAGGTCAATTTCCCAGGTGCCAATTTGTGCAACTTCTTTGGTGGTTTGTAAAAGGTCTTTGTAGTGAATTAAAAGTAGCTCATTATTTTTACGTTCCGTAATATCGCGTATGGAGCCCATTATCCACTCTGGCTGCCCATCAGACGTAAAAGTTGCTATACTTCCTTTATCAATCACCCAAACCCAACTTCCGTTTTTGTGTCTATATCTAACCTCCAACTCATAGTAATCCACTTCGCCATCCAAGTGTGCACGCATATGCTTACTCACACGCGGTTCATCATCAGGATGTAATACAGAAAGCCAGAACTGTTGAGTGGGAGGCGAAATTTCATCAAGTGTATAACCCAATGTAGCTGCCCAATGACTATTATAAATGAGTTGGCCGGTTTGCAGATTGTACTCCCAGGTGCCGAGGCCGGCACTGTCAATTATTTTCTTGAAGCGCTGTAGTTGGTTTTCAAAACTATTTGCATCGGCATGTATCAAAGTCATAAAAACAATAGCACCTTGGGCACCTTTAGGGGTATAAAAATGATCAGTTACAAATGCTAATATACATCAAAATAGCTTTTACAGAGCAACTTGATTGGTTATCGTTCCCATAACTTTAACGTAGGTAAGATTGTTTGCAGTATCCTGCAAACAATCATTATATATTGAGCGATCGAATTTTTAATGGGCTGATCATATCAGGCACTATTGGTGAAGTGCCGCAGCGAACTACAGGTTAAGATGATTCCACATCACGTCGAAAATTGCAGTAGGCTGGATGCTGCCTTCACCCTGCGATTGCCCGGTTATTAAAACCGCTTTATAAGCATCATCAATATTGGTTCGCCCGTGGGAGCCTTTTATAAGCGTAGCATCAAGCGGAATAACATCCATTACATACCTGAATCCCGCCAGTTTACGCAATAATTTATAACCTGCGCGTGCTTTAGATGTCATGAACATTTCAACCGGATCATAACCGGGTTTTTTGTGGATATCGACGCATCGGGCATAGTCGGGCGCAACCGCGTCATCTAACCAGAAGTAGTAAGTAAACCAACTGTCCTTATCGGCTACTACAACAATATCGCCTGCGCGTTCGTGGTCGATATGATATTGCTTTTGCCCTGCTCTATCTAATATTAACTCAATGCCTTTAACGCCTTTTAGCAAAGCTTTTACTTTTTCGGTTACAGATTGATCATTGATGTAAATATGAGCTATCTGGTGGTCGGCAATGGCAACTGCTTTTGACGCTGCTGCATCCAACAACTCCAACCCCCGCTCTACCCTAACCTGTATCAGCCCCTCTTTACGCAACAGTCGATTAAGATGTATGGGGTTACTTACCGGCGCTATGCCGTATTCAGACAAAATAATGATCTCAGCATTTTTCTTTTGGTAGAAGGTTACGAGTTGTTCAATCACTTTATCTATCTCGCCTAACTCAGTACTGATTTTTGAAAAGTCCGGACCAAATTTTTGCAGGCAATAGTCTAAATGTGGAAGATAAATAACCGTGAATGTTGGGTTATTCATATCATCGTTCAACATACTTGCATCGGCTATCCATTGTGTTGATTTGATGTTAGCCCCCGGTCCCCAAAACTGGAATAGTGGAAACTGGCCCAGTTTTTCCTGCAAAACATCACGCAACTCAGCCGGCTGCGAATAACAATCGGGCATTTTTCGGCCATCGGCAAGGTACTGTGGCCTTGGCGTTACCGAAAAATCAGCCGTTGAATACATATTGTACCACCAAAACATATTGGCACTGGTAAATGCAGGGTCTTGCTTTTTGGCTTTGTCCCATATTTTTTCACCGTTAACCAACTTGTTAGATTGCTTCCAGAACTTCACTTCAGAATCTTCACGGTCAAACCAGCCGTTACCTACAATTCCTGTATCAACTGGCCATTTACCGGTAAGATAAGTTGACTGAACAGCGGTAGTAACAGCAGGCAATACCGGTTCTATGGTGGTAATGTGCCTTTCGGCTATATATTTTTTTAAGAATGGGGTATGCTCGCCAATTACAGATTTTGACAGGCCCACCACATCAATAACAACAGTTTTTTTCATAGTATTATTTTCAAAACAACAACGAATGCGGAAGGCTAAAAGTTGTAAATGTAAGCAAACAACAAGCCCATTGAAAAATGGTGGGCGTGTGTTTTGCCCAATTCGCCTTCTAAAATATTCTCCTCACTCGGCGAATCAAAGTTAATGGATTGTTGGTAGTTATTGGTTGAACCGTAAGCAAACATAAATCCGGTACGTAAGTTAAACTTCCGCTTTTTTACGTTGGTACCTAATTGCCAGCGAATGTTGTTCCAGTTAGTGGTATTGTATTGATAACCTACGTTATCTTTATTAAGCGCTTCACTGGCGTAACTAAAGTCTGTCCGTACAGAGGCATATCCCGTTACATTGGGCTTTAACAAATAGCTAACACCTACCCCAAAGTTTATTACAGCACGACGTGCATCGGTAAGGTTAAGCAACTGAGGTGAATACAACGCGCTGATAGCGCCCCCTCGTGCAAAGTAATCATTGGTAGCAGTCAGGATGTTGTATAACGGAACGTTTTTAAAATACTCGGTTGTAAAATTAACTTGTCCTTTATTGTTGTTAAAGTCGCGGGCATAACCCAGCGCTACGCTTACAGGCATTTTCCATGTAGCTGAAAGATTGGTTTGACGGGCATTGGCGAGCAGGTTTACCGGTTCCGGTAAAAAAGAGGGTTGGATATTGTTTAATTCAACGTCGCTAAGGATAGTACCCTTGCCGTACAAACGCATAGAAGGTGTAGTTAGTAACAAACCCACATGGTTTTTCCCTTCATCATATGACAGACCAATTTTAAAGCGCATATTAAGGTGGTAATAATCGGCCTGGTAAGAATCGTGTGCGCTAATGTATGCCGGATAATTTCCGGTTGACGTGTTTCTGAAGGCTCGGCTACTGTAATATGCCTGGTAAAAATAATGCCGTAACCCCGATTCGCCTGTGAAACCAAGGGCAACCTTATCCGAAATTTTAAAGCCCACACTTAACAATGCTGATGTATAACTGGCTTTATTTTGAACCGCGTACTGCCCTAAAAAACTTTCCTTGCCCGGACTCTCATTCTGACTGATGATATCTACATCAGAATTACCTTGCTGATGCGACTGATAGTTTATTTGCGGATCATGTAAAAAAGCGTAACCAATAGTAAAGGCCTTACCCACATTTAAATGCAGCGTGCCCGATCCCATTACCGGGATAATGTTGGCATACACCGAACGCAGATCTTTACCCGTGCCGGTACCGTTAGCAATTTTTATCAGTTGCCATTGGTATAAGTTGCCGCTGATGGATGCGGAGTTTTTCAAAGAATAAGCCAACAGTGCAGGGTTGTAAAAAACCACGCCGCTATCTCGGTTATTGGCAACCACGCCTCCGGGCATTACAAAACTGCCCGCCGAAAAGTTTGACGACCAGTAATGAGTATCCTGAGCGGATGCATTAAGGGAAAGAATAAGGAAAATAAACAGCAGTAAACGTTCAATCATAAGGTAAGGATCTATTTGCTGTATACAGCGCTTTTGTTCAGCTCAACACAATAATCAGTTATCCAGGCGCCGGCCATATCTACATACAAAATATTAGGCTTGTTTTTGTTGTTAATGGTTCCATCCGCTACCCACTCCTTTACTTTAAGCGGGAGCGATTTATTGCCATAAAGCGCCAGATCACGAATGCTTTTGTTTTTACGGATCATGTTGGTAAGTAGTATAGCTCCGTTAATGATAGGACTAACACGCTCATCCTGAAAATCATTGCAGATCAGTGCCGCCTCATCAGCAGCTTGTGTTAATTGCCAATCCAGCCGGATCATGTCATTGTTGTTAACGCCAGCGCTCATTCCTTTAAAAAAGTTTTGTTCAGCCTGCAGCATTTTATTAAGCACATTGGTGGCGGCGTAAGCTCGCCTGAAGTTGATAAAAGCATTAGAGCTCTGGTCAATTGTACAATTATCAACCAACTTGTCAGCTTGCGTATAGCCTTCAAAAGTGATAATAACTTTGCCTGCCACATTGGCCAATGCAGTTTGATGAAGGGGTTTGTTAATCACGTAAACCTGGTCTTTTCCGAGTTTATCTATCATATAAGCTGCCACGCGTTTCATGGATGCTTCCTTCTCACAAAAGTGGCTGAAGGTTAGCAGCACAAATTCTTTCTTGTTGGTTTGCAAAAAGTCTTTCATGCCCGTTAAAACGTCATCAAACTTTTCGCCATAACCACCACCAACGGCATCGGCCATACAGTCTGACGAGCTATGTTTGGTATACAATTCTTTATTAAAATCGCCAATACGCAGATCAAACATTCTTATCCCCTGGTTTAGCTGCATTTTTATGTTTTGTATCTGGGTAAGGGTATTGCACTCATTGATAGTGCCTTTTTGCTGACCACCCGTAGCCGTGAGTACAGACATTCCGGCATCGTGCGAGCCTGGAATTACGATATCCTTCAAAGTATAATGCATTTTATCAGGGAAGAAAACATCTTCTATCCATGATGCAGGGTCATAGCTGGTAAAATAACTCAGGCGTATTTTTTTATCCAGGCCAACAAAAGCCAGAATGAATTTTTTATCATCAACCGTTGCGATTGATACGGAAACCGCCGTTGTAAAATCATCTGACAAAGCAATAGTCGCGGTAAGCGACCCATCTTTCTTACTTGTAGCATAATACAGGTGGTTATCTTTAGCACCTTTCCATATATAAAACAGCCTATCGGCATCAAAAACGTGATAAATGGCTGGTGTTGAGTTGGAGCGGGCGAAGTTACTTGCTGGAAGCCAGGTGTCACTGTCCGCCTGATAATCCATGTAATACGCTTTGTTTTCTTTGTATCCTTTGTAAGTAATACGCGCGCTTGATGCAGACAATGACACTAAAAAAGGATAATCGGCACTTTTTACATCTGGTATTGCTTTTACTGATGTTTTACCCAGAGTTCCATCAGCATTAATGTTAAATAGCGCGTAAACCATTTGGTGTTTTGCCATACCATGGCTCACTATCATTAAGCGTTTACCCAAAGCTACAGACGTAGCACCAGCCGTTAACTTAGCATTCAGATCTGCCGTGTACACTTTTTGTGTAGCAAAACTGGTATCGGTAGCGTTTATAATATATTTAAATGTGCCATCAGGCGCTATCCAGGTAAGATATAGCCTGCCCCCTGCTTTACTAAACATTGGCGCAAAGGCAGTTTCGGCATCCTTCACCGGTTCATCATGCTGTGAAGCTATTTTGGCATATTGCCTGCCCAGGTAACGTAAATTTATTTTTCCTGTAGGTCCGGCCTCTTTCCATGCTGTAAAAAAACCTCCCTTATAATTGGTAATATCAATAGCCTTGTCTGTTGCAGCTGCTAACGTTAGATCAATAGGTTCGCCAAAACTGAGGCTTTGCGCATACAACTTAACTTGCGTTAATGCAATAAATACAATTAGAATAAGGGTGGTTTTACTATATAATTTTAATTTCACAGAGAGCAGATATAATTGGCTTTTTATTACTTGCTAAGTTAAAATTTTAAGCCAATATGTAAAGACAATGCCACATATTCACTTGAAAACTCAAATACAACAAGCATATCTGCACATCAGCTCATTTACACATCCGCTCATTTGCTTACCTTTGCTGCAATGAGCAGAGGTAAAGGAGCAAAAAACCAAACGTTTGAGAATGTAAGCATTATTGACATTGCCGAAGAAGGCAAAGGAGTTGGTAAGGCCGATGATTTTGTATTATTTGTTGAAAAAGCTGTACCCGGCGATGTGGCCGACGTGCAGGTATATCGCAGCAAAAAAAACTTCGGCGAAGCTAAAATTATAGCTTTAAAGCAGCCAAGCGCTCACCGCGTGCAGGCATTTTGTGAACACTTTGGCACATGCGGCGGTTGCAAATGGCAACACATGACCTATGATGCGCAGCTGCAGTTCAAACAAAAAACAGTTGCAGAGGCACTTGGTCGTTTGGCAAAAATTGACGTAAGCGGCATGCTGCCTATTGTAGCATCGCCAGAAGATAGATACTATCGCAATAAACTGGAGTTTACCTTCAGTAACAAGCGCTGGCTGTATGACGGCGAGAACCGCGAAGATGCCGACCTTAACATGAATGCGCTGGGTTTTCACATTCCGGGCCGTTTTGACAAGATTTTAGATGTTAGACACTGCTACCTGCAAGCCGATCCGTCAAACAGCGTCCGCAACAGCATTGACAGCTTTGCCCGCGCTAATGGATATAGCTATTATGATCTGCGTAACCACGAAGGTAACCTGCGTAACCTGATTATCCGTACCTCATCAACAGGTGAGTTAATGGTAATAGTGGTTTTTGCTTACGCCGATGACGAGCAGGTAAATAAATTGATGAGTTTTGTTGAGGCCGAGTTTCCGCAGATCACATCGTTGCTGTACATTTTGAACCATAAAAAGAACGATACCATTTTTGACCAGGAAGTAAACGTGTGGAAAGGACGGGATTTTATCTACGAGGAGATGAATGGCATTAAGTTTCGCATTGGGCCAAAATCATTTTATCAAACCAACTCGGCGCAGGCATTGCGCTTGTATGAGATAACGCGCGACCTTGCACAACTTAAAGCCGATGACCTGGTTTATGACCTGTATACCGGCGCGGGCACCATTGCTAACTTTGTTGCAGGTTCGGTAAAAGAGGTAGTTGGTGTAGAGTACGTACCGGATGCAATTGAAGATGCCAAAATTAACAGCGCCATTAACAATATTGCCAACACCAAATTTTACGCAGGCGACATGAAAGACGTGCTCTCGGCAAATTTTGTAGCCGAGCATGGCAAGCCGGATGTTATCATTACCGACCCACCGCGTGCAGGTATGCATGCAGATGTTGTAGCCCGTTTGATGAAAATTGAGGCGCCAACTGTTGTTTATGTAAGCTGTAATGTGGCCACTCAAGCACGTGATCTGTTGGTGCTAAAGGAAAAATACGACGTAGTTACCATACAGCCGGTTGATATGTTCCCACATACGCAGCACGTGGAAAACGTGGTTTTATTAAGAATTAAAAAGCAAGAGTAAGAAAGATGAATCCGGAAGATTTGCTTAATGAAGGTGCCGGTCAGCAGCAGAAAAAAGCGGCACCAAGTCCGCTGATAAGTTTAGAGCGTGACCTAAAAGAGTTTAACGACGCACTACACGAAGTTGCTGTTGAAATAATAGTAGAGGGGCTGTCAAAATATCCCATTTTTGTTGCACATCAGCATGAACTAAAACTGGGTGAGGTGATTTTAGACCGCCATGAACTGAATGCCGAGTGGACCATACATGCCTCAACATTAGAAGAGTTTGTTGAGCGCGGCGTTATAAAACCCGAGCTTAAAGAACGCTTTATTACCAGTTACAAAAGCCCTAAAGATTATATGTGCGTGTTTGTGGTGGTACCCGAAGGAGCAAACTTTGTATACTATCCATACATAAAATAACAGCAGCTTTACCAACTTAAAAGTTTGAATTGTTGTAAAGTTGCCCCTATATTTACGCTGACGTTAACTTCTGCAAAACAGATATAGTCACTCATACAATTCTGCCAATAATGGAATCTGCAAGTAAAAACCTGTTAATACTCAATAAACAACAAATTCAGCAAAAAATTGACCGTATTGCTTATCAAATACTGGAAGACAATTTTGATGAAGAAGAAGTGTTGTTGGCTGGTATGCTTCCACGTGGTGGCCACTTAGCTAAACGCATCAAAAATGTTTTAGATGAGATTGCTCCTTTTAAAAGCAAACTGGTTAGTATTGAAATTGATCGTTTAAGCAGCAGCCTGGATGCAAAAATTGATTTCGAGCTGGAAGAGTGCAATAACAAAGTTGTTATTTTGGTTGATGACGTATTGAACAGCGGAAAATCATTAGCCTATGGCTTTGGCGTTTTTTTAGATGCTCCATTAAAAAAGCTGCGCACTGTTGTATTGGTTGATCGCAACCACAAAAACTTTCCTGTAAATACCGACTACGCAGGTATTGCGTTATCAACTATTATAAAGCAGCATATTGATGTTGTTCTTGATGAGGAAGGGCAAGAAGACGCTGTTTATTTAAGATAAGTTTATACGGGAATTAATTTTCATATAAAATACATAAGCACTATTGCAACAAAAGCAATTGCTGCTTTTAATCCCTGTTTCTACCTATGGCAGAGAAGATAAAAATACTGTACCTCGACGACGAGATAGATAACTTGACGGGCTTTAAAGCCACATTTAGGTTGGACTATCAGGTTTTTACTGCTGTTAACGTACAGGGAGCGTTAGACTATCTTTCACAACACCCCGACATCAGGATAGTATTTTGCGACCAACGAATGCCCGGCAAAACAGGTGTGGAATTTTTTGAAGAAATACGAATTGCTTTTCCTGCTCCTATCCGCATACTTATTACGGCTTATACCGATGTTGAGTCTGTTATTGATGCTATTAACCGCGGCAACATATTCAGGTTTATCAGAAAACCATGGGATGCAGCGGAAGTAATTTCCGCAATTGATGAGGCTAACAAGTTTTATCAGGCTAATTCAGTACTCACCATCAAAAATGAAGAGCTGCGTAAAGCTTATGCCGAGCTGGACAAGTTTGCTTACAGTGTGAGTCACGATATACGCGGACCATTATCCGGCGTTTTAGGCGCCATTAACGCTGCAAGGGAAATACATGACATTAATGAGATGAAAGAGATGCTTTTCCTTATGGAAAAGTCTCTTAAAAAGCTGGACAACTACATCATCTCTATGCATGATTACTATAGTTTACAACGTGGAGAACTTCGCATTACTGACGTTGACTTTAACCAGCTGGCAGATGAGCTGAGGGATGTTTTTAAAGTAATGGCCGGTACGGGCAGTGTTGATTTTAATATAACGGTTGATCAAAGAGAGCCTTTTAGAAGCGATATTGGACCATTAAAGTTAGTATTGAACAACCTGCTTTCTAACGCGTTTAAATACCAGGACAAGGGCAGTGACGAAAAAAAGGTTGAATTGACCATACTGGTTTTCAGAGGAGTGGCCCAAATAGAGGTGAAAGATACCGGCATTGGTATTTTAGGCAGCCACATAAGCGAAATTTTTACACTTTTTTATCGTGCAAGTTCGCAACAGGCAGGTTCGGGCTTTGGCTTGTATAACGTTAAAAGCGCTTTGTTGAAGTTAAATGGCAACATTGAAGTAAACTCTGCACTTAACAAAGGCACCACATTTAAGGTAACTATCCCTACTAAATAAATAATTACAATGAACCTCTCTTTTATAGTGATTGACGATACCGAACTTGATCAGTTCATAGCCAAAAGAATGATTGGCCAGGCGGGTAAACACTTTGAGGTTAAAAGCTTTTACGAGGCGCGGTCTGCATTTGAATTTATAAAAAGTGAAAGTGAACTATTAAGTGCAGATGTGGCTACACTTGTTTTGCTTGATATGTATATGCCGGTAATGAACGGCTATGACTTTTTAGAGGCCTTTGAAACACTTGACCCAAAAGTACAAGACAAGTATTATATTGTAGCCCTGACATCGTCTGTTGATAGAACAGATAACGCGCGCTTCAGATCATACAAAAGTGTAAAAGGTGTGCTGTGCAAGCCGCTATCAGCAACAGACCTTACAAGTGTGATAACCCGCATGATAGCCGAAAAAGGGATCGTAATCCCTTAATGAATTTATGACAGCAGTCTTTGCCTCAGCAAAAACTCTAACTGATCATTAGAAGTTCCCAACTGCTCATTCTCCTCTTTTAGTTTTTGTTTTTGCAGGTAAATAGCATAAGCCTGAGCAATTGTATCATCAAGTTCCTGCTCGTTCCACGGTTTAGTAAGATAGTGAAATATCTTTCCTTTATTAACCGCGTCAACAACCGCGTTCATATCAGTGTAACCGGTAAGAAGTATGCGCATAGGGTCAGGAAATTTTCCAATTACCTGCTCCAAAAACTCAACACCAGTCATATTGGGCATACGCTGGTCTGTAATAATGATCTCGATCGGCTTTTCGGCCATTATTTTGAGCGCTTCTTCACCGCTTAGCGCAGTGTACACCTGATATTTGATCCTGAATACAGATTTAAACGAAAACAGGTTGTTCTCTTCGTCGTCTACATAAAGTATCGCTATCTTTTTTTCGGCCATAATCAGGTAAATATTAGGGATGCGTTATAATACAAACGCCTGTCAAATATAAAAAGTTTATATTCAACAGGCGTTAGCGCAAATAAAAGCTATTAAAATATTACTTTTCCGAACGAGGTTACCAGCGAGCCAATACGTACAGCATCAAAAATGCGTTCTTCGGTAGTGCCTAACTTAATTAATGAATCTTCGTGCGCGTTAACACACATTTCGCAGCCATTAACTGCAGAAATTGTTAAACTCATCAGCTCAAAAAACTCCTTACCGGTTACAGGCTTCATCATTAACTGCATGCGTATGCGCGCAGGTATCTGGCTATATTTTTCTTTTTGAGTAAAGTGCCTGAAACGGTAAAACACATTGTTTGAGGCCAGCAGTGATGCGCAGCCTACAGCTTCTGCAATTTCTTCAGCAGTTGCGCCATTTTTTTCCGCAGTAGCGGTATAAAAATTTATCAGGGGCGTGTTATTGTTATTAACTGCTGTTGATAGTCCGAGCAACGCGCACTCTTTCTCGGTTAAATGAGCCGATGTTAGCGTGCTGGTAAAATTAAGTTTCAAATCGCGCACATAACGCGATTCACCTTTTTCAAGCAAGCTTAAACTGGCGTTGCGGTAGCTGTTATCTAACCCTAACGTTTGTAACAACTCGCTTATTGTTTCGGTAGTTTCGTTCATATAAAATTGAATATCAATTACTTATGTTTTTCAAGATATAAAAAATATCCCCGAAACTATTTGCACCGGGGATACTATTATATTGAAATTATACTGTTAAAGTTTCCTGGCCTTTTTCCCAGTTGCAAGGGCAAAGCTCATCGGTTTGCAAACCGTCTAACACGCGCAAAACTTCTTTAACATTACGGCCAACGCTCAAATCGTTAACGCAAACCCAACGTACAATGCCGGTAGGATCAATAATGAACGTAGCGCGGTAAGCAATCTTTTCGTTTGGTTCTAAGATGCCTAACTCCTCTGCTAATGATTTTGAAGTATCAGCCAACATTGGGAATTTAAGATCGCGCAGATCATCATGATGCGTTCTCCATGCAGCGTGAACAAATTCTGAATCGGTTGAAGCACCAATTAAACGGGTTTCACGGTCGCGGAATTCACCATAGTTTTTGTTAAATTCAGCAATCTCTGTAGGGCAAACAAAAGTAAAGTCTTTTGGCCACCAGAACATAACTGTCCATACGTTATCATCGTTAACTAGGTAGTCTGAAGTTAATGTTTCAAACTCTTTACCTTTCTCTAAGCTAACAACAGCTGTTTTTGAAAAAGCAGGAAATTTTTGACCTATTGTAATCATCGTTTTTTCGTTTGTTTTTTGTTGGAACAAATATATATGTTTTTAAGCTGCGGGTGCATTGCATTTGTTTATGGCATATAGAATAAATCTATAGTCCGAATAAAACAAAATAAAAAACGATTATAAAATTATGAGCAGGTTATTAGAAATTTATTTTCCCGGTCATTTGTGTAATGATATCCTTAAAACTATCGCTGTATGGTATCTCTGCATCAGCAATTTTAATGCGGCCTTTCCGTATAGAATGCACATGATCAAGATTAACTATATATGATTTATGCACCCTGAAAAATGTATCACCCGGCAGTTGGCTTTCTAACGATTTTATGGTAACGCGAGATATAATAGCCTTGGGATTGCTAACTCGGTGTATCTTAACATAGTCTTTTAACCCTTCAATGTAAGTAATATCATCATGATTTACTTTTATCAGGTTATAGTCAGCATACAGAAATATGTATTTTCTTGAAGTGTCTGATTTCGCTTCGGGTTGTTTGCGTGTTAACTCAAACTGTTGCTGCGCTTTATTACAAGCCTTCAAAAACCGTTCAAACGATACCGGCTTTAGTAGATAATCAACCACGTCCAACTCAAACCCGTCAAGCGCAAATTCCTGATAAGCGGTAACAAAAATTATGAGTGGTTTTTGTGCCAGGCTTTTAACAAACTGCAATCCGTTTATACCCGGCATTTGTATATCGCAAAATATAAGGTCGATCTCTCTATCCTGCATGAGTTGCAAAGCCTGAGTAGCCGACCGGCAACTAGCCACCAGGTGCAGGTTTTCTACACGGCTTATATTGTCTTCCAGCAGTTCAAGCGCCAATGGCTCGTCGTCAATTATTATACAGTTCATACTTGGTTATTACAATATTAGCAAATATTGCCAACAACTTGGTTCCGGGTAAGCAATTTCGTCGCAGCATTGCGGCGTTTTGTCTCATATATGTTACAGCCTGTTTTTTATTGATTTTATTTGTACCATGAAAAAACTGATTAGTTGGCGCTGGATACAATACGTGCTTCCATCAATAATATGGTTTAGCCTTTTAGTACTTCCTTTTTTAGGCCGGGACGAGAACAGCCCTATTCCTATTGAGCTGCATCGCAGGTTTGTTATGGGGGTTATAACCTCAAACCTGGCGCTACTTATTGTTTTCTATGTACACACCTACGTAGTATATCCCCTAATCAACAAAAAAAGAGCATTGTATATCCTTTCCTTTGTTTTATTAATGGGTGCCTACTGGATCTATTGGGCTTATTTGCGGCCAAACCCATATGAGGGTATGAGGATGCGGCCATGGCAAACCCGTTTTAACGACAGTACGCAACGAGGAAGTTTCGGGCCGCGTGCTCAAGTATTCAGATATGAATTGAAGGATAGCGCTAACAGAACAAACACGAATGAATATCACGGCCCAATGCCTGACAGGTCTCGCGATACAAATAGTTTCAGGCAAGGCGGCCCCCGCATAAATGTATACCGTTTCAGCCGCGGGCCAAGATACATGTATCTTGATCTGCTATCGCCACTGATAGCTATTTTATTGAGCGTTTGTTACCGTATAATAATTGATAATAGGGCCAAACAACAGCTTTTAAAAGAGCGCGAAACAGCTCATCTTAAATCAGAATTAACATTCTTGCGCTCACAGATCAGCCCTCACTTTATATTTAATGTACTGAATAACCTGGTGGCGCTTGCGCGAAAGAAATCAGACGCGTTAGAACCTGCAATAGTCAGCCTGTCGCAACTGATGAGGTACATGTTATATGAAAGTGATGACGCAAAGGTGTTATTAGGGAAGGAAGTTGAATACATAAAAAGCTTTATCAGCCTGCAAATGCTTCGCTTTAGAGATACCGTTAAAACCAATCTGAATGTAGAAGGGAATATTGATTTTTACGCTATTGAACCAATGTTGCTCATTCCTTTTGTTGAAAACGCATTCAAACATGGAACCGGTACCCTCGAGACAGCGGTTATTGATATCAGTTTATCTGTAAACGAGGAGAAACGTATAATGCACTTCAATGTAACCAATGACGTTGGCCCGGCTGATGACTCTAAAGACAGCAACTCTGGCATTGGTATAGCAAATGTGCGCAGGCGGCTTGCAATTTTGTATCCGAACAAGCACGAACTCACTATTTCAAACACACCCGATAAATTTACTGTAGACCTTACCATTCATTTAGCAGAGTAACTATAAATTTACATCACTAATATTTTAGTTTATAAAGGTTTTGTCTAATATTGATGTCGCAGCAATCAGCCATATTGTCGCAACATTATAAGGCCTTGTATACTTTATTTTCACTAATGCTTATTACAACCTAACCTTGTATGTGGTTTAAAATCACGGCAAGTAACCCAGATCAAAAAAGATGAAAAAGCTATTCACAATTACTTCAATATTGGCATTGAGCAGCCTGGCTGTTTTGGCTCAGGAGAAAAAACTGAAAGATGTGCAGGAAACCAGCCTTTGGGCACCAGCAGGTGTTAAAGCTGATGGAAAACTTACTGAATGGAACGACAACTTTCAGGCTTTTAACAAATCAACCAAACTTTATTATACGGTATCAAATGATGAAAAAAACGTCTATTTCGTTTTCAAGTCGGCTGATATGATGAACAATAACAAAATTGCTGCAGGCGGTATAACTATTGCCGTTAATACAGACGGTAAAAAGAAAACTGAAAATGCATATAGCCTTACTTATCCATTTGTTGTACGTCAAAACTTTCAGCGTGGTGGCCAGCGTCCGGGCGGTGCACCCGGTGGTGCTGTTATGGTGATGGGCGGAGGTGCACCCGGTGGAGGCAATATGCGCATGATGATGGGTGGCACGCAAGGGCAAATGGACTCGGCCATGTTAGCCATGCGTAAACAATCTTTGGCTCAGGCTAAAGAAATAAAAGTTGCGGGCTTTAAAGATATTCCCGACTCGTTGATCTCCCTTTATAACGAATATGGGGTAAAAACTATGGCAAACTATGATGATAAGGGCAATTATCAGTACGAAGTTGCCATTCCGTTAAAGTTAATTGGCCTTACTACAGCCAGCACCAACGAAATTGCTTATAACGTTAAAGTTAACGGCTTGCAAATACCCGGCCTTAACATTGGCGATTTGGCAATGGGCGGCGGTATGGGAGGTGGCATGGGCGGCGGGGGCCCTGAAGCTGGCGGCCCTGCTGCAGGTGGCGGTGGTCCGCGTGTAGTTACTATGAGAATGAACGGTGGCTTTGCCGGCAGCGGAGGAAGCGCGCCACGAGGAAATAACACCTTTAATCTTCAGGAAATGACAAGCCCAAGCGATTTTTGGGGCAAATATACCCTTGCAAAAAAATAATATAACCAACACCAACCTATATAAATAAACTTATACAATGAAGAAACTATTACTACTGGCTGTGGGGCTTTTATTCTCATGCAGCTTATTTGCCCAGCAGCCGGCACAAGCGTTGCCAGAACCACTTCCCTCGCGCGAAGTGAGCGGCGTGGTTAAAGACGCTAAAGGCGAAACCATTATTGGTGCCAGCGTTAAGCTGGTATCTGCAAAAGACTCACTTGTTGCCGCAACCAATGAAGATGGTATTTTCATCTTTAAAGATGTAAAGCTGGCTACTTTTGTGTTAACGGTAAAATTTGTTGGTCAGGCTACAGAGATAAGGAGGTACAAGCAAAATGATGTTATCAAACGAATTGTTCTTGATCCGATTGAAATGCATGATGAGGGTAAATTGCTTGAGGTAGTTACGGTAAATGGCCAACCAAGTATCACTTATAAAACAGATACCGTAGAATACCGCGCAAGCGATTATAAAGTACGTGCAAATGCCACTGTTGACGAAATGCTGAAAAAGGCTGAAGGCTTTGAAGTTGGCACAGATGGTTCTGTAACCTTCCAGGGCCAATCGGTAACTAAAGCCCGTTTAAATGGAAAAGACTATGCAGGCGGAGATGTAGCTCAGGCAATACAATCATTACCGGCAGATATTGTAGACAAATTTCAGGTAGTTGATGACTACGGCGACCAGGCTGGCCGTACCGGTATTAAAACCGGCGATCCAACTAAAGTACTTAACCTAACAACCCGTGCTGACAGATCTGTTGGTAACATTATTCGGGCAAGCGCCAATGTCGGGTCGCGTGAAAGGCATGAAGAACGGGTAAGTGTACAACGCCTCAACGGCAATCAGGTAATAGGCATCAATGGTACAATCTCAAACACGCTTAACGGTATACCAACGTTTAACCAAAATGGTGTTATACAAGTTAACGGCAGTGGAGGTAACACCGTTAGCGGTAACCCATCTATAAACTATCGTGATCAATTGAGTAAAACGTTACAAGTTAACGGTAGTTATGGTTACAACTTCTCAAATGGCACCACTACCAATAATACAGAGGACCTAACCCTTTACAGGCAACCAGACGGTAGCAGTAAAGAGGTTTTTTCAACTACAAATAGTAAAAATCTGAACAACAATAAAACTCATCGCGTAAGCATGGAGTTTGAGTTTACTCCAGACAGCTCTAACTTTTTCCGGATAACTCCAAGTTTTAGCTATGCTAATTCTTCCTCAACAAACATGCAGGATCAAACGCAAAAAGGTTTTATAAACCAAATCAATAACAGCAATAACAAAACAAGTTCTTCCACTCCAACTTATGGTATAATAGCTTTTTATCAGTATATATTTAAGAAAAACCACCGCCGAAATCTTTCTATTCAGTTTAATTTAACAAATGCTGATCAGTCACAAGAAAGAGAACAAAACTCCCTTGTACAAAGCACCGATGGTACTGTAATCAAAAATCCTTTTATTCATCGTATTATCACCACTGACAACTTTTCAAAAAACTATCGCGCAAGCATTACCTATGTAGAACCTTTAGGTGCTTACTCTCAATTAGAGTTTAACGGCTCAAGCAATTATCGCGGATACGACAATTCATTACTAACTGACAGTTTAAATGACCAAGGTGCTGCTACAAGGCTTGATTATGCTTCAAATGTTTACAATTATTCATTTACAGAGTCAAGGGCGAACCTTAACTATCGTTTGGTGAAAACTAAATTTAACATATCGCTTGGTGCAACTGCCATTCCAACACACATGGAAGGTGTTAACGTAAGCCGCGGAAATATTCAAACAGTCAGAAATAATTTCTTTCTGGTACCCTTGTTACGTTTCCAATATCAATGGTCTCGCCAACAACAGTTAGCTATCAATTATAGTGGTACACCAAGCGAACCGTCATTTGACCAAATACAACCTGTTCCTGATTTATCACAGGCTCCTAACCGTACAATAGGTAACCCGGATTTAAAACCAGCTTTCAGGCATACTGTTTCTGTGAGGTATAACAACTATATCGCTAATAGCAGACTTAACTTATCGGCAAACATTAATGGAAGTTTGAATAACAACCAGATAGTTACAGACTCGCGAGTTATTGCTACCGCAAGCGGCGCTGGTCGTGAAACGCGTTACGTTAACATGAATGGTGGTAAAACGGTATCAGGAACCTATAACATTTCTAAAAGTTTTAGCGACAGACGTTATACGTTGATGTTAGATGGCCGCGCCAGTTACAACTATACTGTTGGCTTAAGCAACGGCTTAGCAACTAATGGCACAACTTATACATTCTCTGAACGATTCGGCCCAAGAATAAATCCCAATGATGTAATTGAGATAAATCCAACAGTAAGGCACACTTTAACCCGCACATTTAGTAGCTTGGGCGGCGCTGCAAATAATAATGTAACTTACTTAAGCGCCAATTTAGAAGGGCGCGTATACTTTGGTAAAGACAGAAGCTGGGCTTTCGAGTACGACCTCAGCAAAAACTATGTAAAAGGGCTACAAAGCAATGTCGCTGCAAATCCATTTGTTGCAAACGCTTATCTTGAAAAGCAATTGTTTGCGAAACGTAACGGCGTTTTAAGGATATCAATGTATGACATATTCAATCAAAACAATTTTATCAACCGTGCGCAAAAAAACAATGGTAATGGCTGGACAGATACACGTTCAAGTTTGTTTAGCCAATACATAATGGTTGGCTTTACGCTTAACCTGCAAAAATGGAGCGGCACTCCACAAAGGGGCGGCAGAACATTGCAACGTCGCGGAGACGGTAGCTTTATCTACTAAAACTTTAAATACAATTTGATTAAACAATAGCCGGGCTGCTGTAGCAATACAGCGCCCGGTTTTTTTATGCTTGTTGTTTTAGCAATAAAAAACCAGTTATTTTGTTCTTATGAGTGTGTGGGTGGCTTCATTAAATTCGGGCAGTAACGGCAATTGTTATTACATAGGCAATGAACATGAAGCTGTGCTGATAGATGCAGGCATATCATGCCGCGAAACCGAAGCACGCATGGCACGCCTGGGTTTGTCAATGCGCAAGGTTAGCGCTATTTTCATTTCGCATGAGCATAGTGATCACATCCGCGGTTTAACTGTATTGGCTAAAAAATATAACCTCCCGGTTTACATTACCCCTCCTACCCTTTTTCGTTCCGGTTTGCAAATTGACGGACAGTTGTTGCGTACATTCAGCGCTGAAGAAGCAGTAAGTGTTGGAAGCTTATCTGTTATACCATTTAGTAAAATCCATGATGCAGCACATCCGCATAGCTTTACGGTAACTTGTGGTGATTTGAAGGTTGGGGTATTTACAGACCTCGGCGTTGTATGCGAAAACCTGATCTCTCATTTTCAGCAATGTCATGCAGCTTTTTTGGAAGCAAACTATGACGATGACATGTTGGAGCAAGGCCGGTATCCGTATCACTTAAAACGGCGTATACGTGGTGGCCAAGGCCATCTTTCCAACAAACAGGCCTTAGCACTTTTTGAAAGTTATCGGCCATCGTTCATGTCACACTTGTTTCTTTCCCATTTGTCAAAAGATAATAATTGCCCCGATCTTGCATTAAACTTGTTTAAAAGCCGCGCCGCAACTACTGAAGTGATTGTTGCTTCACGTTATGAAGAGACAGCTTTATACCGTATAACTGCTGCTCAGACAAAACTCCCTCCTGCAAAAGCGCAATACGTTCTTTTCTAAGCATTATTTTGACGACTCATTTAGCTGTTTAAACAATCATTAAGCAACAATGCACTAAAAACAGGAAAAAGTTGTCAAAAAATTAAAAAAATGGAATTAAATGGGGTTTTTTTAATGAATTTATAATTCATGTGGCTACGGAAAGCGACGTCTTTATCTATAATAAGGTCATAAAAAAAGGAGAAGTTACTACGCTTCTCCTTCCATTAACTGATCTTATTATCCTCATAAAGAACAAATTGGTTTAGTCCGATGTAATAAGTAAAACAAAGGTATAAAATTAGATGTTAGTTTTGGGATAAAATTTTCACTTTTTTTCAAAAAAAATACAAAAAAGGGTAAAAAATGACTAAAAATTGCCTTTTTTGCCCCTTTTTTACATTTTTTCTTCACCTCTGATTATTTCATTCCGTCTTTAATAGCCGTAATTTTATCCAGGTGACCTTTTAATACAGGCAACGTTTTGTCAACAAACGCCTTCAATTCAGGGTCTTTCAAGTTCTTACTTGCCGATTCAAATTTTGATACATCCTTTTTATGATCATCAACCATCTCGTTTACGTAAGCTTTATCAAAATCAGCTCCGGTTTTTTCTGATAAACTTTTCATCATTGACTTTGATTCGCTGCTTACCGAATCAGGAAGGGTAATGTTTTTTGCTTTTGCTAAAGCCATCAATTCTTCGTTTGCTTTTGAGTGGTCCATTACCATCATGCTGGCAAACTCTTTAACTTTAGCGTTGGTAGCCTTTTGCTGAGCGAGTTTACCCAACTCAACTTCAGTCATTCCGCCGTTTGCTGCGTCAACAACAAATTTGGAATCATCTTCAACAACAGCAATACCCGGGCCAGCCACAGAGGTATCTTTCTCCATGTTTACACTGTCTGCAGTTTCGGTACTGTCTTTCTCGGCACTGTTACAGGCCTGAAACATCAGAGCCGACAGCGCAATCATTAATGTTACATTTAATTTTTTCATAGTGATAGTTTTTTAACCTCCAACACCAGTTAAACAAATTTTGTTTTTAGTAAATTTTTTTAACCGTTGAGCATCCTCTATCAAAAACATCAAACCTTGACCCTTACTTATTGTTAAAACTACATGAGATATCTCTTAGCTTGTATAGGCCTTTGCATGGCTTTAAACACCTATGCACAACGGACACCGCTTCCACATGGAATGATATTCGGCACCAAACCTGATACAAGTGTAGTTTTAGATGCAGCTAAACTGGATAGCTCAATGGATAGAAGAAACCGTATCTCTACCATAATTAAAGGCCGCGTTTTAAGAGTTACTGACACTCAAAATGGCTGGTTTGAAATGGAGGCCGGCAAGGGCAAGCTTATCTCTGCGCGTTTTAAAAATGACGGCATCAAGCTACCCTCCGCGTTAAAAGGGCGCGTGGTTATTATACAAGGTATAGCTGCCCGAAAAATGGAAGCAGTTAACGGCAAACCTGCAGGCACTGTGGTAAAAAATGTTAAAGACCCTGAAAAAACCAGAGACGGTACTATTCCGCTTATTTTTGAAGTTGCGGGGCTCATGGTTTACCAGTAGCTATCATTATAACTCGTATTAAATCAGTACATATTTGTTTAAAAAGCAGATGCTTACCGTTATTTTTATCAAATAAGCCATTGATTTTTTATGTGCTTTTTATAACTTGCCCATCCCTAGTTAAAAAAGCAAATGAAGTTAAAGTCCCGAGACGTTAGCACTGTCATCATTATAAATAAAAGTGACGCAGCAACCAAAACGCTGCAGGTAAAAACAAAGCATATAAGCAGGTTAAAGTATTACGCACTGGGTTTGTTCAGCATAATATCCCTGCTTATACTCACCATTTTTATACAGCAAAAACAAAGCGCACAGCATGAACTGGAACGCCAGCAACTGCTATCACAGATAAGCAATTTGAAAGGTCAGATACCCGAAACGGTCAAAAAAACTGAAGAAGACCACGAAGCACAAAGCTACGTTCAGGCTATTGAAGGAAAGCTGAAAAAGATCAACGATTATTTAAGAAAACGCGGTTTGAAAAGCTTTACTGCGCCTGCCATGGGTGGCAACGGGAATGCCGACACTGCTTTATCTGACAAGGAAGTTTATATGGCTTATGATAGCTATTTGAATAGCGTTGTAAATGCAGTGGCCTTCACACCTATGGGCTACCCGCGTATCAGCGCTTTTACATCAAGGTTTGGCTACAGGAGTGATCCTTTTAGCAGCGGCCGTGCAGAATACCACCCCGGTATTGACTTTAAAGGCAATTATGGCGACGGCGTAAAATGCACCGCCAATGGCCGTGTTGTTGCAGCAGGATGGGCAGGCGGTTATGGCAACTGCGTACGTGTTAAGCATAATAATGGTTACGAAACGCTGTATGGTCACCTGTCGCGCATTACGGTGAAGGTTGGACAAAAGGTTAGCGTTGGCGATAAAGTTGGTCAGGTTGGCTCAACCGGCCGGTCAACGGGGGCACATTTACATTACGAGGTTAGACTAAATGGAAAACCGGTGAACCCAACCAGGTTTTTAACGCTGAATAACTAATGGGGCTTTTAAAAAAGAACACAGAAGCCGCCATTTACAAGCAAACCGTAACTACCCTGATAAGCGAGGGTTCGGTTGTTAGTGGTAGCTTAACAGCGAAGGCCTTTGCCCGCATAGACGGCCACATAAAAGGCGATGTTGAAATATCCGAAGGGATAATATTAGGTAAACATGGCAGCATTGATGGCCATGTACGTACCAAAGAAATGGTTGTGCATGGTAAGGTTAACGGCAACATTACGGTCAACTCCATTGAAATTGGCGCCACCGGCGTTGTAACCGGCGATATCACTACTGCTTCTTTATCTGTTGAAACGGGTGGTGTTTACAACGGCAGGCTGGTTATGCATACCTAATCGTCATAAATGTGTAGTGAAAATCAAAGCATTTCACTTTCACGGGGGAATACTGTATTTTTGCATTTCAAAAAATTGAAACGCTATGTCATCAGTAGAGACCGCTTACACCAAATACAAAGTTAAAGACTTTTCGCTTGCAGAATGGGGCCGCAAAGAAATTGAATTAGCCGAAGCAGAAATGCCGGGCTTAATGGCCCTTCGTAAAGAATTTGGTGCATCAAAACCATTAAAAGGAGCGCGCATTGCAGGCTGTCTGCACATGACCATCCAAACCGCAGTATTAATTGAAACGCTTGTTGAACTGGGTGCAGAAGTTACCTGGTCATCATGTAATATATTCTCAACACAAGACCACGCCGCTGCTGCTATTGCTGCTGCCGGTATTTCTGTTTACGCCTGGAAGGGCATGAATGCCGAAGAGTTTGACTGGTGCATTGAGCAAACGCTTTTCTTTGGCGAAGACCGCCAGCCGTTAAACATGATCTTAGATGACGGTGGCGACTTAACCAATATGGTGTTAGACCGTTACCCTGAGCTGGTTGCCGGCATCAGAGGCATCTCTGAAGAAACTACTACCGGTGTACACCGCTTATACGAGCGTGTTAAAGCCGGTACTTTACCAATGCCTGCCATCAACATTAACGACTCGGTTACCAAATCAAAATTTGATAATAAATATGGCTGCCGCGAGTCATTGGTTGACGCTATCCGTCGTGCAACTGATGTGATGATGGCCGGTAAAGTAGGTGTTGTTTGCGGTTATGGCGACGTAGGTAAAGGCAGCGCCGACTCATTACGCAACGCAGGTGTACGTGTTATTGTAACCGAAATTGACCCTATCTGCGCTTTACAGGCAGCTATGGAAGGCTATGAGGTTAAAAAATTAAGCACCGCTATTGCTGAGGCCGATATAGTAGTTACTGCTACAGGCAACAAAAACATCGTTCGTGAGGAGCATTTCCGCGCGCTTAAAGACAAAGCTATTGTTTGTAACATAGGTCACTTTGATAATGAAATTGACATGGCCTGGTTAAACGGTGCTTATGGCAACACCAAAATTGAAATTAAGCCACAGGTTGACAAATATACCATTGAAGGTAAAGACGTAATTGTATTAGCCGAAGGCCGTTTAGTTAACTTAGGTTGTGCAACCGGTCACCCAAGCTTTGTAATGAGTAACTCATTCACCAACCAAACGTTGGCACAATTAGAGCTTTGGACCAATACCGACAAATACGAAAACCAGGTTTATGTGTTGCCTAAACACCTTGATGAAAAAGTTGCACGCCTGCACCTGGCTAAAATTGGTGTTGAGCTTGACGTTTTAGATCAAGATCAGGCAGATTACATTGGCGTACCGGTTGAAGGTCCGTTTAAACCGGAATACTACCGCTATTAATATAAGGTAAAAGGCGAAAGCTAAAAGGTTAAAGGCTCGATGTATATCGGGCCTTTTTTGTTGGGTGTCCGTCCGTTTTGTACTTTACCTCCTGACCGACTTATAGGCCATTGCCGTTGGCAATCCGTCTAAACTGATCCTGTTTTTTTCTCGCTTGTACTTCTCTAAACCTTCGGGTCCTTTATTTTCGGCCCATTTGTAGGCATGGTCACGTTCTCCGGTATGCTTATAAAGCGGCACACTAAAGCCGCATGACGTTTGCACCATAGTAATATCTGCCACAATAATTTGTCGGGTAAAGGGCAGCAGATCAAAATGCTGAGAAAGTTCAGACCAGTCGGCATCGCCTGGTAACACTGTTCTGCCGGTGCCATACAACCTCAGTATAAGCGGCGGGCCGTCAAAGGCACAAAACATAAACGTTACGCGTCCATTTTCTAACAGGTGCGCCGATGTCTCATTGCCACTTCCCACAATATCCATATAGGCAACCTGGTTAGCGCTCAACACCCGGAAGCAATCCAAGCCTTTTGGCGATAAATTGATATGCCCATTGGCCGCTAATGGTGCTGAACTCACAAAAAACATTTTTTGTTTGGCCATGAACTCCGCGTGCTTTTCTTCAATTTGATTGTAAAACTTTCCCATGGTTGATGAAGTATTAAACCATAAGTTATAAATAATTCCCTACATTTGCAATTCATCAGATGATATGTTGATTATGGAAATATTCATCGCTAAACGTTCATTGGCCGAGCAGGTAGCCGGTAAACTGCAGGAGCAGATATCGCTCGGGAAATACCAGGTGAATGAAAAACTACCCATTGAACCCGAACTCATGAAGATGTTCGGTGTGGGCCGCTCTACCATTAGGGAAGCTATAAAGGTGTTGGCTAATTCGGGTTTGGTGCGCGTACAGCAAGGTGCAGGCACTTTTGTGGCAGATGCCATCGCAGGTAAAGAACCCTTTGAGCAGCGCCTTAAACGCGCTAACAATACTGACCTTAACGAGGTGCGTGAGCTAATTGAAATGAAAATAGCCGAAAAAGCCGCCCAAAACCGGTCTGATAAAGATGTGGAAGAGATAAGCAAACACCTCCGTAACAGAAAAGAAGCTGCCGAAAGCGGTTTAATGAGGGAGTGTATTGAGGCCGATATCAGCTTTCACCTCGCTATTGCGCAGGCATCTAAGAATGAGATACTGGCAGACTTATACCGCTCGGTGGCTAATCATCTTAAAAACTGGTTCCTTGATTTTTATGTTGATACCAGCGCCTTTAAACGCACCTATCACCTGCACGAAGAATTGCTTAACAACATTATAAAACAGGATGCTAAAGCGGCATGGAATACCGCCGCCGAAATTGTTGCACCCAAAAGTTATTGATCATTTACCATCAGCCTTAAAAGGCTAATTATAAATATATATGGCTACCATTACCACCACCAATACCGATAGCAAACAAGCTGTACAGCAAACGGTATTTTCTATTTTGTTTACCATCAGCGCAGCACACTTTATAAATGACGTGCTGCAATCAGTTATCCCATCTGTATACCCTATGTTCAAGGCTAAATACAATTTAACCTTCGCGCAGATCGGGCTAATTACCCTAACCAACCAACTCACCGCCTCGTTATTGCAACCTATAGTAGGAAATTATACCGACAGAAAGCCACGTCCGTATTCATTGGCTATCGGCATGTGCTTTACATTAGTGGGTCTCTTGTCACTATCAATGGTATCAGGGTTTATCCATATCCTCATGTCGGTTGCATTGGTAGGTATAGGTTCATCTATCTTCCATCCGGAGGCCTCAAGAGTGGCTCACCTGGCATCGGGCGGTAAAAAGGGTTTGGCGCAGTCTATATTTCAATTAGGCGGAAATGCAGGAAGTGCCATCGGTCCGCTGGCTGCGGCTATTATTGTTATACCCAGAGGACAATCTAACATCATATGGTTCTGCTTGCTGGCTATTGCGGGCATCATCATATTAGCTCGTATTGCCAAATGGTATCAAGCGCGTATTGCCGACAGGGTAAAGAAAAAATATGAGTCGTCGGGCGATATTAATCCGGCCTTGTCTAAACAAAGGGTAATATGGTCATTGATCATTTTGCTGGTGTTGGTATTCTCCAAATACTTTTACATGGCCAGCATGACCAGCTATTATACCTTCTTTTTGATAGATAAGTTCCACTTAACCATACAGCAATCACAGATCTATCTGTTTACGTTTCTTGGCTCAGTAGCAGCAGGCACCTTATTTGGCGGCCCATTGGGCGATCGCTTTGGCCGTAAATACATCATCTGGATATCTATATTAGGAGTAGCGCCATTTACATTAATGTTGCCTTATGCATCGCTGTTTTGGACAGGCGTATTATCAGCCATAATTGGCTTTATTCTGGCATCTGCATTCTCGGCCATTTTGGTTTATGCTACCGAGTTGGTACCGGGTAAAGTAGGTATGATAGCAGGATTGTTCTTCGGCCTGGCGTTTGGTATGGGCGGTTTAGGTTCGGCGCTTTTAGGTAAACTGGCTGACGCTACCAGTATTAACTACGTGTTCAGGGTTTGTGCATTTTTACCGCTGATAGGCATACTAACAAGCTTGCTGCCGAATATTGAGGGGAAGAAGGCGTAAGCAAGCCCGTCCGACCGTCCGAAAGCGTTCGGTATTCTGAGCGGACGGACACCATGCACCACCCCGTCATTGCGAGGCACGAAGCAATCCCGAACTGGATAGGTAGCCCGCATGTTCATACGTTTGGCAATGTGTACAACTATCAGCGGATTGTCGCTCAGGGATTGCTTCGTGCCTCGCAATGACGTGTTGGGTTGATTGACGCAGTTTTCACCCTCCGTCCGAAAGCGTTCGGTATCCTGAGCGGACGGACATCTATATAAAAAGAAAACCCGCTCTGATCAACAAAGCGGGTTTTTCTTTTTATCTGGGGATGTCTTATTTCTTGAAATCAACCACTGCGAAGTAAGCCGGTTTACGCTCTAAGTTAACACCAAATAACAACGGGTAAGCTTTTAAACGCGGACCGCCAAAACCTCTTGGTGGGCCACCTGCCGGAGGACCGCCAGCCGGACGAGCGCCTGCCTGTGGTGCACCTGCCGGAGGGCCACCTGCCGGTGGAGCACCTTGCGGACGTGGGCCTTGACCAGGAGCCGCTTGTGTTGCTGCTGCGCCACCTGCTAAGCTGTTACGGCCATCTAACCAGCTGCCGCGATCTGCCACGTTCCAGAAAGTTACGTTGTTCAAGTATTTCTTGTTCTCGCGGAAGATCTCGAAGATCTCTTTATAACGCGCTGTTTGACGTGCTGACATTTCAGGAGTGTAAGCAGCAATGGTATCAGGCGTTTCACCAGGTTTAGTTGGCCTGCGCACGGTTACGTCAAGCTCAGTTACTTGTAATTTGACACCTAACGAAGCATATTTTGCAAATGCTGCTCTGATATCGTCTGTTGATGGTGTTTCAACCTTCCAGTGGCACTGTAAGCCAATACCGGTAATTGGAATTTTTTTATCTAACAGGCTTTTAACCAGCTTATAAATTTTGTCGCGTTTAGTTGGGTTACTTTCGTTGTAGTCATTATAGTATAACTCCACTTTCGGGTCGGCCTCATGTGCGTAGGTAAATGCAGCAGGAATAAAGTCATCGCCAGCAATTTGATACCAAAGCGAGTTGCGCATAAACACATCCTCTTTATCATCAATAGCCTCATTTACCACATCCCATGCGTAAATTTTGCCTTTATAACGATTTACAACAGTTGTAATATGTGTTTTTAAGCGGCTTAAAAGTACTTCTTTGCTTACATTCTGGCCGGTTAGGCTGTCTTTGAACATCCATGCGCCAACTTGAGTGTGCCATAGTAGGTTGTGCCCACGTATTTTGATGCCGTTCTTAACAGCGAAGTCAACAATTTTGTCGGCGTTTTCCCAGTTCCAAACATGTTCAGATGGGTGAACCGACACCATTTTCATGTCATTTTCAGGCGTAATGCTGTTAAACTCTTTTTTGATCAGCTCGGTCTCGTCGCCACCGGATGTGTTGCGCACATTAACAGCAACGCCAATTGAGAAATAATCTTTGTAATAATCTTTCAGGCCTTTTTCAGCCAAAAAAGCGCTGATAGCGCCATCCTTTTTTACAGCTGGCTTAGGGTCAACCCATTGTACAGCAACAATGGCCGAGCCCAGCGCTAACGCTACAACAGCGTTTTTTGCATGTCGTTTTTTGACAGCGCTTAATGAACGATACAGATTAGACATAATGGTAATGTTTTGTTTATAAAGGTGAATTAAAGTGCTAAATGGTATTGGTTTGCAAAAATGGCGTATTTACGCTCAATTTATAAGCTAATGAAAGAACTTTAGCTGTGAAATATGGCAACGTCACAAATAGTTTACAAAAGCTTAAGCTATTATTTTAATTAGCTTTTAACAGCTGTTTTGGGTACAGCAATGCGTTGTGCGCTGTAAATGCCTGAACTGCCACTACAATAGTAAGCCGTAAAGCAAGCTACAGCAAAAAACAGCACATACTCGCCACCGAATAATTCAACGCCCATCAAAGTACAGGCTAACGGCGTGTTGGTAGCGCCTGCAAAAACGGCTATAAAACCTAAAGCGGCAAACAAGCTTACAGGGGCATCCATTAATAAAGAAAGTGTATTACCTAAAGTAGCGCCTATGTAGAACAGGGGGGTAACCTCGCCCCCTTTAAAACCTGTACCCAATGTAACGGCGGTATAAATGGTTTTCCATAACCAGCTCCAGGTATCAGCGCCGCCATTAGCAAAGGCAGATGGGATGGTAATTGCACCCGGATATTCCGCATCAACGCCTAAGCTTAAATAATCTGGCTTGCCATTTATAAACGTAAGGGCAATAATAATAATGCCACCAATAACAGGAATAAGCCATTCAATTTTAATGAGCTTGGTCATGGTTGCTTTTACCGAATGAACCGCTGTTGCAAAAAGACGCGACGCTAAACCGAATGCTACCGATGCTATGATCACCTTTAACAGCAGTATTGAATCGAAAGTAAAGTAGCCTACCGCCTTTGGAATGATGTCGATATGGTAAGCCGTGTGATGGATACCCCATGCGCTTACAGTCATGTCGCCAACTATGGCCGCTACAAGGCAGGCTAATAATGCATCGTATTGTATACGGCCAATGGTTAATACTTCCAGGGCAAATATAGCACCGGCCAATGGCGTACCGAATACTGCGCCAAAGCCGGCGGCTATTCCGGCAGTGAGCATAATGCGGGTGTCTATAGCATTTAACTTAAAAAGCTTGCTGAAAAACTGTGCTATGCTTCCGCCAATTTGCACTGCCGTACCCTCGCGCCCTGCCGAACCACCAAAGAGATGGGTTATTACAGTAGCAGCTAATACCAGTGGAGCCATGCGTTTAGGCACACCACCGCCCGGCGTATGGATCTCGTCCATGATCAGGTTATTACCACGTTCTGCATTGGCGCCCCAGGCTTTATAAACGTACCAAATGGCCACACCTGCAACAGGCAGCGCATACAATAAGTAAGGGTGTGTAAACCTGAAACTGATGGCCCAGTGCAACAGCCACAAAAACAAGGCTACCATGCTGCCTATAGCAATAGCCATAGGTATAACATACGCAGCGTTGCGTAAAAGGTATTTAAAAGATATCAGTTTAACGGAAGGTAAAAGTTTCGAAAAGGTGCTCATCGCCTACAAAAAATATTTACAGCATTGCTTCACAGCAAAACCATGTAATAAAATAATTTGCAGGCGCCATCAGCTTTTTAAGGCGGTTCAGTCGGAAGACACCATTTCCGTAGAAGTAAATATATAAAAATTAATTGGCTGTTATAGTTGTCTTAAAATTTTTAACAGCGCGTACAATGCCCTGTACAATTTCATTCTGACCATCGTCTGATGCCAGGTATTTTTCCTCTTCAGGGTTGTTAATAAATCCGGTTTCAACCAATACCGCGGGCATAGCACTATGGGCAAGCACCAGTACGCCCTGCTCTTTTACACCAATGCTCTGCCTGCCATCGCTCTTAAATTCCTTGTTCAGGAAATCGCCAAACAGGATGCTATATTTGCGGTACTTTTGCAGGTAAGCGTTTAGCACAATGCGGTTGATAGGGTCAGCAGCATCATAGGTTTTATATTTTTCCTTGTAATCCTTTTCCTGATAGATAGAAGCATTCTCCATTATGGCCTCCCGCTGTTCGGCAACACGGTGGTAGCCGTACACCAGCATCATTACGCCTTTGCGTCGTCCCGGCTTTTCAGGAGAGGAGTTACAGTGGATGGATATAAACAGGTTACCTTCATTCTTATTGGCTATCTCCGACCGACGGTTCAACTCAATAAATGTATCATCAGAGCGTGTCATTACCACGGTTATGCCCGGCATTTGGGCCTTAATGGCATCCCGTAGTTTTTTGGCAATAGCTAAGGCAACTGTTTTCTCGTTAGCACTTGCGCCATGCGCACCCGGATCTTTTCCCCCGTGACCGGCATCAATTACAATGGTTTTAAACTTAAAGCCCGATGTAGGAGTACTGTTTTTGCTGCTATCCTGATATGTAAATGAGCTAAGCGAAATATACGCTATAGAAAGTATAAAGCTCAGCAGGCCGGTTTTTAAACGGGTATACGGTTTCTTCATTAAGAATAGTTTGTTTTGGCTACAAATAAGACCGGAAAAAGTTCTGAAAGTTTAGCTGCATTTAGGGCAAAGGCCTGTTGCGGTAAAATTAAAGCTCTCCAGTTTAAAGCCCGGCGGAAGGGTGATCTGAGGGAAATCATGATCATCTAAACAGTAAACATTATTGCAGTTGGTACAATTAAAGTGCAGGTGCTCATCCCGGTGGTCATGCTCATCACAGTCAGACGAGCACAGGGCATAATTAGCTGTTCCGTTAAGGTCAAATACTTTATGGATGATGCCTTTCTCTTCAAATGCGCTTAAAATACGGTACAGGGTTACACGGTCAACATTGCCTATCACACTTTCAAGGTCGGGCTGAGAGGTAGCAACATTTTTTTGTGAAAGCATAGATAACACCCTTAAGCGTGGTTCGGTACGTTTAAGGTTATGTTTTTTAAGCAAATGCTCAAAATGCTGTTCGCTGTTGTGTGTATGTGCCATTGAGTTACCGTTAAATAAACAGAGCAACAAATTTACTAACAATACAATGTGATTAACAATAGTTTATGTTAATCATGCAGGTGCCCTGCATGCCTGCGGTGTTTCAGGTGAAAAAAATGAGTTTCGGTACTGCAGCTATCCACATATTTATAGTTTAAAAAGTGCGCCAGTGCTATGGTTAAACCACCCACCGGAACCACAATAGCTTCTATCCACCCGTGTAATAATGTATGCCCCGCAATTATTACAACAAACCCTCCCAACAACAACAGTAATGGCGCAGGGCGTTTATGTGTACGAAAGTAGGACAAGAAAATGGATGATACGCCTAACAATAAAGCCAGCAATATCATTCCCCATTCAAAAAGCGGATGCGTTAAAAAGCCTAACCCGGCCAATGGCAAAAAGGTAAGCATCAGCGGTACTACCGCGCAATGAAGCGCGCATAGCGTTGATGCGGTTATACCTATCCGGTCAAGTCGGGAACTGCGTTTTTTTGCCGTCACACCACAAATATACACAAATGCAATGTAGTTGCATTTTATTTTTTTATGATGATATTGAAATGACGTAGGGATATAATAAAAGTATAATCAGTTATATTTGTTTAAACCTGTAACTTTGCAGAGAAACAATCGTATACAACTAACAGGAGTATAACTTTTTTAAATCCCGATACGTATAACAAAGCATGAGTACCGATAATAAACCTGTAAGCATCTTATTAGTTGATGATGATGAGATAAATAATTTCATCTCTATCAAGCTGATAAAGAAGGCTGTTGAGAACACCGAAATATCGGCCTGTTTAAACGGCAGGTTTGCTATTGATGAGCTGTTGCAAATACAAAAACGAGATCCTAACGAATTGCCCGACTTTATTTTATTGGACATTAACATGCCGATAATGAACGGCTGGGAGTTTTTAGACGAGTACCGCCGACTGAATATTGACCCGGCAGGTAAAACCAAAATATTTATTATCTCATCGTCTGTTTTTAGTAACGACATCAATAAGGCTAAATCATACCCGCTGGTACAAAACTTTATCTCTAAACCTTTGAGCGTTGATAAGATAAAGGAAATGTTTGCAGTGTAAAGATATTACCTTGAAGCAGCTACACGTTTTGTAAGCGCCACAAAGTCATCCACGCTTAACCGTTCCGCGCGTAACTCCAAAGTAGCATCTTCGCCCATTTTCTCTTTGTTGATCAATGCCGATATAGCGTTGCGTAATGTTTTTCTACGTTGATTAAAGCCCGCTTTAACTATTTGCCAAAACAGTTTCTCATCACAATCCAGCGTCTCTTTTTCATTTCGTGTTAAACGTATAACAGCCGAGAGCACCTTAGGTGGCGGATTAAACACACCCGCTTTCACCGTAAACAGGTATTCAACCTTATAATAAGCTTGCAAAAACACACTTAAAATACCGTATTCTTTACTGCCGGGTTTGGCAGCGCAGCGCTCAGCGACTTCTTTTTGAAACATACCAACTATTTCAATAACCTGATGGCGGTTATCCAATATCTTAAAAAGTATTTGCGATGATATGTTGTAAGGAAAGTTGCCGATCACGGCCATCGGGCCGCTAAAGGCTGCGGCAAAATCCATTTCTAAAAAATCAGCGTTGATGAGCCTGTTGCCCAGCTCAGGGTACTTTTTTTTAAGAAACTCGTATGATTCTGTATCAATGTCTATCAAATGCACCTCATAGCCTTCGCGCTGCAGTAATATGTCTGACAGGATGCCCATGCCCGGGCCAACCTCCAGCACCTGGGTATACCTACCTTCGGGGCGCAGCGCATCCACAATTTTAGTGGCAATGTTTTTATCTGTTAAAAAATGCTGACCTAAATGCTTCTTCGCCCTAACTAATGACATATTACAGTATATATATTGAACAAATTACGTCATATTTGTTCTTTTATCAGGAACGAAAGGCCTAAAAATCTTTTTATTATATAGAATAACATGAGCGAGAAACCTAAGGTTGGTATAAGTATAGGTGATGTAAATGGCATCGGATTAGAGATCATCATCAAAACACTTGCCGACAGTAAAATACTGAACTACTGTACGCCAATTGTTTATGGCCACGTTAAACTGGCATCGTTTTACAAAAAGTCTACCGAAATAAACGACCTTAATTTTAACGTAATAGCCCATGCAGCGCAGGCGCAGCACAAACGCGCTAACCTGATAAACTGCTGGGAAGAAGAAGTGAAGATTGAACCCGGCATCCCTAATAAAGACCTTGGCAAGTTTGCTTTCTCGTCGCTTGAAAAAGCTACTGCCGATCTGCTTTCGGGCGAGATAGAGGCGTTGATTACAGCGCCAATCAATAAAGACACTATACAAGGAGAGAACTTTAACTTTCCCGGCCATACCGAATACTTGCAGGATGCAGACAAGGCGAGTGATTCATTAATGTTTTTAGTGAGCGATACTTTAAGGGTAGGCGTAGTGACCGGCCATATACCGGTATCGCACATTGCGGCCAATCTTTCTACCGAAAAAATTCTGGCTAAATTGAAGCTGATGAATACCAGCCTGAAGCAGGATTTCTGGATACGCAAACCCAAAATTGCTGTTTTAGGTTTGAATCCCCATGCAGGCGACAACGGTTTGTTGGGCCACGAAGAGCAGGATATTATTATCCCCGCTATTGAAGAGGCAAGGGCGGCAGACATACTGGCATTCGGTCCGTACCCTGCAGATGGCTTTTTTGCCAACGGCACTTACATGCAATTTGACGCGGTACTGGCCATGTACCATGACCAGGGCCTTATCCCATTCAAACAGATAGCATTTGAATCGGGTGTTAACTTTACGGCAGGTTTAAACTTTGTTCGTACTTCTCCTGATCATGGCACTGCTTATGATATCGCCGGAAAAAACAAAGCTTCTGAGGTATCATTCCGTGAGGCATTATTTACTGCCATTCACATAGTGCGTAACCGTAAAGAAGGACTGGAACTGGCCGAAAATCCGCTGGCATTTACCAAACTTAGCAGGGACAGGGATTAGCAATACAAAGTGGTTACATGTGTAAACAATTAAAAATAAATCAGTTAAAGCTTTTTTATTTAAATTGTTTGTTGTAATATAGTAATACCAATTATAACCACTTATGAGAAAAGTTGCAGACATCCTTAGTAGGAAAGGCACGGCTGTTATCAGCACTGATGCCGCTACATCCGTTTTAGACGCCTTGAAACTCATGGCCCAAAAAAACGTGGGCTCGGTAGTTATTACCGAAAACAACGAATATTCCGGACTGCTAACCGAGCGTGATTACGCCCGTAAAGTGGTTTTAATGGGCCGCTCATCCGAAGATACTTTGGTGCGCGATATTATGAGCACCGATATGCCGCGCGTTGCGCCTGCCAGCACTATTGATGATTGTATGCAGCTGATGAGTGATGCGCACGTGCGCTACCTGCCTGTTTTTGCCAATAACATGCTGCTGGGTATCATCTCTATTAATGATGTGGTTACAGAAACCATTTTGTTTCATGAGCAAACCATTGAGCACCTGCAAAGCTACATCCAATCCTGAGGGCAAGCGTAATACGCTTATTTTTACTTAACTTGGCACTTTTACAAGTATATAGTGACGTTTCAGGAATTTAATTTTAACGAACAGTTAGCCGAGGGAATTAGCAGCATGGGGTTTACACAAGCCACGCCTATACAGGCTATGGCTATCCCTGCAATTTTAAATGGCAAAGATCTGATTGCCTGCGCTCAAACAGGCACGGGTAAAACAGCCTCTTTTTTATTACCCGTAATGGAGTTGATAGGCCGCAGCAATGTTGAACAAACAACCGCGCTTGTGCTTACCCCAACCCGCGAACTGGCGCAGCAGATAGACCAGCAGGCCGAGGGTTTGGCTTATTTTACAGGTGTAACTTCAATAGCAGTTTTTGGCGGTGGCGATGGCAGCGTTTATGAGCAGCAGCGACGTGGCATCCAAAACAATGTAAACATTATAATAGCTACGCCGGGCAGGCTCATAGCGCACCTTACATCGGGCGTGTTAAAGCTTAACCATATCAGGTATTTGATATTGGACGAAGCCGACCGCATGCTGGATATGGGCTTTAGCGATGATATTATGCGCATTATTAGCTATTTGCCTAAAGAGCGCCAAACACTGCTGTTCTCGGCCACTATGCCGGGTCGCATACGAACGCTGGCTAAAAAAATATTGACAGACCCTGAGCAGATCAACATTGCCATATCTCAACCGGCTGTTGGTATTGACCAGCAAATTTACCGCGCGCACGACCAGCAGAAAGTGCCTTTATTACAGCACATTTTAAAGGAAGGCGACTTTGTAAGCACCATTATTTTTGCTTCGCGAAAAGAAATTGTGAGGTCTTTAAGCAAAGAATTGAAAAATGCAGGCTTGAAGGTTGAAGCATTTCACTCAGATCTGGAGCAGAAAGAGCGTGAAGATATCCTGCTGCAATTTAAAAACAGGCTGTTACCGGTTATTATAGGTACCGATGCGCTTTCGCGGGGTATTGACGTAGAAGGTATTGACCTGGTTGTGAATTTTGATGTACCCGGCGATGCCGAAGATTACATACACCGCATTGGCCGTACAGCAAGAGCTGAAACCACAGGGACCGCTATTACCTTTGTAAACCACCGCGATGAGCGCCGTTTAAAAAGCATTGAGGAGCTGATGGATAAAAAGATAACCCAGCACCCTTTGCCTGAACATATTGTAGGCATTGCCGAGGTTAGAACAGCCCACGAAGCCAAGCCCAACAAAAATCGCCGCAGTGGAAATAACAATCGCCGCAAGCCTTTTAACAAAGGTAAAGGCGGAGGTAAAGCGCCGGCTGCAAATAGCTAATACTGCATCGGGTACAATCCTTTTGAACCAACCTTAGCTTATCAGAGCTATCAAAAAAGTTCGAATAACCATAGCAGAATCAGGTAAGACACATACATAGTTGCCGCAAGGCCAATTACCAATACTATTATTATTACTGCGATAATGCCGTTACCGCTGCCTTGGTGTTTGCCTTCCTGGTAATGCTCTTTTAGCAGTTTAATGTTGCGGGTATTTGCTTTAAAATAGAAGTCCGTGATCTGCCCTAAGAGGGGAATCCCGCCAAGAAGTGCATCAACGGAAATGTTAACCGCCATTAAAATAAGTACCTTACGACTTACCGCACCGTTCTTTGCAATTACATAAAGCAGCATTGCTGATACGATAAAGCCGGAAACATCTCCAGCAAAGGGGATAAAGTTTAGAACAGGATCAAGCCCAAAGCGAAACTTTGTACCGGGGAGGCGGAATTTGTCGTCCATAACGGAGGCTATTCGCTCAACCCATTTCAATTGCCCTGTGAGGGCTACGTTTTTTGGTAAATGTTTCATTCTAACAGAAAAATAAAAAGTAGCTGGATTTGTTTTGGGAACTTTTAGGCAGCATCTACTTAGGTTACAAAAGGTGGAGTGAATAAATAACTACTTAGCAGTGTTGGTAGATGGTAGTTGTTAGGGCGTACGTCTGCTTTGGAAGCGGACAGTTACTGATGGGGTAACGCATCGCGCATTTCCCAACCCGTCTTTGCGAGCGATAGCGTGGCAATCCTGAGCGACAAGCCGCTGATAGATGAACGCTCGTGATTAGCGGATAAACACGTGGGATAGCTATCCAGTCCGGGATTACTTTCGTACCTCGCAATAAACTGCGTTTAAAAGCAAATAATATTCGAATAATTTTTCGTTGTTATTTAGTTATTGTGTTTGTTCTTTAAATCCCTCCTTGGGGAGGGGTGCGGCTGCCTGTGAGGTGGCAGGGAGGGGTTAGCACGGCGGTGTAGCACGCGAATTAACCCCTCCCTACCCTCCCCGAGGAGGGATATGTTGGCATTTTGTTTTGCGGTGTCCGTTCGTCCGGATTTAAGGGCATAAGCAGACGGACACCCGAGAAAACTTACACGCTTTCGGGTTCCAATATAGAAGTTAGCAGGTCAACCGCTTCGTCAATATCCCTTACATCTTCAATACCTAAGCGCAGGGTGTTTTTCACTTCCTTTAAACTGGTGCGGCGTGGATTGCCTTGCACAAAGCCTAATATGCTGCGGAACACCGGTGTTTCAAAGTAAGCCGATTGCTGGTTGGCAATGAAATAGCCCCGCAATACGCCTTTTTTTAATGATATTTTTTCGAAGCCTAAAGCCTTGCCCAACCATTGTAAACGCATGGTGTTCAGTAAGTCGTTCACCTGTGGTGGTATAGGGCCAAACCTGTCGTGCAGTTTTTGCTGAAAGGCCAGCAGCTCGGTTTCGTTCTCTAATTTGGATAGCTCGGAGTAGAGATTGTAACGTTCAGACAAACTGGTTACATACTCATTAGGGATGAGTATTTCCATATCGGTATCTATCTGCGTAAAGCTGATGAATGATTTCGGCTTATCCTCAGGGAACAATCCTTTAAACTCATCGTCTTTCAACTCCTGTATGGCTTCGTCTAGTATTTTATGATACATCTCAAAGCCTATCTCGGCAATGAAACCGCTTTGCTCGGCACCCAAGAGGTTACCACTGCCGCGTATATCCAGATCTCGCATGGCAACGTTAAAGCCGCTGCCGAGATCTGAAAACTCCTCAATGGCGCTCAAACGCTTACGTGCCTCGTTGGTCAAAGTTGATAACGGCGGACTCAGCAAATAACAGAAAGCCTTTTTATTACTGCGCCCAACACGACCCCGCATCTGGTGCAGATCGCTCAAACCAAACATATGGGCGTGGTTAATGATGATAGTATTGGCGTTAGGAATATCCAAACCGGCTTCAATAATAGTAGTAGCCACTAATACATCATATTCATGGCTCACAAACTTGAGCATAACATCTTCCAGGTCATCGCCCTCTAATTGCCCGTGTGCAATACCTATGCGCGCTTTGGGCACCAGCTTGCGTATCAATCCGCCCAGTTGTGGCAGATCGGCTACGCGGTTGTGGATGAAGAACACCTGTCCTCCCCTGTCCAGTTCGTATTCAACGGCCTCTTTTATCAGCTTATCATTAAACACATGCAGCTCGGTAACTACAGGCTGGCGGTTAGGTGGTGGTGTGGATATGATGGACAAGTCTCGTGCGCCCATCAGTGAGAAGTGCAGCGTACGCGGTATTGGTGTAGCTGTTAGCGTAAGCGTATCCACATTGGCACGCATTTGCTTTAGTTTCTCTTTGGTGCTTACGCCGAACTTTTGCTCCTCGTCAATGATCATCAGGCCGAGGTCTTTAAACTTAACATCCTTACTCACCAAGCGGTGTGTACCAATGATGATGTCAACCTTACCTTCTTTTAATTTCTCCAGCGTCTGTTTGATCTGCCCGCTTGATTTAAAGCGGTTAACGTAATCAATATTAACAGGGAAGCCCTTTAGCCTGTCGCTGAATGTTTTGTAATGCTGTGCCGCCAAAATAGTGGTAGGCACCAATATGGCTACCTGCTTGCTATCTGCCACGGCCTTAAATGCCGCACGAACGGCTACCTCTGTTTTACCAAAACCTACATCCCCGCAAATCAAACGGTCCATAGGGTGTGGCGATTCCATATCGCGCTTAAAGTCGGCAGTAGCTTTTTCCTGGTCGGGCGTATCTTCGTATATAAAAGAGGCCTCCAGTTCGGTTTGCAGATAGCTATCGGGCGAGAAAGCATTACCCTGTTGCGCCTTACGTACAGCATAAAGCTTGATAAGGTCGCGGGCTATGTCTTTAACTTTTTTTTTTGTGGTTTTCTTTAGCTTCTCCCAGGCATCGGTACCCAGCTTGTTCATTTTGGGTACGGTGCCCTCTTTGCCACTGTATTTTGATATGCGGTTAAGCGAGTTGATGTTTACATACAACAGGTCGTTATCGGCATAAATCAGCCTGATCATCTCCTGCTGTTTACCGGCTACTTCCACCTTCTCCAGGCCTGCATATTTGCCTATGCCGTGGTCAATGTGGGTAACATAATCGCCGGGCTTGAGGTCACGCAGTTCTTTTAAAGTAATGGCCTGCGAGCGCTGATAGCCCTTTTTAAGCTTATATTTGTAGTAGCGATCAAATATCTGATGGTCGGTATAACAGGCTATCTGCTGCTCCCGGTCAATAAAACCTTCGCGAATAGATATATTAACCGGGGTAAACTTGGTGGTTTTATCCAGGTCATCCAAAATGGCGTATAGGCGCTCAATTTGCTTTGCCGAATCGGTAAGGATAAAGTTTTCAATATGCTCAGCCTCATTGTTTTTAAGGTTATGAATGAGCAAGTTAAAATCTTTATTGAACGATGGCTGCGGGCGCATGTCAAAGTTAACCACCTCTGTAGCCTGATAGAAAAACTGCTTACCAAACTCAATTACCGGAAAATCATGCAATTGGTCGGCAATCAGTTTATCATCTGTAAAACTGAATTTGGGGTCTATCCACTCGGGGTTTTTATTTTTCTCTTCGGCAGATAGCGCATTCCACAGTTGTGTAGCTTTTTTATAGCCGGTTTGAATTACATCAAACGTAAACTGTACATCCTTTATCCATACCTGGCTACCCGGGTCAATATATTCCAGCAGCGATATGTTATTCTCTGTAAGAAATTTAGACTGCACGTTAGGTACAATGGTAATGCTCTTAACATGCTCAACAGATAGCTGGCTCTCTATCTCAAATGTGCGGATAGACTCTATCTGATCGCCAAAAAATTCAACGCGATAAGGCAGATCATGCGAGAACGAAAAGATATCGACAATACCACCACGAATGGAGAACTGACCCGGCTCATACACAAAATCAACACGCTCAAAATCATATTCTACCAAAAACTCGTTCACAAAATCAATTCCGAGTTTGTTGTTAACGGATATCTCAAGGGTGTTTTTTTCTAAGGATGCACGGTCAATTACCTTTTCGGCCAAAGCCTCAGGGTAAGTAACTATCAGCTGACCAAATTCCGTAGCGTGGTTCAGCTCATTCAATACCTCTGCACGCGCCAGTACATTGCTGCTATCGGGCTGGGTAAACTCAAATGGCTTACGGTAAGATGATGGGAATAACAGTACTTCCTTACCGGTAAGGTTTTCCAGGTCTGCCTGAAAATAGCCGGCTTCTTCACGTTCGGGCAGCACAAAAACCATGTGCTTATGCTGCAAAAAGTACAAAGCTACCGCCAGGGTTGCATCTCCAGATCCAACCAAACCACGAAGCTGTATGCGAGGGTTTTTAGTGCTGTTAATGGCTGTAGCCAGCGCCTTAACCCGGTCATCAGCTTTATATCTGTCTAATATATCACGGATGTTCAAAGCGTTGCAAAGATAGCAAAAAGGATGCCCGATTAATGCTTTTTAAATTGATGACACCGATTTGATTGCCATTATAGCGCATTTATGAGTAAGCAAATGCAAACAAACGTAAAGCTTGCCAAAACAATATTGCCCCAAAAACACTTTTTATGGTAGTTTAAGTACATATGATGTTGTAACAGCATTTGTATAACACAATCACAACAACAAATAACCTTACAAAAATGAAAAATGCATTAACCTGGGGCCTGGTCATCGGCGTATTAAGCGGACTATGGCTGTTTATCATGCACTGGATGGGGTATGATATTAAAGATGATAAGGCATCGCCTTACGAATACTTTTCTGTACTGATACCGGTAGTGGTACTTTTACTGGGGATTAAAAGCTATCGTGATACAGTGCTTGGCGGCAATATGAGCTTTTTAGAGGGCCTGATAGAAAGTTTTAAAATTTTACTTGTAGGTGGTGTATTGGCTGCTTTTGCAGGTATAGTTTACATTAACTACGTTACCGAAGGTAATAATTACAGCGCATTTTCGGGCAGGTTATTCGGGGCGCTGCTTGTTGGTTTGTTAAGCGCTTTAGGCGTATCTTTGGTGCTGGCCACCAAATCAAACAAGCTTGATTAAGAAATTATTTTCTAAATATTTTGAACTGGTATTCTGGATCGCAGCGTTAATAGCTTTGGCCACCTGCGATCCGGCCCAACCATCTCATTTCACACTTTGCCCTTTTAAACTTTTAGGTATTAGCTGGTGCCCTGGCTGCGGCATTGGCCACGCTATAGCTTTTTTATTTAAAGGCGAAGTTGCTCAATCTATAAACGCCCATTGGTTTGGCATACCAGCCTTAGGCATTATAGCCTGGCGCATTTTCACATTAAGCCGAGAAGCTATACGTCCTCGCCAGTTGTTATTTCAGTAAGCCAATTGCAACCTTTTGGCTTTCACCTTTTAGCTTTCATCTCCCAACAGTATCTTTGCCGGCATGCCCGCATCCGTTTACTCGCCTTTTGATCGTCTTAATTTCAGCAAACGCAATTGCTTTTTAACAGGAGTTGCACTTAATAGTGAAGAGGAAAGCATTCAGGTTTTTCCGCAATGGTTAATGTCTAAATATAACCTGGAAGACGAGCCTTTTAAAATGCTTGATGAAAGCATGGCTACCTATAAAGACCTGAAGTTGCCTTGCAGCGCAGTAGTTAACGAGACTTACATTGAGCCTGTGGAAGCCGAGATGGAGACGGCCTTCAATAGTGGCTACGAAGCGGTAAAACAGTTGGATGAGTTAAAGCTTTTTCAATGGGCAGGCAAGGTTCTGTACGGTATAATTTTTAATGAGTTAAGAGCAGGCATCCAACAACAACGCCAGCAAGGTGAGGATTTTAATATTTCGGAGTCTATCATTCACAAGTTCAGCAATCTGCATTTAATGCTGCAAAGCCTTAACTTGAATATTGAATTTGAGGACTTTAAGCCGTTCAGTTTATTGCTTTTTAAAGTTAATAATGCCGAAGAAACCTTTGGCTACCGCGATGAGATCAATACGCTTACCTTCTCGTTACGCATAAATGATTTTGGGTTGATCATCTGCTTTCAGGACAATGGTGCCAATAAAAGTTACCACCGTGATATATTAGCAAAAGTTGAAGCTCAATGCCTCCACCCTATTCAATTTGAAGAACTCAACGCACGTATCTTTTACTCTGCATATTTATTCAACCGCCTGCCCGAATACACCACTATGGTTGTTGGTGACGAGATTTACATAGAAGCGATGCCATTGCGTAGCATGACCGGTAAACCGTTATTTGACCATTGGCAAAACAAAACCTACGGGCAGGTATTGGAGAGTTTCTGGAAAAACTGGGGCTTTTTGCTGTTAGAGATCATTAAGGACCCTGAAAACCCTATAAGCTTCCTGCTGGATACTGAGGGCAACTTTAAGCCCGCTGATACTATATCACTCCCCCTTTAACCTGTTGAATAAAGCTTTGCAAAACATCAGGGTGCAGTATGGCGGTGATGAATAAACCGCATAATGCGCCATACATGTGCGCATCATGGTTGATATTGTCGCGAGAGTGCTTTGAAGCAAAGTGGCAGTATACCAAATAAAGCACACCAAAGATGATAGCCGGTATAGGAAACGGAATAGGCAATATCATCATTTGGCTTAGCGGAGAATACATAATAAAACTAAATATTACCGCGCTCACCGCTCCGGAAGCACCCAGACTATGATAATTATAATGGTCTTTATGTTTTGCTACCGTCGGCAGATCGCTTATGATCAAACTGGCTAAATACAATACACCAAATTGCCAGTGACCAATGTAAACCTCTAACTGAAAAGCAAAGAAATAATAACTCAACATATTAAAGAACAAGTGCATCCAGTCCTTATGTATAAATCCGCTTGTTAGCAATGTAATAACATTTTGCCCACGAGATACACTGTAGGGGTGCAGCATCATTCTGCCGTACAAGTTTTCGTTAGAAAAAGCCAGCAGCGAGCAGGCAATAGTTATAGCGAAAAAGAAAGAGGCAACCGGTGCCAGCGTTAGGTACTCACTCATATGATAAGTTTATCAGGTTAATTGGTCAATTTCGGCCTTTAGCTTTTTGGGCAGGCCATTATATACTTGCGTGTACGAATGATCTATCATTTCGCGCAGCTGTTTAACAGTTAGACTGCCGTCCATGTAAACAGTGTTCCACAACTTTTTATTCATGTGATAGCCGGGTTGCACTTCTGGATGCTGCTCGCGCAATTCAATAGCCAATTCAGGATCACATTTCACGTTGAAGCTGTTACCCGTATTCAGGCCGGTGAGCAGAAACATTTTTCCAGCCAATTTAAACACCAAGGTATCCTCTCCAAAAGGAAAACCTTCGGTAACTCCCGGTTTGGCCAGGCAATAATCACGCAGTTCCTCTATATTCAAATTAGTTAATGGTTTTATAAAATGAGCTAACTGGACCAAAGTTGAATTTCACACCAAACACAAACTGGCGGTATTGATCCGGCGCATTGTTTCTAAACTTGCTTGAAGGGTCGGCATAGCCATCTAAACCCTCTCCCCAGGTAAAGTTATGTACATAACCCAAATTAACTGCCATAAATTGCTCTCCGTAGCTATTGAAAAGCCTGAACTCGTAACCAAAACGAATTGGCACCATAAGATTTGTACTTTTATCCTCGCCCGGAAATTTATAGTCTGTACCCGGCCGTGTACGCACAATATAGGTCATGTTGTTGTTTATAAACCCAACGCCGCTACCTATATAAAAGTCTTTTATCATGCGTTTAAAGTCGCTATAGTCGTAGTCAATTATCTGGCCCAAATACAGGTCGCCGTGTAATATTATGGCTTTGTAGTTATTGGTAAACTCCCTGTTATTAGGATCATCTTTAATACTTCCGCCTGATATATTACCGGTTTGAAATTCGAGCCCAACCGGCAGATATGGAGAAATGTTATAATAACCGGTAACATTAAACGCAAAGGTGTTCTTCCCCTGGTTCAGATCTACATAAGGGTAAACAGCGCTTACGCCACCTCCTATTCCGAACGCGTTGTAATTATAAGTTTGTGATCTGGCGACCAGCGTCGCCGCGGTTAGGAAAAAAAACAAAAGCAGCTTCTTCACAATAAAAATTTAATCAATTTTGCTATTAACAGAGAAATACAGCACTTTACATCGCAAATATATGAACTTTAAGTTAGCCAGCCGCTTTACAGTTACCGAACGCTTCCTAAAATATGTGGTTATTGACACACAATCTGACCCTGAATCGCTAACCTGCCCTTCAACAGATAAACAGAAGGATCTGGGGCGCGTGTTAGTAGCCGAACTTCTGGAAATGGGCATAACCGATGCACACCTGGATGAGCATGGCTATGTATACGCTACCGTTCCGGGCAACACCGATAAAGCCAATGTACCTGTGATCTGCTTTTGCTCTCATATGGATACCTCGCCGGACTGTAGCGGTGCCGGCGTGAAGCCTTTAATTCATAAAAACTACCAGGGAGCAGACATTGTATTGCCGGATGACCCAACACAGGTGTTGCGGATGGATGAACACCCCGACCTGAAAAACCAGATAGGCCATGATATCATAACCGCCAGTGGCAACACGCTGTTAGGCGCTGATAACAAAGCCGGGATTGCTGAAATTATGGATGCCTGCTACCAACTCATGCAAAACCCTCAAATTAAACATGGCGATATCAGCATATTGTTTACGCCCGATGAAGAGATTGGCCGCGGGGTTGATAAGGCAGACATGCAGAAACTGGGCGCTTATGCCGGCTATACCATTGATGGCGAGAGTGCAGGCAATATGGAAAATGAGACCTTCTCGGCGGATGGCGCTAAGCTGATCATCCGGGGGATCAGTTCGCACCCGGGTTTTGCCAAGGGGAAGATGCAGAGCGCTATTAAAATTGCAGGACAGATAGTGGCTGCGCTGCCTTATGACCTGTCGCCGGAAGGTACCGAGGCCATGGAAGGCTTTTTGCACCCGGTGAGTATAAGCGGGCATGTGGAGCAGGCGGAGGTTGATTTCATTATCCGCGATTTTGACGATGCCAAGCTAATAGAACATGCTGACATAATACACAAACTAACCGAACTCATATTAAAGAACCACCCCGGCTGTACGTACGAACTGCAGGTAAAAGAACAATACCGCAACATGAAGAACGTGTTGGACCAGCATCCGCAAATTGTGGAGTATGGCATGGAGGCTATCCGTCGTGCAGGGTTGGATGCCAGGCTTTGCAGCATACGCGGCGGGACAGACGGTTCACGCCTATCTTTTATGGGACTGCCCTGCCCCAACATATTTGCAGGCGAACACGCTTTTCATGGCAAGCAGGAATGGGTGTCTGTTCAGGATATGCAAAAGGCTGTTGAAACCATTTTGCATTTGTGTACTATTTGGGAAGAAAGAGCTTAACGCTATCCATCAATATCGTTTCATCGTCTCACTGAATAGGTGAGACGATGTGAAACGATATTTTTTGCAATGAATTGATTTTTAGCGGTTTGTTGATTTTGAGTGAAACGAAAATGAGACGAGTGAACCGATTTTATCACTCTTTTTTGAAAAAGATCCTTAGCCTCACTTCTTTGGCAACAGATGCCCCCCGCCACTTTGGTCCGTTTGCTATGATGGTTAGTGCTTTTGCGTTAGCGACCTTATTGTTACCCCTTAAAATTTGCGGCTGGATTATATTCCCTGAAGCATCAACATAAAAAGCTACCTCAACATCTCCCGGCGAACCATTGGAAATGATTGCATTGTTGCGAATATAGGATTTGTAATCATCCCAACCCGCAATTGGTCTCGGCAATCCCACCGTATCGGTCAATACTATCACCTCTAAATTTTTGGCCATATCTCTACTGCTGGGGTATTTGACAATTAAATTGCTAACCGCTCCTACAAGAGTGGACTTCTTTTGTGTTCCGTAGCCAACCACAACAACTTCGTTTAAAGTATCGCTTCTTGCTGTAGTTAAATTCAGTACCTTATTGGGCTCTCCAGTTCTAATGCCGGTTTTTCCTGCCTGATCTCCGTAATCATCTACCACCTGAAACTTCTCTAAAATATCCGCAGGCAAATTCCTTATAGCTTGATTTACATCGCCACCCATGTAATCTTTTCCATTTAAGCGGGCTTTAGTAAGCGGTTGCCCATTGAAAAGCACTGCACCTGTAGTATCGATCTCAAAGCCTTCCGCTTTTTTTAGCATATCCTCAATTTTTGCATTGGGCCTCACCGGGTAAGCGTTGGCTATATACTCAACAGTATCAGTTTTATAAGTTATAGATGGTTCAACTTTTACATTATCAGCAACCAGCTTCCTTTTTTTCTTTATAAATTGAGCAGGCTGGTGGCTTTCAATTGTGTCAATATCTTTAGTAACAGTTGATGGCAAGGGTTTTACTTTACTTGTAAATTTTTCACGCTGACTTTCATCATTCAGGGGCTTTAAAAACCAATACCCTACACCCAACATTAAAAGCACGCTTGCCGCTATAGCCAATTTTGACCATAATATCACACGCCTGTTTTTTTCTGTTGAAACGCGCGATCTGAGCTGGGTTTTTAGGTCTGCTATCGTTTCTTCGTGATCATCAGCAGCAAAGTCTTCAAACCCATCCATTGCCTCGTTTAAAAAAGCATCGTCATAGGTCTCCCGCTCTAATTCATGCCTATCGCGCGCGTTAAGCCTCCCCTTAACGTACTTGGTTATTTTTGCCAGGTTTGTTTTACTTTTTGCCGCCATGTCTTTCCATGCAAATTTTTAAGTTGCGCTTTCCGTTCTGTATGTAGCTCTTCACTTCTTTTACCTCATAGCCTGTACTGTCGGCTATTTCCTTGTAGCATTTGTCAGCCATAAAAAACAGTTCAATGCTCGTTCGCTGCTCGGGCGATAGTTTTTGCTTGCAGCGGTCCAACCGCCACATTTCATCATCCCATCCGCTATCCTTGTGCGTACTGTCGGGCATCTCCACAACGTTATCTAATGATTCGGTTTGCCTGCTATTAACTGCTCTTATACGCGACAGGCAAAAGTTACGTGTGAGTACATGCAGCCAGCTCTTGAAATTGCCTACTTCATGTCGGGCAGATTTCACTATCAATTCTTCAAATATCTGCATTACGGCATCCTTGCTGCTGTCTTTATCCTTTAAATATTTAAGGCATAAGCCGTAAACCAGGTGCATGTATTGCTCATATAAAGCCGCCAGCAACTCCAGATTGCCGGTTTCCCGGTATTGCAGTAACAGGGCCTCATCCGTGGCTTTGTACTTATTGTTGTGGCTTTTGAGGAAGTTCATTCAGCTTTAAAAATAATTTTTTTTACATCGTTTATGGAAAACTAATGGTATGACGCATCATACAGGCAGAAATCCATAAATCAACTAAAATATTTTATTATGAGAACGTACCTTATTGCACTAACAGCAGCAGCCTGCCTTATACAGGCAAAACCATTAGCACCAAAAAATATTAACGGCACCGTTTACGACGCGGGCGACAAGCACACCATGGCGGGCGTTGCAGTGCGCGCTTTGGGAAACAACCAACCGATTTACACTGATGCCAAAGGGCATTATACTATAGTGCTGCCAAAAAATACCTCAAGGTTAATTTTTACCGCCAAAGGTTATCAACCAGACACAGTGACTGTTAGTAAAAGCAATGTTTTAAATGTTTATTTAAAACGGGCCATCATTTATAAAACAGATACCATTGATTATGTAGTAAAAAATTATAAAGTGATTCCGCACGCAAGTGCAGATGAAATGATCAAGAAAGTTGAAGGATTTGAAGTAGACAAAAATGGAAATATTACCTTTCAGGGACAACCCGTAACAAAGGCAAAAATAAACGGCAAAGATTATACGGGCGGCAATGTAGCCCAGGCAGTACGAAACCTGCCCTCGGATATTGTTGAAAAACTTCAGGTAGTAGATGACTACGGCGCCCAGGCGGGCAGAACGGGTGTAAGAAGTGGCAATGCAGAAAAAGTTCTCAATTTAACTACAACAAACAGCAACGCTTTAAACGAAGTAGTAGTGGTTGGCTACGGAACACAAAAGAAGTCTGCGCTTGTAGGGTCGGTTAACAATATAGCCGCTGTTTCTGCACCGATAAACGTTAAACAGCTACCAATTGGCGATCTATCCGGTTACGTTAATGCCATTCCGGTTAACAACGAATCATATGCTCCCATTATTGAAAACCAGTTCATCAATCCGTTAAAAGAGCCGCTTTCAACGCTGGCGACCGATGTTGATGCCGCTTCTTATGCCAACGTGCGCCGTTACATTAACGCGGGTCAGTTGCCGCCTAAAAATGCCGTGCGTATAGAAGAAATGATCAACTATTTTAAATATGATCTGCGCGAGCCATCCGCAGGTAAACCTGTATCCATTCAAACAGAAGTTGTTTCTGCGCCATGGAACCCAAAACATCAATTGGTACGCATTGGCTTAAAAGCAAAAAATGTTGACAGCGACAAGTTGCCGCCAAGCAATCTGGTTTTCCTGATAGATGTATCGGGCTCTATGAATGATGCCAATAAGTTGCCGCTGGTTAAAACTTCGCTTAAAATGCTGGTTGACCAGTTGAGGGCTCAGGATAATGTAGCTATGGTAGTTTACGCAGGCGCTGCGGGGCTGGTGCTGCCATCAACGCCGGGCGACCAGAAACAAAAAATAAAAGATGCCATTGACCAGTTGAGGGCCGGCGGGAGTACAGCGGGCAGTGCCGGCATAAAACTGGCCTATAGCATTGCGCGCCAAAATTTTAAAAAGAAAGGTAATAACCGCATTGTATTGGCAACTGATGGCGATTTTAACGTGGGCCAATCAAGCGACCAGGATATGGAAACGCTGATTGAACAGGAACGCCAGAGCGGTGTAAGCATCTCTATCCTTGGCTTTGGTATGGGTAACTACAAGGATAGCAAAATGGAGATATTGGCTGATAAAGGCCATGGCAACTACGCGTACATTGATAACATTACCGAAGCGACCCGCGCCATGGTTACCGAGTTTGGCGGCACCTTATTTACCGTTGCCAAAGATGTTAAGTTACAGGTTGAGTTTAACCCGGCCAAGGTACAGGCTTACCGCTTGCTGGGTTATGAAGACCGTTTGCTGGCTAAAGAAGATTTTAATAACGATGCCAAACTGGGTGGCGATATGGGCGTGAACCATACCGTGACCGCTTTGTATGAGATCATTCCGGTTGGGGTGAAGGACGATGCCTTTGCCGGAAGTGTTGACCCGCTTAAATACCAAAAAGAAACTGCTCCGGCTGCTAAAAACAGTTCTGATGAGTTAATGACAGTTAAATTCAGATACAAAGAACCTAATGAGGATGTTAGCAAAATGGAATCGGTTGTGGTAAAGAACTTGACCACAGAATTTGACCATTCATCAGAAGACATCCGCTTCGCCGCCGCTGTAGCCGAATATGGCTTGCTGTTGCGTGACTCCCAATTTAAACAAAACGCCAGCTTTGAGCAGGTGATCAGTTTAGCGAAAGCCGCTAAAGGGAAAGATGAACAAGGCTATCGCGCCGAGTTTATACGCCTTGCCGAAAGCACCCGCGATATGGCTAAAAGCAACACACTTGCCGCCGAGCGCTAAAGATACCTTACCTAAACCTGAACGCCATAAAAAAGCCCCTTTCTGTTTTTTGAAAGGGGCTTAGGCTTTTATTTTTCGGCTAACAGATCGTTTGTTAGCTTTTCAAACTCATTAATAAACTCTACATAATGCTCACCGGTACTTGGGCCACTAAAGCCGGTATGTATTTTACGCACATCACCCTTTTTATCAATAATGATGGTTGTTGGGAAACCCAGCACTTTATCCAGCATCGGCAGGCTTTTGCCTGCATCGGCCGGGATATAACCGGTAAGTAAAAGCGGGTAAGTGATATTAAAGCGTTGCTTAATTTGTTCAACCGCTTTTTTAGATCTGTCAACACCGGCCGTACGTTCATAAGCCAATCCAATAACCTCCACCCCTTTAGGCTGATATTTTTTGTAGTAGTTAACCATGTAAGCGGTTTCGTCCATACAATTAGGGCACCACGAACCCATTATCTGTACAATAACCACTTTGTTTTTAAAGCGCTCATCTGTTAGAGCAACCCTATTGCCATCCAGGTCATTAAAAGTAAAAGCCAGTTTTTTAAAGCCGGGCTTTAGCGCCGTAAGCGAGTAAGCGTCGGGCAGTTTCGCGTTGGCATCTTTTACAGCCGTCCACGTTTTAAAGCCGCTTTTTCCCGAATAGCGCGTACCGCCTGTTATGTTGTTAGCGCTTACTTTAGCCGTGAATAAATAAGCGTTGCCGCCATCAAAACCCGACAAATACAAACTATCGCCGCTAACTACGCCTTCTAAAAAGCGATAGTCGCCGGTGCTGGTTAGAAAAGTTCCGGTAAGCTTGGCATCGCTTTGTTTAAATTCACCAACGGCAAAGCTGGTATCCTGATCGACCCCAAAGGTTGCTGCCCATCTGCCCGAAATATTTGCCGTAGGTTTATCTCCTGCTTTAAAGCGCCAATCGGTGTTTTTAATGGCACTAAAATTCATTACTGCGTCGCTATCGGCAAGGTGCTTAATAAACTGGCCCGCCATACCTTCGTTAGTCAGTTTCAGTTTAAACTCCGACTCAAACAAAGGCATTTTGATAGTTACACTGTCTCCGGAAATATTTACATCAGTTACTTTAAATCGCTCGGCTCCATTAAAAATGGTCATTTGTTTTTTTCCGGCGGTATCTGTTATCTCAAAATTGAAAGGAATTTCTTTTCCTGCAGAAGTTAGTAATGCTCCGCGCCAAATGCCTTTTGTAAGCTCCGGCTTTGAGCAACCTGTTATAAATAAAAATGCTGCTGATGCGAGCATTAATAGTTTTGACCTCATGATACAAATTTATACTTGATCAAAGTTAACCAAAAGCGTGCTGCTATTTAAGTATGCCACGCGATATGACAATGCGTTGAATTTCTGAAGTGCCTTCATAGATCTGCGTGATCTTGGCGTCGCGCATCAGCCGCTCCACGTGGTACTCTTTAACGTAACCATAACCACCATGTATCTGTACCGCTTCAATGGTAGTCTTCATGGCCGTTTCAGAAGCAAACAGTTTAGCTATTGCACTTGCGTGGCCATAAGGCAAACCATTATCTTTTAACCAGGCCGCCTTGTAAACCAGCATACGGGCGGCTTCAATTTCGGTTTCCATATCAGCCAGTTTAAATTGGATAGCCTGATGATCTGCAAGTGGTTTACCGAATGACCTTCGCTCCTTTACATATCTAAGCGAAAGCTCGTAGGCGCCTGCGGCAATGCCGAGCGCCTGGGCAGCTATGCCTATGCGGCCGCCCTCCAGCAACTTCATGGCTATTTTAAAACCTTCTCCCTCCTGCCCCAGCCTATTTGCCTTTGGAACTTTTACATCATTAAATTGCAGCGAATGCGTATCAGAACCACGAACACCCATTTTGTTTTCTTTCGGTCCTATTGTAAATCCTTCCAGCCCTTTTTCCACTATAAAAGCATTTATACCGTGATTACCTTTTTCTGCATCTGTTTGTGCCAACACAATGTAAGTTGATGCTGTGCTGCCATTGGTGATCCAGTTTTTAACGCCATTGAGCAAATAGTGGTCGCCCATGTCAACAGCTGTTGTCTTTTGGGAAGTGGCATCAGAGCCTGCTTCGGGCTCAGACAAGCAAAAGGCACCAATTTGTCCACCCGCTGCTAAAGGGATAAGGAACTTTTGCTTTTGCGCTTCGGTACCAAACTTCTCCAGGCCATAGCATACCAGCGAATTATTTACAGAAACCACAACAGATGCAGACGCGTCAATTTTTGAGAGTTCTTCCATTACCAACACATATGAAAGGGTATCCATCCCGCTACCGCCATAGTTTGGTGAAACCATTATGCCTAAAAAACCTAATTCACCCAGTTTTTTGATCTGCTCTGCGGGGAATTTTTGATGCTCGTCGCGTGCTATTACGCCGGGCTTTAGCTGTTGTTCAGCAAAGCTTCTCGCGGTTTGCTGTATCAGCAATTGTTCATCGGTAAGTTTAAAGTCCATGTGGCTTGGCTTTTAGTTAAATATACTGCAAAAATTCGCGCATAAAAAAAGAGAGCTCTTTTGAAGCTCCCTTTCCCCTAATTAATTTAAACTATTGATTAAACCCAAAACAAAGAACAAAAAACCTCAGCCTGGGCGTCTGAGAATTCAAAACATTTTTTGGCAGATGCAGATCGTTTTTCATAGGATTTTATGCAGGGCCAATAGCTTATTAACAAAAGTAAAGCCACAAGGTCCGAAGTGCTATGACATATAAGTCATATTTGAAAAGTACATATGATTTTTAAAACTTTTTTGAAACCGTTTTAACTAAAACATTACTTTTATAAATTATAACTACCAAAAAACCCAGACCTATATGTTATTAACTGATTTTGAGTTTATTAATAATTCTGACGAGGCATTTAAGCGCAAAGTTTCTTTGCAGATTAAACGTCTTCGCCGGCAAAACCAGGTAACCCAAGAGAAGTTTTATGCCGATACTAACATCAACATAGCCAGATTAGAGAGTGGCAAAATAGATATCAGAATAGAAACACTGCGTAAAATATGTTACTATTTTGATGTATCGCTTTCCGGATTCTTCCGTGGCATTTATTAGATAGTAGCAAAAACAGCACACGGTTTCCGTTTTTGTATACAGTTGTTGTATTTTATATACAAGATTAAAAGGCTTTCAATCCCTAAAATATATTTACCTGATAATCAAAGGCTAAAACACCAAATCAAAAATTTTTGATTTTTTTTTAAAAAACGCCTTGTGTAATAAGAAATGAAAGGTATATTTGCATCCCCAACGGAGTGGTAGTTCAGCTGGTTAGAATACATGCCTGTCACGCATGGGGTCGCGGGTTCGAGTCCCGTCCATTCCGCTAAGAGGGTTCATCCCCGCACAAAGCCGCTTGATCTGTATGATCAAGCGGCTTTTTTCATTCATTTCCGCACGTTTCATATCAGCCCGTATTAACCGCCCGGTTACCTTATAGGTTACCTAATCCGAATGCTTACTTTTGGTAACCGAATAACGATTTAACTAATTGATTTTGAATAATTTAAATTGATATCATTTCATATCAAAACAGTCCAAAATAAATGAGCCGAGAATTGAAAAACCGCATCTAAAAATGCGTTTTTGGGGTTGGGTCTTTGAACCCTTAAAGTGGGTCCGAAACGGGTCCCGAACCCCTCCAAAACGGGTCTCGGTTAGCTATTCGGTTACCTATTCAATTTATTTTGAACAGGTAACCGAATAAGCTCTCAACTCATTTATTATCAACTGCTTGCGATGGAAATAGACCTATCAGTTTCCGCTCCGGAAACCCTGAAAATCAGGGTTCAGACGGTTACTAAATCGGTTATTTATGAAAAATTCAGACAGTTTCGCCATCTTATTTTGGGCGAACAAAGCAAAAAAAGACCAGAACGGCACCTTGCCGGTTTACGCCCGGGTCACCATTGCGGGCAAAAGAGCAGAGATCTCTTTGAAAAAAAAGGTGATGCCTGAAAAATGGGACGCCAGGTCAGGTTTTATGAAAGGCAGTGGCGAAGAAGCCCGCTCATTTAACAAATTCCTCGTGTCCGTAGACACGGAACTGCGGGATCTTTACTTCCAGTTCAAACAAAACGGCCGCTCCTGCACCGCAGAGCGGCTCAAAAACAAGTACCTGCATGCAGAAGAACCCCTAGCCCGCAAGCAGCTATTGGAAGTATTTACCTACCATAATGAAGAGGTCGCCGCATTGGTCGGTAAAGACCTTGTCAAAGCCACGCTGACCAAGTACGAGACCATCCGCACGAAGGTCGCAGATTATATCGCGCACCGCTACCAGTGCAATGACCTTTTCCTTGATGAACTGGAATACAACTTCATCACTGGTTTCGAACATTATATGAAAACCCAGCAGTTGGTCAGCCACAACGTAGTGATGGCTTATATCAAACGGATCAAGCGCGTGGTGAATATGGCAGTAGATAATGGCTGGTTAGCGGCAAGTCCGATCCGTAAATATGTTTGCACGTCAAAGAAGACCGCACGCACCGAATTGGAAGCAGAGGAACTTGCAGCGCTGGAGGAGAAGCATTTCGAAGTGGAGCGGCTGGAGGAAGTCAAAGATTGCTACCTGTTTTCCTGTTATACCGGTTACGCCTTTATCGACGCTTGTAAACTCAGCGTCGAACACTTGGTAAAAGGCAGTGACGGTGAATATTGGGTCATGACCAGCCGCACCAAATCCAAGATCGCAGCCAACGTGCCGCTGCTGCCTCAAGCCTTAGCCATCATTGATAAATATCGAGCGCATCCAATTAGAAAAATTCAGGGCCGGCTATTGCCGATGAAAAGCAACCAGAAAATGAATGCCTACCTTAAAGAGATCGCCGACCTCTGCGGTATTAACAAAAAATTGACGACCCACACGGCGCGGCATACCTTCGCGACCACCGTGACACTTGAAAATGATGTCCCCATCGAAACGGTCAGTAAGATGCTGGGCCATACCAAAATCACGACGACACAAATTTACGCCCGGATCAAGGAGAAGAAAGTGAGTAAGGATATGAAACTGCTCAGAGAGAAACTGACCTTGAAACCGGCGGAAGTTTAGCATGATACAGGGCGGCGCCATCTACGCCGCCCTTCTTATAACGGGCTAAGTTCTTTGATGTCATCTTCTCCGAAACGGAGCCGGGCCCTGACAAATCTGAGCAAGGCTTCAAAAACGGGATATTGTACCTGATAGTCCAAATCAAAATTCATCAAAACTAATTTGGCGGTGTTGTTTAATTGATTGCGAAGAGAGCTACCGCTGAAATCGCTCAGAACAAGTGGGATGTAATTTTCTTCTTCCGGTAGCGACTGCAAGCGAAAACCTTCCCGCTGGTACGCCGCCACCCGCTCCGCTTCTGATGGAAACCGTCGGCCCAATAACAATGCGTTCGCTTTTTTACTTAAAATAAAATTACGTATGGCCATAAGAATTTGCCAGTCGAGCCAGCCCTCGGTTCTAAGCGCTCCGATGAATTCGGGGTAGGCGGGATCATCTTTGATCTTTTTGAGGGTCAAATGAGAATTCAAGGTGAACCCTTCATAACGTTGTCGGATCATCTCCATCGCGCCATCCCGATCATATTTCGCGCTCAACGTGTCAAGCCACTTTAGCGGGCGAAACGTTTTATGTGTAAAAGTCGAATTGACGGTCCCAATAGCCGTTCTGGACAGTTGCTCAAATGACGCCCGGGAAAAAAGATGCCTGTAAAGCCGCTGATAAATAAAGTCAGGAAGCGTTTTACCGGCAAGATTTTCCTGGTCGAAATGCTTTGTGATCAGCTCTGTCAACTCTTCGCCGGGTAATAGACTTACCTCCTGTAACAAAATGGCAATATTGGCTACGATCGTGGGAACCTGTTGTTCGATCGCTTGATAGTCCTCGTCCAAAACAGCCGGAATATAAACGGTCCATTTCGCTTTGTTTTGCTGTGCTCTCAAGGGCTCCTCACCCCCGGCCCTGATCTTTAATTCCACTTCGAGCGGTATTTCCAGCAGGTGAAGATCATGTTTTGAAAGCATCAGCTCCAGCAATAAGACCTGAAGGATGGCACAAAACTCCTCAGCGACCGAATTCATAAGCCAGGTGTTTTCAAAACTGATCTTCCAGGAAAGCCCGCCTGCGTGCCATTCGATCGTCCTGGTCTTACCGGCATCGTTAAAAGGCGTGTCATCCAATTTAGCCTGGACGACACCATCGATCTCTTTGCTTGTCAATTCGTCGTCCTCGATCACATAGTGTTCCAAATACAAATCATAGAATTGGCCCATACCCCGTTTTAGCTGCTCCATAACTGACTGCGTTTGCGGCGCGATCCGCGGTCCGGCAGAAATCACAAAAGCCAATTCCTGCAAATTTTTATCCAACAGGTCATACCCTTTCGTGTTGAACTCTGCCCTGGCGTTGATATATAACCTGAACGCTTCCATAGAACTCAACCAGGCACCCTGTGCATGGTCCATGTGATAAAGCAAGCCCATAGCATCAGGCAACAAATCGTGCAGCTGTTCATGCTGGCTGCAATGCCAGGCGGCAGACATCGAATAATACTTGGCCGCCAGGTTACAACCAGCCACGTTATATAATTGCCCGATATTTAACAAGGCGAGCACATAACCTTTTCTGGTCCTATCCTGCCGGTAGAGTGCCTTTGCTTTATGAAAGCATGTTAGTGCTTTCAGTACGCCATTACGGTCCGTCGTTTCCAGATAACGATTACCCGTTTCGTTATAACGAAGCGCGTTGGATTCATCATTTTCCCGGGAATTGACAAAGGGTATGAGCTGATCAGCGAACTCCTGCAAGGGTTCCATGTCATCCAGGCTGGTCCCATCTTTCATCAACCGGTCAAGCCATTGATTGATTTGGGCCGCGAGCGCGACCACATTGTACCGCTGCGCCTGATCAAGAGTATTTAATATGGCCCGGTAAAAAGGGAGGGCATCTTTGATGCTATCCTTGCTTAGGGTCTCGGTTATGTCTAAATGGATAAGCAGCGCAGCGAGCTGATTGTAGTAACAGATAGCTTCCGGACTTTCCGCCGAACCGATATGCTTATTGATCAGCGACCGTATCTGCCGCTGCCATAACAACGGCTCCTTTAAGTCCAGCTCACACGTTTTTTCGTGCACGTGCAGGAAAACCGGAACCAATAAATGGATGGCCTCGGCAACAGATTCATACCCTTGGAACCCGGCAATAGTTCCAAAATAAAGCCGGATGTGCGGTTCGAGACCCAACAGGGAGCCTAAAGGAAAACCCGTCGTAAAATTTTTACTGACGCACCAGATCAGCTCACTGATCGCTCTGCGCCGGTAATGCAAGGGCGTGTCATCTAAAACGATATAATGCTGAAGCAAACCCTGCCAGAAACCCAAATGGTGGTGTAAATGCCTGTTCTGATTACAGTAATAGGCCGCACCCATCACCTGGTAAAATTCAGAAGCCCGGAAATGCGCTAAGGTATCCATGTTGTGCCAGCTCTCCCAGTCTTCGGCATAGCCGGTCTCCAGTTGATCGATGGTGGTCAGCAATAACTTATCCAATAACTCGCTGTCCAGTTTCCGGCCTTCAGCTTGGTCAGCCATCGAGCGTTTAGATATTTCGTAGATAAGGCAGTAAAATGCCGCTTTAGGCTGCTGCTGCGCTATAGGGAAAGTAATTTTGGCAATAAGGCTTCGTATCCTAATGATCACATTTTCAAGCGCTGTTTCAGGATCTATATCGTCGAATTGCCAATGGATACGCAGCGTAAAGTCTTCCCAAACCTCATTGGGAACGGTATGAATATCAGCCGAAGTGTTTTTTAATTCAGCAATCACTGTTTCCTTGATCTGAGCGGTACAGCGCGCTAGTAGCTCTGGTGACAACTGTCCCTGATGCTGATGCCATTCTTTCAGCAAGTCAGCGCCGTTACCCGCTTGATTACGTGCGATCCCGGTATTGGTTTCGAACCAGAACTGCACGTCATCAAACTTGAACTCTCCCTTTACAAAGAGCATAAAGAAGTTATAGATCGCTTTGGTTACTTCTTCACTCTTAAAGGAAAAGTTCTTGGAAGAGTACAATTTAAGCTGCCGGAAGTTGGAAACCCAGGTCCCGGTATCACGGCTGAAAATATCATCCTGGTACTCGCAATACGTGATCTCATCTGATTTTGCCAGATAGCTTTCCAGCCAAATTTCGAGTGTTCTTAATTTTTGGAACTCGTACCCTTTAATGGTGGCATTGGCATCGGTATCCTTGGAAAACAATGCAAGATGATGAAGCGGCATAATATTCAAAGTTAATCAACTTCCCGGCACCCACGCATCCCCCTCATCCATATAAGCAGTCAGCAAGTCTCGCAACTCATCCAGAAACTTGGTCCGGCTCTACACCTTCCGCATCTTGATCTCGGCGAACCGCCGGTAATGCCGCGGTAAGGTGATCCCGAAACTTTCCTCCAGCCATTCAATGATCTCCACGATCGTACGCTCGCTCTTTTTGAAACGCAGCCAGCAGTAAAGCGCATAGGCAAATTCGATCAGGTCGGTTTTTTCACCCGGCCATGGAAGACGCTTCTTTTGTGCCGGCAGCGTCCCCGCGGAGGGATAGAGTAAACCGGCTAAATGTTCCTGTAGACGCTCGTAAGCGATAAACTTCGCATAAAGGTAATCGGCAGCCGTCGAGAACTCCGGGTCACTGCTGGGCAGTTCGGCCGTAATGACCACCGGCGCTGCCGCGCCGCGCACAAAATACAAATGGTCGAGCTCGTGCCCGTCCAGTAAATAATACTGATGCATAAAACGGTGCTGTTCGAAGAAGCGCCGGATATGCTTCAGTTCGAATTCGTAATAGGCTTTGAGTGCCAGCTCGTCGCCGACCGGCCGGTTCGTTTCCAGGCTATACAATTCTACCGCGTAAAGTTGTTCCGCAACGAATTTTGGTTTAACAATCTTGAAGAACGCGATCTCAGCCGCTTCCTCAACGAAAGGATTGGCGGCGATATGTCCCCGCAGGTCCTTCAGGACAGCCTGCACGGCTTGCAGGATGCCTGCCAGTCGCTTGGCTGCCGGGATGCCCATCTCCCTGTACAACTCGATCTCTTCCAGTAATTTGTTCATTCTCTCATTTAAAAATACTTCCATAATCTTAGTTTTTTTAGCCCAAAACAAGCGGAGTCGATCATGCGCCGCAAGTCGAAAAAGGGTACATGTACCCCCGCCTTGCGCTATTTTTTTCTTATCTTCGGCATAAAAAATATTTAATAGCGACGGCTATTTGACTTGTATCGGAACTGCGAGACTCCAAACAGAAACAAGGACGAATAGATCTGATCGCCTGCGTTACAGCGCAGGTGTCTGGTCTTGTCTTGTTTCTTAAGCTCTCGCAGGCTACGGGATACGGATAATGGTCAGCCCTGCGCTTTAACGTTTATAGTGAACCCGATTCCCGAAACCTCCAAACTGCTGCAGCCTATTTCCAGCCTGCCGCTCAGCGACGCTTTTAAAAAGGCGGCAGCCGAAAATTGCTTTGACTCACTGGCAGAAATGTCCGCGCTGCACATGGACGAACTCCTCGCGTTGCCGGGCTTCGACCATCGTATCTGGAACGAATTCGCCGGCTTCCTGGAAGCGAACGGATTCGGCCATCTTTTAAACAAAAAGAGCCCGCCACGCGAGTGACAGGCCCCGAAGGAGTTCCCGCTTTCAGATCAAGCCCCTCAGATCTTCCAGCATTTCCTCCATCACCCCCACCAGCGGACGGATCACTTTCTCATCCGTGGTGTAAAACTTACTGCGCTGGCTGGGCGCCGACAAATCCGGCTGGCCCATGCTCGAACAGTTATAAGCGATCTTGACCGACAGGTCGTCGACCTTTTCATCCAGCAGTCCATGGTCGTTCTGCAGTTTGTGCCAGACGGCAATGCCCGCTGCGTTGATCTTGTAATTGAATTTATGGGGATTGGCTTTACTATCGGGCCCTTCTTCCGGTTCGACCTCTTTAACGAGAGTCATCTCGGCATCGATCCAGTTACACAATTGCTTCACCACCGGTTCGGCGTGCCGGTCATAGCGCAGGGCAGACATGGCCGCGTCCTGCATCACCAGCGTCTTACATCGGTGCAATTCTTCCAGCTTGGCGGTCTTGCCCGGCCGTTGCTGCATCTTCTGTTTGAGCATCCGGTAGCAATAGGCCTGGAAACGCTGCTGGTTAAAATCCAGCCGGATCAGCCGGGAGATCAGGCTCTCTTCGGCCGTACCGCAGCCGGGCACGTCCCAATCGGGTTCTTCCAACACGGCCAGCAGGCGTTTCAGCCAGAGGTAATCATGCCAGGTAGGCACCGGGCTGCCAGCGTTCAGTTCGCTAGCCGGCAGACCCGTGATCTCGATCAGCAGCGGGTCGATACCCAGTTCATGGAGCTTCGACCTGATAACAGACCAGCGATCATTGACCCGCGGAATTTGCCGGTCAATAAAGGCCAGCGGCAGCCGCAGCTGCCTGTTCAACTTATGCCGGATCGACCGACGGATGCGCAACATCAGTTGCAGGACTAAGCCTGTTTCGGCTGAAGGCCGATCTGCGATGCGGTAAAGAGCATCGGCAATCTCGGTGAGCTTATGCAGCATGAGATTGATATAACTGAACAATTGCGCCTCATTTTTAACGCTTAGCGAATGGGTCTCGATCGCATTGATCAGCCGTGCCGCCTCCAGTGCCAGGGCAGCATCCGGCTGCTCTTCCGGCTCACCCGCGAAACCACGGGCTTTTAAACCTGCCGCGATAGCGGCGAACACTTCACATTCATGATTCATAGGTAATATCTCCTTATCAACCGAACCAGCGGTCGCTTTTTGCCAGGCCAGGGAAACAAGCGCAGCAATCGTTTTGAGGATGACGGTCCGGTCACCGGACTGGTTCACATCGATACCGCAGACCGTGCTTTTGTTGTACACGCCGTGCAGCACCATATAGTAAATACCGCCAACGATCAAAGCCGATACAGCGCGAAAGCTAACGCCCGATTCCCGGAAGTATGGATCTGCCAAAGCCAGCAGTTTCATGCCCTCCCTTTCGCGGGTCTCGGAGATCGAGCGCATCAGCGGGCTGACCGTACTGATCTGCCACAGGATCAATCGCTGCATTTCGGGCTCCTGGAAGAAATACAAAAATTCTTCCTGAAGCGTGACCGTAAAGAAGGCCTCGAGCGCCCTGCTATCATCCGCATCCGGCAGCTGCAGTTGTTCGAAGAACGGCATCCAGTAATCCTTCTTGCGGATATAGGCCTTGACCAGCTCATTGAGTGAACCGAAATAATCATAGATCATCGGCTTGCTGATCCCGGCCCGCAAGGCGACCTGGTTGATACCGATCGCCTGGTGTCCCTTTTCGAGGAGCAGCTTGCCGATGGTGTTCACCAGCCGTTCTATTTTCTCGTCTTTATCATATTTCATTGTGGTATCCAGGTAAAGGTATATAGATCATCAGACCGCTTTCGGGAGCTGCAGTTGCTTACTGACATCCTCGAAAGCGTTGAGCACTTTATCCAGGTGCTCCCGGGTATGCGTCGCCATCAGGCTCATCCTGATACGGGCATCCTTGCGCGGCACGGCCGGATAGATGATGGGGTTCGCATAAATACCCCTATCCAGCAGCATTTGCCCGGCGGCGGCCGTTTTGGCGGGGTCGCCGATCCTGACCGGGACAATGGCCGATTGGGTGGTGCCGATATCCAGCCCAAGCGAATTAAGCCCGGCCGTAAAATAGTGCACATTCTTCCAGAGCCGGCCCATCCATTCCGGCTCTTCATCCAGCAGGTCGATCGCCTTCAGGATACCTGCAGCGGCAGGCGGCAATGTCACCGAGAACAAATGCTGCCGGGACTGGAACTTCAGGTAGCGGATGAGCTCCGGTTTACCCACCACGTAGCCGCCAACCACGCCAAAGGTCTTGCTGAACGTACCCGAGATCAGGTCTACTTCCTGGAACAGGCCATGCAGTTCGATCACACCGCGGCCGGTCTTCCCGATCACCCCCGTGCCGTGGGCATCATCGATCATCAAAAAGGCGCCATATTGCCGGACGAGCCGGATAATATCGCCCAGCGGCGCCAGGTCCCCATCCTGCGAATACACCCCGTCGATAACGACCAGCCTTGTCCGGTAGCTATCTTTCGAGGCAATGAGTATCCGCTCCAGGTCGGCCAGGTCATTATGCAGGAAGCGCTTCACATTGGTCAGCTGGCAACCCTCCATAACACTCGCATGGACACCCATATCCAGGATAGCGATGTCTTCTTTTTTCAGCAGGCACTGTAAGGTCGCGCTGTTAGCGGTATAGCCCGTCGTATAAACAATGCCCGCTTCGCGGTGGAAAAAGTCCGCCATCTTTTGTTCCAGTTGCTCATGGAACAGGAAGTGCCCGCCGATAGCCGGTGAGGCGCCGGCGCCCGTACCATATTGTTCGATCGCGGCAATAGCCGCTGCTTTAACTTCAGGATGCTGGGTGAAACCGAGGTAATCGTTGGAGACCAGGCCGACCATTTTTTGAACGCCTTTTCCGGGCACTTCGACCAGCACTTCGGGCAGGCAGCCCGAGTGCGTTACGAAGCGGTAGTTAAGCCGGCCATTGGCCTGCAGGTAATCGAGGTAACGGTTAAACTCGGCTGCGCGCTGGAAAATATCCAGGTCCGGAATATTTTCAAAATCTTTGAAACTTGCTGTTAAGTAATTGATATCCATAGGTTCTGTATTTGATTTGATAGCACGAAGCTACCGGTCAAATACTTACCGCCCGGTAGGAAAATAGGGGTTATATGTTAAAGTTTGCTTAAAAAGCAAGCAATTTTTTAAAGGATAAAGGCGGCAGCCACGCTGCGGGGCAACCGCTTTACCAGATTTGAATTAACTATTAACAGTTCTCTCGGGTTAATTGAAAAAACTACACAAAGAACACCAGCGATTTGTCACCAACTATAAATTAAACCAAAAACTCATTTCGTCGCCACGAACTCCGCGGCCGTCCCCATTCGTACGCGTGCCCCAACCGCTTTAAAATCCATCGCGGCCTTTTTGCATTGTATGGCTTTATCCACATAGGCATAATATTTGGCGGTCAGTTCCCCGTGGAGTTCCGCCGCCTTTTCAAAGGGCAGGTCATCCAGCGCTCCGATCAGCAGGGCATATTCGATATGCGTGATCTCTTCGATGCTCATATTCAGCTTTTGATCTGTTCATAACGCAGCAGCTCCAAACCGCTGCTGATATAATGCGGCTGCTCCGGCTCTTTGGCCATCAGCGCCGTACTTAAATATTTTTTATTGCTGTCGGGGAATACGGTGATCACTTCCCCCTGCCGATCCAGCTGTTGCCGGAGCTTGATCGCACCTGCCAGATTTGCACCGGAGGATATCCCTACGCCGAGACCTATCTTACCCAAGAGCTGCGCGGTCAGGATCGCGTCTCCATCATTCACCTGTACCACATCATTCAACCGTTGCAGGTCGACAATCTCCGGTACGAATTCATCGGAAACGCCTTGTATCCGGTGACTGCCCACCTTATGACCGGTGCTGAGTGTCGGGCTTTCGGCCGGCTCCAGCGGGTGCAGGGCGATCTCCGGGAACAGCGTCCGCAGGTATTTACCCACGCCCATAATCGTGCCGCCCGTCCCAACGCCGGCCACAAAAGCTGCGGGTTTCAGTTTAGCCAGCAAAAGCTGGTGGCCGATCTCGCGGCCCGTCGTCTTCTCATGCGCTTCCACGTTATATTGGTTCTCGAATTGCCTGGGCAGGAAAACCCGCTCATCATAACCCATTCGGTTCGCCATCCCGATGCTGCCTTTGAAGCCGCCCTGCTGAGCGGACACCAGCTCAATTTCTGCTCCGTAACTGCGGATCAGGTCGATCCGTTCCCGGCTCATCCAGTCGGGCATCAGGATCTTGACAGGATGGCCAAGCGCTCTGCCGATCGCGGCAAAGGCAATACCGGAGTTTCCGGAGGTCGCTTCAACGATCGTATCGCCGGCTTTCAACTGCCCCGACTCTTTCGCCTTTTGCAGAATGTAAAGCGCCATCCGGTCCTTAATGCTGCCGGTCAGGTTAAACTGCTCGCATTTGACCAGGACGGAACTGGCCCTTTCGCCCGGGTAACGGTAAAATATGCGGACCATGACCGAATTCCCTATAAAGGGCCAGATGTGCTCCGCCGTGGTCCGGGTCATCCCTTTATCTCTCAACAGGTACATCAATTTGGTGAACATCGTTCTTTAAATGGGCCAGCATATCAGTGACCATGGTTTCCAGATCAAATTGTGGCTCCCAGCCCCAGTCACGGCGTGCTTCCAGGTCCAGGATACCGGTCGGCCAGCTGTCGGCGATCGCCTGCCGAAAATCGGGATGGTAGCTGACCGTCAGGCCAGGGATATGTTTTCGGATCTCGGTCGCCAGCTCCCGGGGCGAAAAGTGCAGACCTGCCAGGTTGTAGCTGGTATGCACGCTCAGCTGGCCTCGCGGTGCCTCCATCAGTTCGATCGTTCCGCGGACGGCATCCGGCATATAGAGCATCGGCAAAGTGGTCGTATCCCGCAAGAAGCACCCGTAGTGACCCTCTTCCAGCGCCTTGTGAAAAATATCGACGGCATAATCGGTCGTACCGCCGCCGGGCTTGGCGCTGTAGCTGATCAGGCCGGGGTAGCGAATACTGCGAATATCTATACCATAGGTATTATAGTACCAGCGGCACCAGTATTCACCGGCCATTTTACTGATACCATAGATCGTGGTCGGGTCAAGTGCAGATTGCTGGACACAGGCTGCGCGCATCGATTCCGGGCCGAATACCGCGATGCTGCTGGGCCAGAAGATCTTTTCGACGCGCTGCGCCCGGGCCGCCTCCAATACATTGAGTAAACCCTGCATATTGATCTGCCAGGCCGCCTCCGGGTTTTGCTCGCCGCTGGCAGAAAGCACGGCCGCCAGGTGGTAGATCTGGCCGACACCCATGCGTTCAAATACATAGCTGAGCCGGCGGACATTGAGTACGTCGAGCTTCATATACGCACCCTTCTGCATGAGTTTATCGTTCGCATCATACACGTCGGTAGCGATCACGCGCTCCCAGCCGTAACGTTCGCGCAGGGCCATGACCAGTTCAGTTCCGAGCTGCCCGCAGGCGCCGGTCACCAGGATCTTATCTCTCATCGCGTGACCTCCCGGATGTGAAAACCGCTGAGCGGGGCGGGCAAAACCTGCAGGTAGATATATGGTATCAGTTGTTTCATTCTTTTAAAAATCCGCTTTAGAGGCTGCATGCGGCGACTTTATTTTCAGGTGGACGGTTTCCGCAGTGCTTGCCGGGAAATACGGCGTTTTTCGCAAGGGCCTATTTTTCAAGGGGAAAGGCCGGTTCCATCTTATATTCTTTGAGCACCAGCGAGGAATGTACTTTATCGACCATGGGCAGGCAGCAAAGTTTTTGTTCGAGAAAATCCTCGTATTCAGCGGCATCGCGCAGGGTAATCTGGAGGATAAAATCGTATTCGCCGGAGAGGTGCAGGCAGACCTGTACCTCGGGGTGGACCTGGATCGCAGCGGCAAAGGCTTGCAGCACGGCGGAGGCGTGGCCGTTGAGTTTGACCAGGGTGATCATCAGGGTTGGACGGCCGACGAGGCGGCGGTCGAGGAGGGCGGCAAATCGGCGGATATAACCTTGTTCGCGGAGTTTGGCCAGGCGTTTGCGGATCGCGGCTTCGCTTTTATGAACGGCCAGCCCGATATGGGTCGCGTCCATCCGGGCATCCTGCTGGAGGATCTCCAGGATACGGATATCGGTAGGATCGAGCTGGCCGTTTTGCGTCATGGTTCAATATGAATTGTTGTTTTCAGTGCCTATTTCAGTTTGACTTTAATGACATTAAATGAAAAAGGGGCGGCGGTAAATGAAACCTCCTTGCCGTTGGCAGTTATCGTCTTTGTATCCGGTTTGATATTATCGGGATTGGTAATACTGTTCATGATCCCCGTGCTGCCATTGGCTAAGCTGATCCAGCTGGCTTCCCCGGCGGCTGTTGTATTCGTCAGCCGGATCTGTCTGGCTTTAGGCTTGCTGCTCATATTCACCATTTTTATCACCAGTTCGCGAGTGTTTTTGTCGACCACCGCCGAGGCCCAGCAGCTGTCCTGCCCGCAGATCGCTTTACCATCTTTGGTGAGGGGCACGACATCGGTGCCTCTGTTCAGCGAGAATAGTTGCTGCACGTAATAATTGGGTGTATTATAAGAGGTGGAATTATCAAACCAGATGAGGTTAGGCGTCCACTGCCAGCCGGTCACATGGGCGAAGAGAGGAGCGTAACTGGCCATATCCACGACATCCGCGTTGCGCTCGATGCCGGTCATGAAGCAGGCTTCGCTTAAGGCAGTGAGCAGGTTGTTGACATTCTTCATGCTGCCGATCCGGTCGCTTTGGGCGGCATATTCGCCGACAAAGATCTTGGGGCCTTTGCGGTCGTAGCTGTCGTAGCGGTTAGCATTATCCATGAACCATTTTGGCGTGTCGTAAAAATGCTCGTCGATGATATCTGCTTTTCGTGCCCGCAATACTGAATCCATATAAGTAAAGACGGGGATATTGCGGCTGTAGCCGGTGGCGTTGATCAGCCGGATCTCCGGGTATTTGGCTTTAATGCGGTCGGTAAACAGTTTCAGCCGTTCGGCATATTGCGGACCCCAGTTCTCATTGCCGATGCCGAGGAGTTTCAGGTTAAAGGGAGCGGGATGGCCGAGCTCGGCGCGTTTTTTACCCCAATAGGTGCTGGTGCTGCCATTCGCAAATTCGATGAGGTCGAGGGCATCGGTGATAAACGGTTCCAACTCGTTGATAGGTACGACTTCGGCGGCATCGAACTGACAAGACATGCCGACGTTAATGATGGGCAAGGGCGCGGCGCCAATGTCTTCAGCCAGCTGGAAATATTCATAAAAACCAAGTCCGAAGCTTTCCATGTAGTCGGGGGTTTGGCGGTCCGGTACATCGTCAGCCCAGATGCTTTGCACCATTTCGCGATTCTCTAATGGGCCGATGGTGTGCTTCCACTGGTAACGGTGTACCAGCTGGTTGCCTTCGACGATGCAGCCGCCGGGGAAACGAAGGAACCCGGGCTTAAGGTCGGCGAGTTTCTGCACGAGGTCGGCGCGGAGGCCGCCTTTGCGATTTTTCCAGGTATCTGATGGGAAGAGCGAAATGCGGTCGACGTCGAGTTTGCCGGAGCCTTCGAAGATGACCAGAAGCTTGCCTCTTGTAGCGGTGTCGATCGGTGTAATGCTGACTTCCTGGCTATGCCAATCTTTAGCATCATTGTCCGGGGTCATTTCGGTTCTGGCGAGGATCTTGTTGTTGCCGCTGAACAGAAAAATCCGGACGTGGATACCGGGTGTTTGTTGGCGGTAGCGCAGCGTCAGGTTATAAGGGAGGCCTTTTTTAAAGGACATGCCTTCATCGAAACCAGTATTTATCAGGCCCACCGTGTCTCTGGCACGGAGGTCGACTTGCATATACTTGGGGTTGGCGGCATTGGTCGCTATTTGGTTGACGACCATAAAGATGCCGTCCCGCAGTTGGGGTGAGGGCCAGGTGCTCCAGGCGGTCAGGGGCTTGGGGAAATCGAAGCTGCGGTTCTCCACCATTTCGGCGTAGACGCCGCCATCGGCGGCGCGGTTAATGTCTTCGAAGAAGAGTCCCCAAAGGGTTGAAGGAACTTTGGCTTTGGTGGATTTAGTGCTGACTTGATAAAAGTCTTGAGAAAATCCGGACGCAACTATCGCTATAAAGCCCAAAAAGAGCAGTAATTTTTTCATGTATTTCGAATGTTATTGTTTGTCGTATCATATTCACGGTGTTCGACAGTATCTCTAATATCCTGAACATCTGATTTCCCCACGCCATTTTTGTAAGCCTTACATTGCACGATCACATTAATGGTCATGTACGGGTCCTCATCTGGAGAAAGACTATCCTTAGAGACGACCCACTCGGCAACAAGATCCGCCCCTTTATCACGCTCCCTGGTATGGGCAAGCTTTCTTACTCTATTGACATTAGGCTCCCTCTCCAGAAGCTCTTTAATTAGGTCTTCGAAGACATCATCCTGGATCTTGTCGGCCCATTTGAGGGCGTGCGGCTTAAAAAGCACATCGAATTCTGTCTGATGCCGTTCCCTAACCTTCTCACGTTCTTTTTTAAACCGACTTACTCCGCATTTTGTATCTACGGTGAGAATAACCCGTTCACCGACAGCAACAATCTTATTTTCCAAAATGACCAAGTCAGGCAACTTCTCTTCCAGTTGCTTGAAATATTCGTATAGCTTTTTTCTGACCGAGTTACTTAAGTAATGTTGAAACTGATCGACCACAATCAGGTCGCCGCTAATCCCTTTGATTATCTGGGATGATGAACGAGATAAAGCATGAAAGAAAGGCATAATCTCCGGGGAATCGATCAGAGTGACCTTTGTTTTGAAATTCCGATAGTAAAACCAAGTTGGCAACGTTCGCTCCATGTAGTTCGTCAACATCGGGTCATCGCCCGCTACTTTTTTTGCTCGATTCAATCTTGCTTTTTCTATGTCTTTTCGACGATACTCAAAATCATATTTTAGTTCCTTGCGACAATTTTCACATGGACAGCCTCCATATAATTCCCAAACGTATTGCTCGAACATTGATAAAGACCCTACTAGCTCATCCAATTTTTCCAAATCAACTGTTTTCGCGTTGATAAGCCCCGGGTGGATTTGCTCCGGGATCAGATAATTGCCATAGATCTCTGCATCCGCTCCAGTCGCCGGATTATGAACCATGATTGTAAATATCGAACATAGGTTCAATTTCTTTAGAAATACCGCAAAAAACACCGTAAAACTATCATGTAGATCTGTCCGCTCACCGCCATAGAACCAAGAGTTCGTACGACAATAATAGTTGAAACGAATCGTCTCGTCATTATCGATCCATAAGCGAATGCGTAAGCCTATATAACGGCTAGTCCAAACTGAAATGGTATTTGTGCCGTGGTTTTGGATCTCAAGACCCCAACCCTCCGCTTTCTCCACAATGTGGCTGATTATGGAATGGTCGGCGGGTTCTTTTATTGGGTCACGCATTTGAAAAATAAAGATGAAAATACGTAAACTTGAATAAATGTCAGCTGCCTACTATTGTTAATTTAACATATTGGATGTACATTTGTCTGAGCGATTCAAAATCGATCAATTCGAATCAAAATATTCGGTTACCAAAACGGTTACCTGGAGATAAGAAATACCGATCTATAAGGTCAAAAAAGGCATGTTTGCGGACCCGTCCATTCCGCAGAAAAGGGTGTCGAAACCCACCAAAAGCTCTCGTTTCAGACTAGGTTTGGATCAAGCAGAATAATTGGGGGATCGAATGTTTAAACAACTCTGCAGTCACTGCCTCTAACATTCAATCCGTGGCGATCAGATTGTATAATGTATAAGCAGTTTGCAGCATTTTTAGTATTTCGTCGCCGGATCGATTGTCTCTTTTCAATTGGGGATGTTAATCCATGTACAGTCTGCAAAGCCATTGGCCATAGTTTTCTCACCTCAACGGATGGCATCGTTCACCATTGTACTATCTAGAAACTGCTCAAAATGATGATCTTGATCTACCTTAATATAGTTAAAGGACCTTTGAGCGGCGCACACCCGGCCCCAAGGTCAATCAAATAGTAATATGTGCCCACCGGCAGGTCTTTGTTATTTAATTTCCCTGTAAACGCTGAAGAATAGCCGCGGGAGTGATATACTTCAGCACCTATTCTATTGAAAACCCTGACGGTTAGATTCGGATAATCGGTTACATTAGTAATATTCCACGTATCGTTTACGCCATCGTTGTTGGGTGTAAAGAAATTTGGAATATTTATACCCGCCCCTATTACGTGAACGCTTAACGCTGTCCGGGGACTAACGCAAGATCCAGATTCCAAAGAAATATAATAGATAGTATTACCGGTAACATTTTCTGCAAAACTGCCTGTGTTATTTTCCTGTAAAGGCACCTGCGCTGTTGCAGAGCCATAAAGTTTGTATTTGCCCTTAGCCGGATTGATAACCCTAAGCTGCGCTACACCCGGATAGCAAATTTCCACCGACGCTACCTTAGGTGCAGACAAAACAACATCGCGGGCAGGAATATCAAAACTAAGCGCCACGCGGCTGCAATCTGTATTATCAGCTCCTGCAATAGTTAAAGTGTAAGTGCCTGCTTTTGCCGATGTGAGGGTTTGAGCAGTACCTACTGTTATACCAGAGGCATCCTTCCAGGTAAAATGGTATGGCGCTACACCGCCGTTTACCTGCACACCGCTAATGCTACCCGTTGCAGAACTGCAATTATCCGGCATAATAACAACACTATTAACGTTTGCCTGAAGTGGCGCACCCGTTGAGGGAGTGCTTGTTGCAGTAAGAATAACAGGCCCATAACTGGTCTCGCATCCCGATACGGTTGTTAGCTTGAGGTAATAAGTTCCGGCCCCAACATTTTTAAGGTCTATAAAAGTACCTACCGTTTTTTGATCAGCATCAATCCAACGTACAGAAACCGGATCAGCGTAATTTTGATTAACTATGATCAAGCCCATAATGCTTCCATTTTTTGAATCACAAAAAGGCTGCTGCACTTTAAGGTAGTAGTCATTCACCCTCACGTTAAAATCCTGAATATCATAGAACATTGTTTCTGCAGAACAATAACTACCGGCCACCAATTTATATCCACCAGGCGGCACACCTATAAGATCTAATGACGTTGACACAACCTTTCCGTCCCTGTCAAGCCATCTAATGTTATCTGTATTAAATACTTTGACCTTCCTGATAGAACCAAGCTGTCCGCATCTGGCATCCGTTATCTGTACCTCATCTGCATTTACTGTAATTTGCGTAAAGTTTGATGATTTTTTGCCCACATGCGAATTAGCAATCACAAAAGCATTTACAGGGTTTGCAAATGTATATCTCCATACCCCTGCAGCATCTGCAAACGTAGTGGCTATTAATTTGTAGGGCGAACAATGGGTATTACATTGGTCGGCCTGAAAAAGATCTACAATAGCGCCAGGCGAGGTTGTACCGCTAATGGAAGTATTTGTTGCGCTTGTTACTTTTATTAAAGGGATGTCATCATAGCCCGAATCAAAATCATTAATGGAGATACATTGAAATGAGTTTCGCATAAGCAGCAAATTAGTTACTGCGGCTATTGCAACACCATATTCAGAATTAGCGAAAACATTTGCCTGCGCTGGGTCTGTATCTCCAACCTGCAGATCTCCAAGAAACCGTGTTAAGGAAACTGCTGTACCTCTGCCCATGTATGGATCATTTCTGTTGAAATTTAAAGGCAGGGTAGCACTGCGGTCTGTACCAAACCAGTTATGTTTAATTATTGCCTTGCCTTTTAAAAAATCAAGCTTTAGTCCATAATCAACGTAGTGGCTGAGAACATTTCCCGTAAATAGAATATCAATAAGGGTGTTTGGATCGGTTGGGTTGATATCACCGCCAACAATTTTTACACCCGCCATACTGCGCTTGTTGGTAGTTTTCCCGTCGCCTTCAACGCCAATATTGTTGTCAATAAATACAAGCTTAGACAGCTCTGTTGTATTGGCAAGCGAAACAACTAAATGTGTCAACAATACGTTACCTGCGCCGGGTTCGCCAAAATTCAAGCCAATAATGCGTTGTAAATAAATGGTACCCGTATCGCCCGGATCTTTGTTGCTCGTTCTTCTTTGAAACGTGTTGGCAACTATAGTTAGTTCCCGGCAGTCGGTCATTTCTATGCTTTGCTGGTTGTATCCGTCAAACCAATTGCCTTTACCTGCTTTTCCTATAGTGATACGTTTTCCGTTAGTTATCACTATTCCACTGCGGCGGGAGCGGTTAGGGTCTGATGATCCGGGTAAATTTGTATCCCAAAATAAAAAGCCATAAACCTCTAAATCATGTACACCATTACCCTGAAATACGTTAAAATCATTTAACGGCTGAATAGTAGATTTTATAACTACATTTGTATTTACTGTGCCGGCAATAATATTTCCGGGCTGACTTGTTGCATCGATGATCAAATTAGACGAAACATCCGGCAGTTGAGTGTTAACTGTAATAGTGAAATCAGCTTCGGTAGAGCCCGGCAGGTTAAATAATATGCGGTCTGGCGAGGTATCGCCATTAGCCGCGGCGGCTGTAAGCGCTGCCCGTAAAGTGCCGGTACCACTATCTGCCTTTGACGTTACCAGGATATCTTCAGCGGCCACATTGGTAACAGCAAAAAGTAGCACAAAAAAAAGCAAAGCATTTTTAATGCATTTTTTTGAGATGCAACTTACAACTATATAAACACCACCCGGCATGCTGTTATATCAATTAGATTTATAAGTGGTTAACTAAACATATAATGCAAAACAGCAGACCTTGCATTTGAGCCGGGCCTGCTGTTTGTGGTATTTATATTTTGTTTTTAGTTACTTGATCACTACATCAAAATATTCGGCTTTTAAACCCCTGTCGCGTACTACCAACGTATCTTTGGTAGCGTAGGTTACATTCAGGTTTTTAAAATTAACCGTATAGTCTAAATAAATCGCACTTCGGTCTGTTCCTCCTATGCTGTTCTTCTCGCCTTTTGAAACAAACTTACCTGTACCTGTAATGTCAAAACTGGCGGGGTTGTTACCACTTACCGTACAAGTGCCGTTGTCTGCAAATGTGAGCACTAATGTAAACGGAACAGTAGTACCAGCACTGTTTTTAATTGACAATGGCAGGTTAGCCTGGGTTAACGAACCTGTCGTAATGTTAACTACCTGGTTATTTTCAACATATGGCGTACGCCTAACTGCCGTTGAAGTTGTTCCGCCGGCAGGTGTAATTTGATCTACACCTCTTCTTAGATAATTACCATGCCATGGGTTAACATATTTTACGCCATACAGTATGTAATCTTTAGGTGCAGTTACCCAATCTGACGCCTTTACCCGCAAAGGGTTTGGAACGCTGGTGCTACCTTTCAAAATCGAATCTGCACCGGTAACTTTAGTCATTACCAATGGGATAACATAATTTGCTTTTAATGCTGACGGATCAGCAAAAAAAGCATCGGTTAATTTAACTTCAACACCACCCAACAAGCTTCCGGCAGGAATTTTTATCTGGTTAGATGCTAACTGATAATATTGAGTAGGCATAGCTACAATTTTAGGTCCGTTGTTGTTGAAGTATAGATTATTCAACAAAGTCTCATCTACTCTTACATCTATCAACACGTCTTTCTTATTGTCATAAACGCCGCCCATAGTTGCTTTAATAGACACCTTATGCTGATTATCTAAAGAATTATCCACAAAAAGATCTTCGCCCAACTCAACGGTACGCAAAGGATACTGACTGGCAAAATAAACGGTAGAGTAACTAAAATTAGGATACACAATCGGAGCATTTTTGCATGATGCCAACAAGCCCGCCGAAGCCGCCAACCCTATAATTAATTTATTGATTTTCATTTTTCTTAATTTAAACTCATTATAACTATTTCCAATTCGCGTTCTGTAACAGCATATTGTATTTTAAAATCTCAGAATTTGGAATAGGACCAAAGTACATGTAGTTTTGGTAAGCACGCGTTTCTACATTGTTAAGCGGAGTATAAACAGTTCCATTCACATCCATTCCTCTTACTGTTTCATTTAATTTGGTAAGATCAACCTTCCAACGACGGAGATCCCAGAAACGGAAGCTTTCGAAACTTAGTTCTAAGCGACGCTCGTTACGGATCAGCTCCCTCATTTTGCCTTGATCACCCTTAACTTCCTCTAAATAGGGGTCAGCTGATAAACCAAGCGCTCTTTTACGGATAGCCTTTATAACATCGTAAGCTGAATAACCCTGAGTACCAGCGCCTGTAGGACCATAAGCTTCATTAGCGGCTTCTGCATAGGCAAGGTACATTTCGGTGTAGCGCATGCGTGGGTTGTAGTGCGTTTTACCATTGGCTCCAACAGAGTTACGGTTAACATCCATACGCAGACGTTTTTTCATGTAATAGCCCGTGCGGGTAGAAAAACCGGGCCTTGCATTGATACCATCGTCAGAACCTGAAGCACTTCCGGTTCTGATTACAGTGTTGCTAACACCTGCGGTGGCGCCGTTATATATAATATATTTTGCAAACCTTGGGTCTCTGCCTACATAAGGAGCAGCAGCAGAATAACCTGAAGCAGCATTGTCAATTGGATATCCGTTAGCCATTGGGAAAGCATCAACCAAGTTTTGAGATGGATTCATGTAGCCCGCACCTGTTGTGTTTGCACCGTTTAGTGTAGGCGGGAAATGCTGGTTTTCCTGAGTAGCATCATTCGTTACAATGTTTTCTCTCCAAATGATCTCAGAAGGATTATTACCACTGGCCAAATTGTCAATTTCAGATGCGTTAGCATAATAGGTAACGCCTGTTGCAGGCAGGGCATTTACGCCGCCTTTATAGTTAATTATTGCAGCGGCATTATTAGCAGCGTCTGCCCAGGTTGCCGGGTTAGCCGCGTTTTGAAAAGCCGGACTGGCCGCTAACAACGATGTTCTGGTTCTTATAACTTTAGCTATTAATCCGTTAAATAGCTGGCGGCCATACTGTCCCATTACACGGTTATAGGTATCAAAATTGCCTGTATACTTCTTAAACCTATCTGGTATCTGAGCATTGTTGGATATGTCGTTATATTCCAAAGGAAGGTTAACTTCTGCACTATCCAAATCTTTATAAATCTGTTTAACGCAGGCATCAAAGCTGGCGCGCGGCAAATTGAATGGCGCATTTATATCCTGGTATTTTGTTACAATAGGCACACCCAGCAATTGTCCGTTACTTGCAATTCCGCCATGGTTACGCAATAAGTAGTACATAAAAAGCCCGCGCAAGCCATAAGCCTCGCCACGCATCCTCAAATTAAATAGCCTGGCTGCTTCCGGATCACTCGCCCATTTAACCTTGTTGGAGTTTTCAAGAAACAAGTTAAGGTATTGCATTGCCTCATAACTCTGGTTCCACACAGAAGCAGGATTATTTTGAGATGACCATGCGCCTGTTGCGAGTTCGGTATAGGCTCTTAAGTTTGCGTTTGTATTGTTTTGCTGGTTAGTTACCGCGTCGTCAGTAGCGTATTCAGAGTTATCGTAGTAACCCGGTATATTCCTATAAGCGGTAACCAAAAAACCCTGAGCAAAATTCACGTCGGTATACATCTGGTCAAGAGACTTTAAATCCTCCGGCTCAGGGTTAAGGACTTTTTTACAGCCTGCAAAAAGCAACACTGCCAATCCAAGAAATATGATCTTTTTCATATATTTTTAGCTGATAATCTTGATTAAAAAGAACCTCTTACACCTATATTGAAAAAACGGGTTTGAGGTGCAGAACCTACGTTAGTTTCCATGAACTTACGTTCCTTTGATATAACAAGCAGGTTATCGCCTTGTACATAAACACTCAGGTTATGAACAAAAGATTTATTAAATAACTTGTCGTTAAAGTCGTAAGTAAACTGAACGCGGCTCAAGTTAAAGCGGTTTATATTGTACATCCAGAACGTTGAGTTTTGAAGGTTGTTACTTCCGCTTGTAGTGGTAAGACGAGGATAGGTAGCTGTAGCTTTTGTAGCATCTGTCCAACGGCCCAATACAATATCAGAATACTTACCGTTACCGGCAACCCAATAATAAGGGTTGCTCTTATAACCAACTGCGCCGCTTACTCCTGACCCTAATACAAACATGGTTAAGCGTTTCCATTTAACCGTAAGATTTACTCCATAAGAAAATGGAGAAACGCCGGAACCGCTATGCCCTAAATTTACCTGGTCCTTGGCATCAATAACCCCGTCTTTGTTAACATCACGGTACTTTATGTCGCCGGGCATAACCGAAGTACCACCAAATGTTTGTCTGGCAGAATTTGCTATATCTGCCTGACTTTGGAAAAACCCTTCGGCTATGTATCCAAAATTGGCATCAATAGGCAAGCCTGTTCTTGCCAAATATGGCTCTGCCGGCAGTTCATCCCTACGTAACACTTTAGAGTTAAACACCATACCTGTAACGCCCAATGAAAATTGCACCTCTCCAACCTTCTCATTCAGGTTAACAGCAAAATCAAAACCTGTACGCTTTTCTTTATTGTAGTTTATCCACGGACGGAAATCACCAGAGCCTGCAAAATATGAAGGATAGATAGAAGTACCGCGGGCAAGCAAGCCATCGGTAATTTGCGAAAAGTAATTAAGGTCAAGCGTTATCTTGTTATTAAATAGCGCAGCATCTAATCCAACTGAGAATTCGTTGCGTTGTACAAATGTTAAATTAGGGTTGTCTGCCTGGCCAACAAGTGTTGTGCGTCCGCCAGCTAAACCGTCGCGCCAGGTATAAAAACCGCCCAGCGTAGCGTTGTTGCTATAATAACCCTGATATAAAAATTGATCAACCGCGCCGGTTGTGCCCGGTCTTGTTCCGGTAACATCAAGATCTTGCTTAACCGAAGAATAAGAACTCCTTAGCTTCAAGTCGCTGATGAAAGGCAAATTATCTTTTATAAAATTTTCCTCGCTTATACGCCATCCGGCTGATACTGTTGGCGAGAACCCGTTACGTTTTCCAGGGGGCAATTTAGCTGAATGCAGTACCGCACCTGAGAAATCAAGATAATACCTTCTTTTATAATTGTAACCAGCCTGGAAACCAAGATTAGTATTTTTTACGGGTTGGTAACCGCTACCGCCATCACTTGAAAACTGCGTTGTGTAACCCCAACCTAATAAAGCTGCATTAACATTGTGATCATTATTAAATGTGCGGTCATATCCAAACTGAGCTTTTAAAGACACAGTTTGTGTATACGAAGATGTTCCTACAGACTCATTTGTTGAGTTTCTGTCAACACCAAATTTTTGTAGATCGGTTATTATATCCTGACCATTCACTGTAGACCATGTTGGCCTATAAGTTGCATAAGGCAGTGAGTAAGATTCAGTATATAGCGAGGTATAATCTAAACTGGTGGTAGTTTTAAAGCTTAATCCTTGTAAAACCGCGCCCAAATCCGCATTAAAACCCAGGTTATACATAAATGTATTTGACTTGGTTCTGTCATAACCGGCGGCCAGCATATCACTCAACACGTTGGTTTGATTGGTACTTTGACCACCAAGCAAATACTTTCCGTCAATAACATGGTTGCTATTTTTTACAATAGTTTGCAATGCTGGGTTGTTAGGATCCAACATGCTTATTGGAATAAGCGGCGAAAACTTATTGAAGTTTGGAGCAATTGTTGATGTGGCGCCCCAAAAATTGCCTTTTCCAACATAGCTATTGGCGCTAACGGCCGCAGCGTCAATAGTGGCACTTAACCTTTTACTAAGCTTAACATCCACATTCCCTCTGATGTTGAACTGCAAACTGTTATTATTTTTTTGTTCGCCGTATTTAAGCAGATCGTTATTATATGATAAGCCAAAATTGGTATAGTAACGCGCTGCTTCATTACCACCGGATACCTCCATGGTGACATCAGACTTGTTATAGAACTTTTTAAGGTAGTCAGAACCAAAAAAATCTATATCAGCATATCTGTAAGGGTTTGTACCGGCACGTGTAGCGTTAATCTCATCTGCTGTATAAGCCGGTGCAATACCGTCATTAGCTAACGCCTCGTTATAAAGCGTTTTATAATCGGCTGCGTTAAGATAGTTAGGGTACGATTTAGGCACATAAATACCTGTATTGGCACGTACATCAATCTGCAAAGGCTTTATACTGCCTCTTTTTGTGGTGATCATCACCACGCCTTTAGCGGCGCTGCTTCCATAAAGTACCACTGCGCTTGCTCCTTTTAGTACGGAGATAGATTGTACTTCTGTCATGCGTATATCTGAAGCACGACGCGGAATACCATCAACCAAAACAAGTGGCGCCTGGCCCCAAACGTTCCCGGTATAACCGGCAATAAAGCTTCCTAAATTGTCTAAGCTGTTTGTGCTGTAACTCTTTTTTAATATTTCAGTTATATCTACCGATGCGGCAGGTACGATCAGATCTTTTTTGGCAACCGTGCGAAACGCAACATTTACCAAACTGTCTGTTTTTTCTTGTGCATACGCTGTTGCAAACCCTGACAGCAAGACAATCAGTAGCGCGCAACAGTTCCTTATATTTTTTCTCATTACTTTCTAGAATTTTTAGTTACCAACCCGGGTTTTGCTTAAACTCAGCATACATGTTTATGTCTGATTGCTGGAAAGGAAACCAATAATGGCGCTGAACCAGTGGTCTTTCTAATAGTACTGTTTCTCTGAAATTATTCACCTTGGCATTCCGAGGGTCTGCATACACTTGAGCATTGGGAAGGCCCCTATCAAACTCAACAGCTTTTTTAAATGTGTATGGGCGCTCTGTTAACAGCAGCCAACGGCGCAAATCTGTAAACCTATGACCTTCAAAAGCCAATTCAACTGCGCGCTCGCGTCTAACCTCACTTAAAAAGTCGGTAGTATTACCTAAAAATTTAGCAGCTACCGGAGCAACACCTGCTCTTTGACGCACTTTGTTAATTGCATCAACTGCTGATAAGGTGTAACCTGTGGCAATGCTTTGCGGCGTACCATATCCGGTTGCGGTAGCTTCGGCATACAGCAGATACACGTCTGATAAACGCATCAGGCTCAAGCAAAAAACATTATTCTCTCTGTATCCGTCAAACTCATTCATCAGTTTAGCAACAATTTTTGAATTGAGATAACCGGTCCAAACCTTTTTATTGTCGTTAGCAGTTCTGAAAAGACCACCTGTGAACAAACTCGCATATTGCCTGTATTCGTTATTGCCTACAGCTCCGCCATTTTGCACACATTTTTCGCCATCAATCATAATGTCATTATAAAAGCGAGGGTCGCGATTTCTCCATGGATATGATGGATCGTAACCGCTTTCCGGATCTGCTTTTTCAGGATCAGCAATTGGCAAGCCATTGGCCATGCCATAATAGTCAACATAATTAGCGGTAGGGTAAACTTTAATACCGGTTGAATGAATAACCAATGGGCGATAATCATTAACCTGATTCCAGCGGAAACGACCGGTCACGCCGGCAAGGTTCTCAAGTAAGATAGCCTCCTTTAAGCCCGGAACTTTACCACCGGTATTCCAGGTATTAAATATCTCACGGTATTGTGAAAATGGCGCTAATTCATACCTGCCAGTTGATTCAATAATTTGCAGAGCCTGAGCAAGTGCATCAGCACCTTTTTTGCAATATGCTGCATTATAAGCACTGCTACCTGTTGATGATCTGTTCATTAAGGGACTGCCGGCCCACAGGTAGTTTTTACCCATGTAAGCAAGAGCCATTATTTTGTTGATACGGGTATTGTTATTACCAAGGGTTACCTTACCAACTGTTGTTGCATCCCAATCAACGGGTAACAAATCAGCAGCTTTTTGCATATCTGCTCCAACTTTATCTGCACATGCCTGGTAGCTTAAACGAGGTAATTTAATAACCTGATCTGGAGGGTAAACCTGATCTATATATGGTACACCGCCCCAAATTTCCATTATGCAATGGTGATAAAACGCTCTGAAAAAATATAACTGACCAGCAATCAGGTTTTTTTCTTCGGTGGTTGCATCAGTCAATTTATCAAGATTTGCCAAACCCAAATTAGCCTTACGTATGCCATACCATGACAAACCCCAAAGCTGTCCTTTTGATGCGTTGTCGGCATTGCTGGCACCCCGTCCGTCGGTTCCAAACATATTATAATAAGTTGAGTTCCAGGCAGGATAGTTCCCCTGGTCAACCTGGTAAGACATTAACCGGGTTTCGCCAACTTCCCAAAACTCGTCTTCGCCCAGGTTCCAGCAATTATGCGCTTGATTAAGGCTTAACAACGGAAGACAGTTATACAACTCTTCGGTGAACCCTTGAAAGTTTACGAAGTTTTTATAAGGATCTGTTGGTAAAATATCGGCAAGCGGAGACCGCTCCAGATATTTTTTGCAGGAATTAAGCGTGCCGGCACCCAACACAACCATAACAACCAACACAAATTTTTTCATGTAATTTTTCATTGCTAAATAGTTTATAATGTTAAATCAACACCTAAATTGAACCTACGTACTGTAGGATAAGCACCGTTAGACGGATCATTACCACCGGAAGCAAAGTTTGATTCGCGGTCATCAGGCATTTTCGTCCACAAAAGCAGGTTATTTCCGCTCACAAATATTCTGCAGCTTTTTAATCCTATGCTTTTAATAGCCTTAACCGGAAGCGCGTAACCTATTTCAACGTTCTTTAAACGAACGTACGATCCATCGTAAGAGTAGCGCGTGCCAGACCCGCCTATGCCGTCAAGAACACTCCAGCGTGGTGGAGGTACCTCGCCACCGCCATTTTGCAGATAATAAAATGGTCTTTCAACAAACATCACATTACTCTTTCCTTGAAAATCAGGGAAGTTGATAAAACGCGTAACGTTGTTTACTGCATAGAACTGGGCAAAAAAGCTGAAATTTTTCCAGTCAAAACCTATAGATGCATTGTAAGTGTTTTGAGGAGTACCAGTATAACCATAAGGCGCCTGGTCTTTAGCGTCAATCACACCATCTGCATTAAAATCAACTATGTTATAATCACCAGGTAGTTTATTTTGGTTATTGGCCGAGCGAACTGTACTTCCAAGCAGGTCATCCCAGCTTTTTAGGAAGCCATTATCAATATAACTACGGGTTTGTCCTATTGCATAACCCTGCTGCATTTGATATGCCGGGGTTAAAGCCGGGTCATCACGGAATACTGTTAAGTTGGTAGCATGCGTCATGGCTGTGTTTAGATACACACGCAAACCATTTGAAAACCTGTGGTTTAAGCGTAGTTCTATTTCGTAACCCTTACTCTTAACCTCGCCCAGGTTGGCATTTGGTACTAAGTTGCCATAACCAAAAAACGATGGTAGAGCACGTGAAGGGCCACCTATCATGATCCTTGTCCTTCTGTCATTGAACACGTCTACACTACCAGCTATGTCGCCGTTAAAAAACCCAAAATCTACACCAACGTTACGTTTTTCTGCAGTTTCCCAGGAAATATTCGGGTTACCGATGGCGCCTTGTCTGTATATAGTATATGGCGTATTAGCCACCGGGCTGCCCATTTGCGTATTTCCGCCATATATATACGAGTCGCGGAACAGCCACGGGTCACCTCCAACGTTGTCGTCTCCAATTCTTCCCCATGAACCCCTTAGTTTAAGCTGACTTACAAAAGTTAGCTTCTCCATGAATTTCTCTTTGTTGATTGCCCAACCGGCTGACAAAGACGGAAAAAAAGCGAATCGATAATTAGGCCCGAATTTCTCAGATCCGTTATAAGCGCCGTTGGCCTCAAAAAGATACTTTTGTTTGTAATTATACGTTGTACGGAAAACCCAATCTTCGCGATATCGTGGAAAGCTTCCTCCGGTTGCATTACGCTGGCGTTGCAACACAGCCAAACCGGTTATGCTGTGATCGCCAAAGCTACGTGCATAATTTATATGAAACTGGTAGTTTATGTTTCTGTATATGCTGCCATTGGCTACAGTACCACCAGCAGATGACCAGGCGATAGCATCATTAAAGTCAAATTGTGTACCTGTGTTTCTTGGTTGTTCGTATGATACAATACCGGTGCTTGGGTCTATATACATACGCTGAGCCGGATTAAACTGGTCATTTATACCACGGCCGTTCTCAGCAAAAGTATTGTCTAAAGAAAGGCTGGCCCTAACACTCAGTCCTTTGGTTACCATACTTAGTTCCTGCTGCAAAATAAAATCTGTTGTTAGCTGTGTTGTTGTACGTTTTTCAACGCCCGAATAAGCCAGCCAAAAAGCAGCATTAGGCTGATCCTGAGTTGCCACAGGATAAAAACCGTAATATCCGCTTTGGTATATTGGTTTGAAAGAATCCGGTGCTGTACGATAAGCTGATGACCAGTAAGAGCCATCCCCATTAGCTAAACCGAAAGGAACCTGGCGCACGCCGTTTGAACCAAATAACTTGGTTGAAAATTTAGTAGTTTTAGTAAGATTGAAATCAAGGTTACTACGAACGTTAAACCTGTTATAACCAAATTGAGAGTTATACCCCCTGTTATTTTGAAAGGTCTTAAACAAATCTCCTTCCTGGGTTATGTCTACTCCGGCAAAATAATTTACCAATTTTGAACCACCCGAAACATTTATAGAGTTATTATATGATTGAGCACTGCTTCTGAACAGTTCCTTTTCCCAGTCAACATTTGGATAGCGATCAGCCTCGTAAGCATCAGCTGGATAGCGATACTTATCAATTCGCTGTTTGGGAGTATATCCAGACCACGTATTTATGTCGGCAATAGACTCTCTCTCTATAATTTGGTTTTTTAACATCAATGCGTCGTACGAATCGTATTTCGCCGGTAATTTTGACGCGATCTTTGTAGTTGTATTTGATCGTACGGTAATTTGGGCTTTGCCTTCAACACCACGCTTAGTAGTAATCAATATAACGCCATTGGCACCACGCACACCGTATACAGCTGTAGCCGACGCATCTTTAAGCACAGATACACTTTCTACAGAACCAATGTCTATGTTAGATATAGATCTTTCAACACCATCCACCAAAATTAATGGCGAGCTACTGTTCCATGAAGTTACACCACGAATTACGATCTGTGGATCCTCGCCGCCTGGCTGCCCGGAAGAAGCTGTGGTAATAACACCCGGCAAATTTCCTGTTAAGGCCATACCCAGGTTGGTAACACCACCTGTACGTTGGAGGTCTTTACCCATAGTTTGTGTTATAGCACCAACAACGCTTGCTTTTTTCTGCTCACCGTAACCAACCACCACAACTTCATTAAGTCCTTGCTCTTCAACCTGTAGTTTTATGGTAAGGTTTAATTGATTGCTGCTAACAGTTACTTCCTGCGGTTTGTAACCAATAAAAGATACAACCAATACAGATCCCGCCGGAGCGTTTATTGAAAAGCGGCCATTTTGATCACTGGCTACAGCTACATCTGTACCTTTTATTTTAATGGTGGCACCAGTAACCGGCTCGCCTTTTTCATCAAGTACTTGACCGCCCACCAAAAATCGGGGCGCAGTTGAAACAATTTCCTTGTTTTCAACTTCTTTTATAACAATTATCTTGTTAACGATACTGAACGTAACAGGTTGATCTGCCAACAAATTTTTAAGGGCGTTCTCAATGCTGACGTTCTTAACATCAACCGTAACGGGCTTTGTTTTCTTTAACAATGCGTCTGGGTAAACAAACGTATAGTTAGTTTGACTCTTGATTTTAGTAAACACTGCTGCCAGGGATGCATCCTTCTCTGATAAGGTTACCCTTTGAGCGAAACTGTTCGCTATTGATTGTGAATAAAAAAACAGGAGAAAAATGACGGTTAACTTCATAGCTATTACTTTCTTATTTAAAGAGAAAGTCGATAAAGAAAACCGCCCTTTTCTGCCTTTAAAAAAGATAAAAATTAAATGCATAATTTTACACGGGTTTAGTTTGAAAATTGGTATGACAATGCTTGATTATTAAACCTTAATACGCCGGGAGTGCTGGTAACGCTTCCGGCTTTTTTGGCTCAATAAACCTACCCCGTCCCCAAACTATTTGGAAACAGCATAGCGGTTAATGTTTTACTTTTTAGCCTTTGGTTATAATTGGTTTTATGTTGTGTTATTAATTGGTTATTGTTTTAACACGGTTACCCGTTTACCATCTACAGCAAACCTTACCTTCCCGGTTAGTTGCAATGCCTTTAAGGCATCAGACAAGTTTGTGTTTTTAGGCATTTCTGCAAAAAAAGATGCATCTATCGGGTCCTTGTAAACCACTTCAATGTCATACCAGCGTGCCAGTTCACGCATGATAAAGTCAAGACGTCGCTTTTGAAAGTGGAAAAACCCATTCTTCCAAGCTGTTATTTCGTCTGTATCCACGTTTTCGTTTAATGCTAAAGCCCCATTGGCTGCTAAGCTTGCCTGTTCTCCCGGTTTAAGTAAAACCGAGTTATCAGCATTGGTAAACCTGATAGAACCTTCAAGCAATGTGGCTTCAACAGGAGTTTTGCCTTCCTCAGCATAAGCACGTATATTAAAATGGGTACCCAGCACTTTTACTTGCGAAGATCCAACTTCAACTATAAAAGGCATTTCCTTATTTTTTGCCACTTCAAAATAGGCTTCGCCAACTAACTTTACCCTGCGCTCTTTGCCTTTAAATACTGCAGGAAATTGTAGTTGGGAGGCAGAATTGACCCAAACTCTGGTGCCATCAGCTAACTGAAGCTGAAATTGTCCGCCGCGTGGTGTGATTAAAGAATTATATGATAAGGTATAGGTATTGTCATTAACAGAAGCAGCGCTTTCTTTATTGAAAGAAAGCTTACCTCCATCTTCAACTATATCGGCACCGCCATGGTGTGCTATATGCTCTGTTTTATCGTCATTTAAAACAACTGTTGAGCCATTTGAAAGTTTAAGCATTGCCTTGGTTGTACCGGGAGCAACGTCATTTTTTATAAGATTATCAGTAAGTTTAGGCTTTACCTCAATGTTTTTATTATGCAGATAAACAACCGTGCAGAATAAAACACCAATTACAGAGGCTGCAACGGCCACCCATCGGCTCAATTTAAATTGCTTACGTTGTGCCTCGTTTTCTTTTAACTTGCTGTGAATATTAGCCAGAACCTCGGTGGAAAATGGCAATTGATTGTTGTAAGCGTGTATTAGCTGCTGCTCATAATCCTCGCGCGCAACATGCTCCAATTCGGAGTTGTCCTCATGGTTAATATATTGCAACAGCCACTTATACTCGTCCGCAGTCCATTGCTGCTTACGCAGCAAAGCCGCTAAGTTTTCCTTTGAGTATTCCATGAAATAAAAAAATCCGAATGGTTTATATGCCTAAATACACAGCACCCTATGAAAAGGGGGGGTATGTTATTTATTTTTTTAAAAAAGGCATAAACAATAGTACAAGAGCCACTACTGCAGGGTCATCAAAGTGGTTTTTTACGTGAAATTTAAGCGTGGCTACCGCATCTGTGAGATATTCCTTAACGGTATGGCGGGATATGCCCATTTCTTTAGCGGCCTCCTCATAGGTTCTTCTTTCTATTTTGCAAAGTTCGAGCACCCGCTTTTTTTGTGGAGACAACCTATTTATTGTTTTTTCAATAAAGGCTAATTTTTCTTCTGTTATAAAGGGTTCCGCATTATCTGCCGAGATATCAATAATTACATCTTCAAAAATTACAAGCGCATTAGCACACTTTTTAAGAAAACTGATAGACTTGTTGTAGCTTATAACAAACAACCAGTTGGCAATGGGTTTATTAACATCAATTTTGTTCCTCTTCTCCCACAAACAAACAAACACCTCCTGTAAAATATCTTTCGCTGTATCTTCACTTTTTACCAACTTTAAAATGTTGCGGTAAATAGACACATGATACTTATTGTACAAAAGATCAAAGGCCTTTTCATCGCCCAAAATTAAACGAACAACCAGCTGCTTATCATCCTGCTCGACAATGCGCTTAATTTCACCCATTGCAATTAATTAGTTATAATTGGTTTATATGTTTGCTAAATAGAATCGCAAACAATTGTAAAATTATTGAAATAAAACAAAAGTGCAATCTTTTGGCAAAATAATTGACCACTTTGCTCGTTTTTTAAAAAGCCTCCCCTTAGCTGGCAAAAAGTCTACAACTTATGGGAATTGTCTGGCGCTGCATTTTCTAAATAGCAACAACTCTTAAAGACACATTATTTGCTGAAATGTATTCTAAAATAGCCAAAATTGGCTGGTGACAAAAATTTTATTAGCTCATATGCTAACGGCACAGTTTTAGTTACAAGTTTGAAAAACTGAAATGGAAAACTTAGACTCGAAAACTTTGCTATTAATCTCTGCTATTGATCTTGAATTAAAGAACATTATATCAATTGATTTACAAAACCTGAACTTAATAAAAGCTGCCTAATGAAAGCGTACAAAGCAAACGCATCTGTTATATACACAGATACAGAAGGAAACCGGATAGACACCTTTGTTATATTTGATACCGACCATTTAACCGGGCTAACTCACATTAATCATGAAAATCTGAAAGTAGGTGCTGACAGGTTACAATTGCATCCTAAAACTGTATGCGATTACCATTTGCCATTGGAAGATGCTTTCAGTTTTGAGCTATTAAAAAAATTAAGAGAGAAGTATGCCGAACTCGACGCAGCTAAAACCGTATCTCTTGATACTGTAATAAAACTCAGGCCGCTTGCCAAGGCATCGTAATTTTAGAGTGTTTAAATAAACATTTACTGCTATCTGCCAAATTTCAATTTGCTGCGGCTGTAATAATTTAATAACTTGTGTTGCGGTAATTAAAACATGCAACAGAGGTTAAAATTTATTTTCGTTTTTATAACTATTACCTTATCCGGGTATTGTTGCTCTGCCCAGCGTGCGTTACAGCGGTGGGATGATCGCGTTATGATCAACCTTGCGGAGAACCGCACTCCTCAAAAAACTGCATTCATGTTGTTCCTTACCAAAACTTACACTTACGGAGACATTGGTGTGCCCGCAGCACTTTTGGCAGGAGGAATTATTGGTAACGACAGGCAAATGCGTGAAAACGCGCTTTATGTAGCCAGCAGTACTGCAATAACCTACGGACTAAATCAACTTATAAAAGTTATAGTAAAACGCCCCCGGCCATTTGTTCAAAACATTAAAATTGTTCCGGTCTATCATGCCTCCGAGTACTCATTCCCTTCTGGTCATACATCATCCACTATATCTACAGCTACAGCGTTATCCATTGCCTACCCTAAATGGTATGTTATAGCCCCTGCATTTTTATGGGCGGGGTCGGTTAGCTATTCGCGCATGTATCTGGGAGTACATTATCCTACCGATGTTGCAGGCGGCGCCATTTTAGGTGCAGGCACGGCAGTATCTTTATCTTTCCTTAAAGCCAACCAGCCTGCACAATAGCCATTTGCCGGTAAGCTACTGTGTTTCATTTAAATGTAATATAGCTTAACCATTATGGGCTCTAATGCTTTTATAATTAACTTTGCAGCGTTTCTTAAATATCATGCTAACGCTGTTCACCGACAAACCCTTACGCTTTCAGTTTTCATTTCATAAAGTAATTGAAAAGCTGGAGGCAACAGCTGCGGATAGCACTAACTGGCGTAGCGCTTATGCTACAGATCTTTTAGCTCGCGTAAATCAACACCCTGAACTTCGGGATGGCATTACCGACATCAAGCAAATGAACGAAAATGAGGCGCTGATAAGAGAACTATTGGCCGACCTTTTCCCCGAAGACCTTACCCTTAATGAAATAAAAGCGGTAAGCCTGCCCTACCAGTCGTTAGCTTTTAACAAAACGCAGCGCTTTCAAAATATCTTGAATGATGCCGGGCCCGATTTTTCTATCAATATACGCGACTTTACAGAACATCAATATTATGTATTAAGCTGCTGCATTATTTTAAGCGAGTTTTATAACGTTCATTTTGATTTTAGCCGACCGCTTTTTTACGATATTCCTACCAAAGATGGAATTGTAAAGCACTATCGCATTTTATATAATGGCGATTTTTTAGAAATTCTGCCAACAAAAGAAGCTCCCGAAATTACGCCGGAACAGATCAGTGAGCTGATAGATAATTATGATGACCTCGCACTTTGGAAAAAAACCTTCCCGGTTGACCATTGGACAATTAAGGGCTTTGTAATAATGAATCTGGTTGATGTGACAACAGAAAGCGCATTATCTACCCTCAAAGAAGACCTGTTGAGTAAACAACCGCCACAAGTGGTTAAGGAAAGTCTTCAAAACGCTTTTCGTTCCATATTCAGGTTGCCCGATATCAGAATTGGCTTTTCCAGATTTGATATGGATGAGGGCTACTTTAATAACAAAGCTGTAGGCTTAAAATTTGACAGCTATATATTAGGTTGTGAAATGGATGCCAGGCTAAGCGGAGAGCCCTATCAGTGCATCATGCATGATCAAACCTATTTTGCAGGCTCTGACGTTGAAAAAATGCTACTGGAATATCCTGACAGCAAATTGCTTAAGCATTTACACGACCAGGGGGTGCAAAGCTTTATTTTGGCGCCTGTAATCAAAAACGACACTTTGCTGGGGGTATTGGAGTTAGTATCGCCTCAAAAAAATGTATTAAATAGCGTTACAGCCAACAAGCTGGATATTATAATGCCGTTTTTGGTTGATACCATTGACCGCAAAGTGCAGGAGATGCAAAACCATGTGCAGGCCCTTATTCAAGAACATTATACTACCCTGCACCCCAGCGTTTACTGGAAGTTTAAGCGCGAGGCTACCAATTATATCACCGAAACGAATGCCGGCTTAGACTATAATTTTAAAGAAATTACTTTTAAAGATGTTTACCCACTGTACGGCCAGGTTGATATTGGCGAATCATCAATAACCCGCAACCGGAGTGTACAAATTGATATTGGTAACCAACTAAAGGCGCTCATAGCTATTTTGGATGCGGCCAAGCGCCCGGGCAAGGACTTAGCCATTGAAGAGCTATTGTTTGACCTCCGTACTTTTTATGACGAGTTAAACACCGGCCTGCGTGCAGATACCGAGCAACAGATACAGCACTATATTGAAACGCGGGTTTATACCGTGTTGCGTTCGCTACCTGCAAAAGATGAAGTAGCTACTTATTTTGAACAAGCCGATGCACATACCGGCGCTTTCCATCAGCAACGCCGCAATTACGAAAAAACCTTGTCGCTTATTAATCAAAAACTAATTAATGTTATTGATGCGCGGCAGGCCGAGATACAGCAATATTTCCCGCATTACTTTGAACGTTTTAAAACAGATGGCATTGAGCATAATATGTACATGGGTGCAAACATTGCCCCTAAGCTAAACTTCAAGCCCCAAGATTTAAAACGACTGCGGTTGTGGCAGCTACGTGTGATTGCAGAAATGGAAATAGAGCAGTTTGAGTTAAAAAGCATCCTGCCGTATCAATTGGGGGTTACCTCGCTTATACTGGTTTTCAGCACACCTATCGCCATTCGTTTCCGCATGGATGAAAAGCACTTTGATGTAGACGGCGCTTATAATATCAGATACGAGGTAATTAAAAAACGTATTGATAAGGCCAATATAAAGGGAACTACCCAACGCATCACTCAACAGGGCAAGATCACCATCGTATACGCGAAAGCCGAAGAAGAACGCGAGTACAAGAAATACATTAAAATATTGCAAGCTGAAGGTATACTGGATAAAACTGTTGAAAAATTGGAGGTGGAAGACCTGCAGGGCGTGTCAGGACTAAAAGCACTGCGCGTTGGCGTGCTTCATAACCAGAACCTGGCGGTATTGCGCGCTGCATCATACGATAAATTGTATGAGCAGTTAGGCTAAATTTGCCACTCCGAACGGAGTGAAGAATCTTGTATAAGCGGCTGACCAAGCGCTTATTTAGCAATTCGTATAACATTCTTCACTCTGTTCAGAATGAACCGTGTTTAAAACCTAAAGCCCGCCTGTATATACGGATAAGCTCCTTCTTTAGAAAAACCGGCTACCGCTTGTATCAATATCAGCTGCGCCGGAGAAAAGTAAATGCCGCCGCCATAACCAACATGCCACTGCGATGAGGTTTCGCCGGGCGCCCATACACGGCCAACATCATTAAAGCCAACCAGGCCCAAGGTGCCCGGTAATAAATACGATGCAAAATCCAATACCTTCAAACGCAGCTCAACATTGTTGTATACCATGCTCTTGCCGGTAAACCTGCCAATGTAATAACCTCGCAGGTTTTGATTACCGCCCAGTTTTAACTGCTGATAATAGGATGGGTTACCAAACGATGTACCACCGCCTGTACGCACAGCCAGTACCAATGAAGAGTCGCGTAGCGGATCAACATAAAAACTAAAATCTGTTTGTATTTGACCAAAGGTGTGCGAGTTTGAATTTAGCGCTTTAACTGCCAGTAGGTTAGTGTTCCAATAAACCCCTTTATGTGGAATAGCCCCCTGGTTACGGGTATCTACGCCAAAGCCGGCAACTAATCCCGCATTTATTTGTGATGAAAACACCTTCTCGTTAGGATGAAGCTGGTTGTAGGCGTTCAAGAACCTGTCGGTGTTATCATCCGGATCACCGTTGTAATATTGAGCTACTATACCTCCGCTTATGTTCCATTTATTTTCATAATAATGCTTTACGCGTACATCAGCTTCCGTGTAATTGTAAACGTTTTGATAATACCGCAGGCGGCGGTTGCCTGTGTTTTCAAACACGGTATTATTACCTACGCCAAAGAAGTTGCTGGTATAGTTAGGCCCTTTGTTCAGCACATTCACTACCAGATCATTGTTGCCAATAGCATCTTTAAAAATGCCATTATAGTTCAACAACAGCGAATTATATGTGAAGCTGTAACTAACCATTAAGCTCTGCCTGAAAGCGTATGGCTCTTTGCGGAAACCATGCTTTTGCCATATAAAGTTGCCTATAAATTGCAGACCGTAATCCTTATTAAAGCTGCCCAATATGAGCGGCTGAAAAAAGTCATACTTAAAGTTGAACTTATTAAAGCCGTTAACCGTACTATCGGTACCTAATCGTAACCTCAATCCTTTATTGGGATAATTATTTTTCTTATCTGAACGATCATACACATATCGCCCGCCTTTACCGTTAAGTGTACTGTCAACGCTGAAAGTATCTTCTCCACCGCCACCTATCATCCGCACTCTTATCGGTGAGTTTTTATCGCCATGTATTTTGAAGGTATCTTCTCCATCCATGCCATACAGGCGGATCTCATCAGTAACTTTCGGATCAAAAGTGCGACTGTAGATCACCTGCTCCTTTGCGCCACCCTTTTTAGCTTTGTTGATCACCACACTAAGTTTACCATCACGCAGGTTAGTTATATCAAAATACTCATGCTTGTCTGAAGCTGGTATCTCAACAGTTGATGATAAAAACCTGTAGTACTTCAAGGCCTGCTTATTAAGAATATCCCGGCGCGCTATCATTTTACGCTTTAATTCTTCGCCTCCCTGTACATAAATATTGGCGGGCATACGTTTTATTGCCCGTGTTATCACATCATCAGTTAAAGTTTGCTGCACAAAAGCAATTTCCTTTTCCCAATCCTCCTGACTAAGACCATTTAAAAAGTAACGATCAAAAGAGCGGGCATTAAAATTCCAGCGGTTTATTGAGCGGATGTGGTCTTCATAACTTTGAAATTTTGACATTAATAAATGCCTTGAAACCAACCAGGGCAGCACGCCCGATGTACTATAAAATACCTGATCACGGTCGCGCGGAACAGGTTCATAAACGGTGCCATTGGTCCCTTTTACGCGCTCCCAGCGCCATTGGTCTTCGTGGCGGTCCCAATCGCCCAGCAACATATCTAAAAGGCGTGCGCGAAGCACCGTTTTCTGGTCAACTGTATTGTCATTGTCTTCCTGCAAACGGTCCTGTGCTTTCTGCGTGTTGTCGGTTTTTTTCGCATCAAGCGGCTCCCGCTCTTCAAATAAAAACACCTGGTTGGCAAAATCAGCACGATGCTCGCCAAAAGCGGGGTCATCAGGAATAAAAACAACCTCGGGATTGGCATGGGGAACCTTTAAGGCAGCAGCCAAAGGCGGAACGATCAATGCAGAAAACGGATGCTCCGCCGAGATCTGATCCTGAATAATGGTGGCCGCAATGGTCTGCCGTAATGTTGCAGGCA